>JBEOKB010000142.1:0-9541 GCA_040275425.1 Siculibacillus sp. | reverse complement strand
GCGCGGCGCCCCAGGCGGCGGCGGTCTCGGCGGCGTCGGCAGGGCGCCACACGTCTAGGCCGGGGATGAGGCGCAGGCTCTCGACGTGCTCGATCGGCTGATGGGTCGGGCCGTCCTCGCCGAGCGCGATCGAATCGTGGGTGAGCACCCAGATCACCCGCTGTCTCATCAACGCGGCCATGCGGATGGCGTTGCGGGCGTAGTCGGAGAACACCAGGAAAGTGGCGCAGAACGGGATGAAGCCGCCGTGCAGGGCGATGCCGTTGGCGACCGCGCCCATGCCGAACTCACGCACGCCGTAGAAGATCTGGTTGCCGGCCGGGTCACGGCTGATCGGCTTCGATCGGGCGTGGACGGTCAGGTTGGAGTGGCCGAGGTCGGCCGAGCCGCCGAGGAACTCGGGGAGGTGCTCGGCGAAGGTGGCGAGCGCGATCTGACCGGCCTTGCGGCTGGCGACGGTGCCGGCCGCCTCGCAGGCGGCGAGCGCGGTGGCCTGGGCCTTGGCGAAGTCGGCGGCCGGGTCTCCGGCGATGCGGCGCTCGAATTCGGCGGCGAGGTCGGGGTGGGCCTTCGCATAGGCGACGAAGCGCGCCGTCCAGTCGGCCGAGGCGGCGGCGCCCTTCGCCCGCGCGTCCCAGGCGGCGTAGACGTCGGCCGGCACCTCGAACGGCGCGTGGGCCCAGGCCATCGCCTTGCGCACCTCGGCGATCTCGGCCGCGCCGAGGGGGGCGCCGTGGACGCCTTCGGTGCCCTCCTTGGTGGGGGCGCCGCGGCCGATCACGGTGCGGCAGCAGACGAGCGAGGGCTTGCCGGTCTCGGCGAGCGCGGCCTCGGCGGCGGCGGCGATCGCGGCCGGGTCGTGGCCGTCGACGCCGCGCACGACGTGCCAGCCGTAGGCCTCGAAGCGGGCGGGGGTGTCGTCGGCGAACCACTCGACGCACCTGCCGTCGATCGAGATGCCGTTGTCGTCCCAGAAGCACACCAGCCTGCCGAGGCCGAGCGTTCCGGCGAGCGAGGCGGCCTCGTGGGAGACGCCCTCCATCAGGCAGCCGTCGCCGAGGAAGACGAAGGTGCGGTGATCGACGACCGTGTGGCCGGGGCGGTTGAACTGGGCGGCGAGGGTGCGCTCGGCGATCGCCATGCCGACGGCGTTGGCGAGGCCCTGGCCGAGCGGACCGGTGGTGGTCTCGACGCCGGGGGTATGGCCGACCTCCGGATGACCGGCGGTGCGCGAGCCGAGCTGACGGAAGGCCTTGAGGTCGTCGATGGTCAGGTCGTAGCCGGTCAGGTGCAGGAGCGCGTAGAGCAGCATCGAGCCGTGGCCGTTCGACAGGACGAAACGATCGCGGTTCGGCCAGGCCGGATTCGCGGGATCGTGCGAGAGCAGCTCGCGCCACACCACGGCGGCGATCTCGGCCATGCCCATCGGGGCGCCGGGATGGCCGGACTTGGCGGCCTCGACGGCGTCCATCGCCAGCGCGCGCAGGGCGGCGGTGACGGGCCAGGCGAGCGAGCCGGGAGCGGCGACGGAGGTCGGGGCGTTCATCGGGGTTTCCTCTTCGGACGATTTTCGTTTGATCGTTGAATGCGAGGGGGGCGCGCGCAGGGGCGATCGGCCGGGCGGGGCAGGAGCCGCCGCCGGCCCGGAGAAACGGGGAGGCCACGCCTCCCCTCCCCGTCACATCGAGCGGCGACGGCGATCGACGAGCTGCATGATCAGCGGCGTCAGGATCAGCTGCATGGCGATGTCGAGCTTGCCGCCGGGGATGACGATCGAGTTGGCGCGGCTCATGAAGCTGTCGTGGATCATCGACAGCAGATAGGGGAAGTCGATGCCGCGCGGGTTCTTGAAGCGGATCACGACGATGCTCTCGTCCGGCGACGGGATCGAGCGGGCGATGAACGGGTTCGAGGTGTCGACGGTCGGCACGCGCTGGAAGTTGATGTCGGTCTGGCTGAACTGCGGCGTGATGATGTGGACGTAGTCGGGCATGCGCCGCAGGATGGTGTCGGTGACCGCCTCGGTGGAATAGCCGCGCATCGACTTGTCGCGATGGAGCTTCTGGATCCACTCGAGATTGATGACCGGGACGACGCCGACCTTGAGATCGGCATGCCGGGCGATATTGACCTTCTCGGTCACGACCGCGCCGTGCAGGCCCTCGTAGAACAGCAGATCCGAGCCGGGTTCGAGATCGCGCCAGGCGGTGAAGGTGCCCGGCGGCGAGCCGTACTTCTCTGCCTCCTCGGCGTCGTGGACGTAGGTGCGGGTCTTGCCGGTGCCGGTGGCGGCGTAGGCGCGGAAGGTCTCCTCCAGCTCGGCGAGCAGGTTCGCCTCCTCGCCGAAATGGGAGAAGTGCTGGTCGCCGGTGGCGCCCTTCTCGGCCATGACGCGGCGCATGTCGACGCGATCGTAGCGGTGGAAGGCATCGCCCTCGATCGAGGCGGTCTTGACGCCCTCGCGGCGGAAGATCTGGTCGAAGGTGCGCTTGACCGAGGTGGTGCCCGCGCCGGAGGAACCGGTGACGGAAATGATCGGATGCTTGACCGACATGGGAGTCTCCTCCGCCCGCTCTTCTGAAATGCGGGTCCATCTATTTGTCTTGACGCGGGATCAGGCGGTGAGCAGTCCGCGACGGGAGAACAGCGGCGACTTGTCGTTCCAACCGAGGTCGGCGGAGAGGTAGCGCTCGACGCGCTCGACCTTGACCTTGGACCCGAAGATCAGCGGCACGCGCTGGTGCAGCTTCTCCGGCACGAGATCGAGCACCGAGTTGCGGCCGTCGCTGGCGCGCCCACCGGCCTGCTCCATCAGGAACCCGATCGGCGCGGCCTCGTAGACCAGACGCAGGCGGCCGGAGGCGTAACCCTTGCGGGCGTCGCCGGGATAGAGATAGACGCCGCCGCGCATGAAGATGCGGTGGGCCTCGGCGACCATCGAGGCGATCCAGCGCATGTTGAAGTCGACCGCGCGCGGGCCGTCCTTGCCGGCGACGAGGTCGTCGACGTAGGTGCGGATGCGCTCGTCCCAATGGCGGTAGTTCGACATGTTGATGGCGAACTCGCGCGCCTCGAGCGGCACCCGCAGCGCCTCGGTGGTGCGCAGGAAGCGGCGGCGCTCGGGGTCGAGGACGTAGAGCTCGGCCCCCTCACCGACCGTCAGGATCATCGCCACGTGCGGGCCGTAGACGACGTAACCGGCGGCGACCTGCTCGCGGCCGGGGCGCATGAACGCCTCGTCGGAGGCGGGATCGACGCCCTCGCGGCGGCGGTGGATCGAGAAGATGGTGCCGACCGAGACGTTGGTGTCGATGTTGGACGAGCCGTCGAGCGGGTCGACCGCGACCAGCAGGGTGCCGGCCGGGTCGAGGGCGATCGGGTGATCGGCCTCCTCGGAGGCGAGCGCGGCGACGGGGGCGGCCTTGCAGGCCTCGGCGATGATGGCGTCGCAGCGAACGTCGAGTTCCTTCTGGACGTCGCCGCCGCCGTTGTCGAGGCCGCGCGAGGCGCCGAGCTCACCGGCGAGCGGTCCGGCCGCCACCAGGGCGGCGATCTCGGCGCAGGCGCGGGCGAGCACGACCACGGTGGTGGCGACGTCGCGACGATCGGCGTCGGCGCCGGACCATTCGGCGAGCCGCTGGGCGAGATCGATGGGGTGGGATGCGTCGGCCATGACCAGATCCTCTCGGCGTTCCTCGTATGTCGTCTTCTTCAGTCGGCGGGGCGATCGGTGTTCTTGAGCACGCGGCTCGCCCGAATTTCGGCGGCGGTGATGGTGGAGAGCGCCTCGGCGTCGACCTCGGCGCCGCTCTCGAACAGGCGGATGGCCTGACGCAGACGGGCGCGATCGAAGGCGTTGCGCATCGAGCGGGCGTTGGCGAAGTCGGGTCGGGTGCGGCGCGCGGTGACGTAGTCGGCCAGCGCGGCGCGGGCGCCCTCGTCGAAGCGGTAGCCCTCCTTCTCGGCGATCAGATCGGCGATGGTCAGCAGCTCGGCGTCGTCGTAGTCGGGGAAGTCGACGTGATGGGCGATGCGCGAGCGGAAGCCCGGATTGGCGGAGAAGAAGGTCTGCATGCGGTCGGCGTAACCGGCGAGGATCACGACGAGATCGTCGCGCTGGTTCTCCATGACCTGGAGCAGGATCTCGATCGCCTCCTGGCCGTAGTCCTTCTCGTTCTCGGGGCGGTAGAGGTAGTAGGCCTCGTCGATGAACAGCACGCCGCCCATCGCCCGCTTCAGGACCTCCTTGGTCTTGGGCGCGGTGTGGCCGATGTACTGGCCGACCAGATCGTCGCGCGTGACGGAGACGAGGTGGCCCTTCCGCACGTAGCCGAGGCGGTGAAGAATGCCGGCCATGCGCAGCGCGACCGTGGTCTTGCCGGTGCCGGGATTGCCCGTGAAGGCCATGTGGAGGGTCGGCGGCGAGGTGGTGAGCCCCAACTCGGAGCGCGCGCGGGTGACGAGCAGATGCGCGGCGATCTCGCGGATGCGGGTCTTGACCGGCACGAGGCCGACCAGATCGCGATCGAGCTCGGCGAGGAGAGGTCCGATCTCGCTGCGACGATAGAGCTCTGCCAGATCGAGCGTCGTCCGAGGGGGGGCGGCGACGGTGTCGGTCGGGGTGGCGGGCGCGGTCCGCGCCTGCGCGGCGGCCGCGGCATTGGGATCGAACGGGGGCATCGATCGGACCTCTCGTCGCGTCCTGGGTTCGACCGCCGGGACGTCGGCGCTGAACGTGGCGGGCATACCGGCCGAAGGCCGGACGAGGGGGCGCCGCGAAGCGGCACCCCTATCGCGAGCACCGGAGCGGACGGTGAGATCGAGACCCCTCATCCGCCCCTTCGGGGCACCTTCTCCCGCAAGGGGAGAAGGGAAAGGCGGGGGAACCCGCCCTCCCCTCGCCTCAGGCCGTGCGACGGCGCAGGGCGTAGCGCTGGACGCGACCGGCCTCCTCGATGCGATCGAGGTGGAAGCCGGGCTCGACGGCGGGGCGGTTGACGATGAAGGAGAGACGGATGGTCTCCCAACCACGCGTGCTGTCGAAGGCGTTGACGCGGATGTAGGACTGCGGGCGAGCGGTGCGTGCGGCCTTCAGCTCGGTCATGACGCCGGCGGCGTCCTTGAGGCCGAACATCGGCATGCCCCACATCTCCCAGTAGCAGTTGCGCGGATGGGGGTCGTCGGTCACCTCGATCGACACCGCCCAGCCGAGGCCGAGAGCGTGTTCGACCTGGGCGGAGATCTGCGCGTCGGTCAGATCGGGCAGGAAGGAGAAGGCACCTTGGGTCAGTCTCATCGTGAAGTCTCCCCGAGTACGGGCGAAGGGAAGAATGGGCGGCGGGTGCCGAGGACGGGGGCTCGCGCCCCGCGTCGCTCGATCGTCCCGAGCGGTTCCGCGTCAGATCACCGAGGCGGTCGGAGCGAAGTCCGAGGTGTCGGTCGACGCGTAGTCGAAGGTCACCGCGCCCCAGGTGGTCAGCGCGGCCTCGAGCGGCTTGCACCACTTGGCGGCGTCGCGCAGGATCTGCGGCCCCTCGGCCATGATGTCGCGCCCCTCGTTGCGGGCGAGAACCATGGTCTCCATGGCGACGCGGTTGGCGACGGCGCCGGCCTGGATGCCCATCGGGTGACCGATGGTGCCGCCGCCGAACTGCATGACCACGTCGTCGCCGAAGAGGTGCAGAAGCTGGTGCATCTGTCCGGCGTGGATACCGCCCGAGGCGACCGGCATCACCTTGCGGATGTCGCACCAGTCCTGCTCGAAGAACAGGCCGCGCTGGAGATCCACCTCGTTCTTGGCCTCGCGGCAGACGTTGTAGAAGCCCTGCACGGTCATCGGGTCGCCCTCGAGCTTGCCGACGGCGGTGCCGGTGTGGAGGTGATCGACGCCGGCCAGACGCAGCCACTTGGCGATGACGCGGAACGAGATGCCGTGGTTCTTCTGGCGGGTGTAGGTGCCGTGACCGGCGCGGTGCATGTGCAGGATCATGTCGTTGGCGCGGCACCACTCGGCCATGGACTGGATCGCGGTCCAGCCGATGACGAGGTCGACCATGACGATGCACGAGCCGAGCTGCTTGGCGAACTCGGCGCGGCGATACATCTCCTCCATGGTGCCGGCGGTGATGTTGAGGTAGTGGCCCTTGACCTCACCGGTGTCGGCTGAGGCCTTCATCACGCCTTCCATGCAGTAGAGGAAGCGGTCGCGCCAATGCATGAAGGGCTGCGAGTTGATGTTCTCGTCGTCCTTGGTGAAGTCGAGACCACCGGTGAGGCCCTCGTAGACCACGCGACCGTAGTTCTTGCCCGACAGGCCGAGCTTCGGCTTGATGGTCGCGCCGAGCAGCGGGCGGCCGTACTTCTCGAGACGCTCGCGCTCGACGACGATGCCGGTCGGAGGACCCTTGAAGGTCTTCACGTAGGCGGGCGGGAAGCGCATGTCCTCGAGACGGGCGGCCTTCAGCGGCTTGAACGAGAAGACGTTGCCGATGATCGAGGCCGCCAGGTTCACGATCGACCCTTCCTCGAAGAGGATGATGTCGTAGGCGACCCAGCAGAAGTACTGGCCCGGCTGGTTCGGAACCGGCTCGACCTTGTAGGCCTTGGCGCGGTAGCTGTCGCAGGCGGTCAGGAGGTCGGTCCACACCACCGTCCAGGTCGCGGTCGAGCTCTCGCCGGCGACGGCGGCGGCCGCCTCGATCGGGTCGACGCCCTCCTGCGGGGTGATGCGGAACACCGCGAGAATGTCGGTGTCCTTGGGCTGGTAGTCGCCGTCCCAGTAGCCCATCTGCGCGTACTTCAGCACACCGGCCGAATAGCGCTTCTTGGCGTCGATCGGGGCGTTGGTCTCGTCCTTCGTGGTCATCGGGGCGCTCCCTTCCGTTTTTCGTGTGGCCGGAGACTGCCCGCTTCGCTGAATTAAATAAATTCGTATTTCCTTTGTCCGTCCTTCAGATAAACTGAATTCATGCGCAACCTCACGCTCAAGCAGCTCCGCATCATCGCCGCCGCCCATGCCGGGCGGTCGTTCGCGGCCGCCGCGGAGGCGCTGCACGTCACGCCGCCGGCGGTGACGATGCAGATGAAGGCGCTGGAGGAGGACGTCGGTCTCGCCCTGTTCGAGCGCGACGGCGGCGGCCTCACGCCGACGGCGGCGGGCCAGGAGCTGCTCGACGCGGCGCGGCGAATCGAAAAGATCCTCGAGGACGCGCGCGAGACGCTGGCGGCCATGCGCACGCCCGACGGCGGGCGGGTGACGGTCGGGGTGGTGTCGACGGCGAAGTACTTCGCGCCGCGCATCCTCGCCGCCTATGCGCGTGAGCATCCGCGCGTCGATCTGGAACTGGTCGTCGGCAATCGCTCTGAAATCATTGGGCGTTTCGAGGCGGGCGACTTCGATCTGGCGATCATGGGACGACCGCCCGGCGAGGTGGGGATCGAATCGTCGCTGATCGGCGATCACCCGCACATCGTCGTCGCCGCGCCGGACGACCCGCTCGTCGGGCACGGGCCGGTGTCGGCGCGCCTGCTCGCCGACCGCACCTTCCTGGTGCGCGAGCCGGGGTCGGGGACGCGCATTCTGATGGAGCACTTCCTGTCGCGCACCGGGGTTCACCCCAAGATCGGCATGGAGATCGGCTCGAACGAGACGATCAAACAGGCGGTGATGGCCGGGCTCGGCCTCACCTTCATCTCGGCCCACACGGTGGCGGCCGAGCTCGAGGACCGGCGGCTGGCGCTGGTGGAGATCGAGGGGCTGCCGTTGTGGCGGCGATGGTACGTGGTGCGGCTGGGGCGCAAGCGGCCTCTGCCGGCGGCGCGGGCGCTGATCGACTTCGTGACGACGCGGGGACGCGACTTCATGCCGCGCATCCCCGGCGTGCCCGAGGGGCCGGGTCTCGGCTGACGCCGACGCGATCGCCGCCTTCTCCGCTGCCCGTCATCTCCTGTGGATCGGCGCGACGGGGCGGGTCGCGGGCGGGGGCGGGCGTGATAGGTTCGCGGCCTTCGCGGGCGAGGACCGGCAGGGCATGAAGCTCGGTATTGATCTGGGTACGACGGCGACGAGCGAGAGCGCTCGACTCGATCTCGAGGAACTCCTGTCGACCCGTCTGCTGGTCCAGGGCAACTCGGGTTCGGGCAAGTCGCATCTGCTGCGCCGTCTGCTGGAGCAGTCGGCGCCGCACGTCCAACAGGCGATCATCGATCCGGAGGGCGACTTCGTCACGCTGGCGGAGGCGTTCGGCCACGTCGTCGTCGACGCCGAGCGCTCGCCGGCCGAACTCGCCCGCATCGCCGATCGCATCCGCCGCCACCGAGCCTCGGTGGTGCTGAACCTCGAGGGGCTCGACGCCGAGGACCAGATGCGCGCGGCGGCGGCCTTCCTCAACGGCCTGTTCGATGCCGATCGCGATCACTGGTATCCGATGCTGGTGGCGGTCGACGAGGCGCAGCTGTTCGCCCCGGCGATCGCGGGCGAGGTGTCGGACGAGGCGCGCAAGACCTCGCTCGGGGCGATGACCAATCTGATGTGTCGCGGGCGCAAGCGCGGGCTCGCCGGGCTGATCGCCACGCAGCGGCTGGCCAAGCTCGCCAAGAACGTCGCGGCGGAGGCGTCCAACTTCCTGATGGGGCGCACCTTCCTCGACATCGACATGGCGCGCGCGGCCGATCTCCTGGGCATGGAACGGCGTCAGGCGGAGGCGTTCCGCGATCTGGTGCCGGGGCAGTTCGTGGCGCTGGGGCCCGCGCTGTTCCGGCGGCCGACGGCGATTCGCATCGGCACGGTGGCGACGCGCGGGCGCTCGGGGCGGCCGGAGCTGATGCCGCTGCCGGACATGCCGCGCGATGCGCTCGAAGATCTGATCTTCGCGCCCCCTCCCCCCGGCGAGGAGCCGGTGCGACCGGCGCCGGCGCCGCGCGCGCCCAAGATCGGAACGGCCGAGCTGCTGGCGCAGGTGGCCTCGGTGCGGCCGAGCGAGGAGGCGGCGGCCGAGGCGGCGGCGGTGCCGAGCGCGTCGGCGGAGGAGATCGAGGCGGCGCTCGAGGAGATCTTCGCCGAGATCCTGTCGGATCCGGAGGCGGCGTTCCGGCCGGTGCCGGTGGTCTATCAGGACTTCGCCTTCCACTGTCGGCTGCGCCGACTCGGCGAGCTGGGCCAGGACATGTCGATGTTCCGGCGGCGGCTGGCGTTGGCGCGGGCGGGAATCAGCCGCACCGACGACGACGAGGCGTGGACGCGGGTGCTGGCGGCGGCGGAGGACCTGCCGGAGGAGATGCAGGGCGTGTTCCTGATGGTGGCGCGGGCGGCGCGGGAGGGCGAGACCTGCCCGTCCGACGAGGCGCTGGCGCGGGCCTACGGCAGCCATTCGCCCTCGCGCGGGCGCTGGCTCCTCACCTACATGGCCGAGCGTGGCCTGATCGTGTGCGAAACCGACTTCCGTGGCAATCGCACCGTGATCGTCGACGGGGTGGGCTGGCGCACGCGGCCGAGCGGCGGGGCGGCGAACGCGCGGGCGGGCGAGCGGCGCGGCGCGGCCCG
>JBEOKB010000141.1:0-2316 GCA_040275425.1 Siculibacillus sp. | reverse complement strand
ACAGAGGCAATATGCCAGCGCCAGAATATCTGCAGCGCCATTCTACAACGCATTTGATAGCGCACTAATGACGCACACCTTTTTATTTCTTGGAGCAGGAGTCAGGGATCCTGATATAAACCTAATTCTCGAGAATCAAAATTTTGTATACAATGAATCTTATCCTCATTATTTCTTAACGGCAAGCGGAATGCACCCGGACCTGAAGTCCTCCCTTCGAAGCAATAGAAATTTACATGTTCTAGAATACGATAAAATTGACGAAGAACACTCCGGATTTCCCAATATAATTAATGAACTTCTGGCTGGCGTAGAGGAATATAGAAGGGGCCTCGCAGAATCCTTGGAGTGGTGATTTCACAACTGATTCAGGGAGGGCAATTTTTCCCGCCTCACCTCGTACAACATCACCGCCGTCGCGACCGCGAGGTTCAAACTGTCGGCTCTGCCCGCCATCGGTATTTTGACGATGCCGTCGCAGGCTTCGACGTGGGGGGCGGGGAGGCCGGACTGTTCGTTGCCCATCATCAGGACGCAGCGGTCGGGCCAGGACACGGTGCGGTAGTCGACGGCGCCCTTCAGGTGCGTGCCCCAGACCGGCATCGCCACCGCCTGCTTCCAGGCGACGAAGTCCTCCAGGCTCGCCTCGATCAGCGGCACGTGGAAGAGCGAGCCCATGGTGGCGCGGACGGCCTCGAGGGCGAAGGGGTCGGTGGTATCGCCCAAGAGGATCACGCCGCAGGCGCCGACGCTGTCGACGGTGCGGATGATGGTGCCGAGGTTGCCGGGGTCCTTGATGCCCTCGAGCGCCACCCACACGCCGGTCTCGCGGGGAATGTCGGCGAGGGTGCCGAGGCGCTGCTCGAAGGCGGCGACGACCATCTGCGGGTTGTCGCGGCGGCAGATCTTGGTCAGCACCTCGTCGGAGACCTCGAGCACCAGCGCGCCGGCCGCTTCGGCGCGGGCGACGGCGCGGGCGACCAGGGGCTGGGTCTTGACCCGGCTCGCATGGACCAGGGTGCGGATCGGCCAGCCCTCGTCGAGGGCGTCGGTGACCAACTTCAGGCCCTCGGCCAGGAACAGGCCGGTCTCGGCGCGCTCCTTCTTCATGTGCAGGGCGCGCAGGTCCTTGACCACCGGATTGTTCAGGCTGGTCACCTCCTTGACCACGCCGGGAGGCGGGGTCGCGGGGGCGGCGTCGGGACGCGGCGCCGTCTTGCGGGCGCCGGAGCGGCGGTAGAGATCGCGGGAGGCGTCGCGCGGCGGCGGGCGAGTGCTCATCGGGGGATCTCCCGGTCGGGGGCGGCGGGGGTCCAGCGCACCCACAGCGAGGTGGCGAGGCGGCGCACCACCTCGGTGCCGGGGGCGGCGGCCTCGCGCAGGAACAGTTCGCCCGAGGCGAGACGGCCGCCGCGCGGGGCGAGGATCTCGGCGGCGAGCTCGTGGAACGAGGCGTAGGAGGCGCGCATGGCGTAGACGGTGAGGACGAGGCCGAGCGGGGCGTCCGACAGGAGCGCGCGGCAGCCGCGCAGCATCTCGGGCAGGTGCTCGAACAGTTGCCAGACCTCGCCGTCGGGGCCGCGCCCGTATTTCGGCGGATCGAGCAGGATCAGATCGTAGCGGGCGGCGCGACGGACGTCGCGGGCGACGAACTTGACGGCGTCGTCGCAGATCCAGCGGATCGGCAGATGATCGAGGCCGCTCTCGCCCTGGTTCTCGCGCGCCCAGGCGATCGACTTCTTGGAGGCGTCGACGTGGGTGACCTCGGCGCCCGCTTCCGCCGCGATCAGGCTGGCGAGCCCGGTGTAGCCGAAGAGGTTGAGCACCCTGGGGCGACGCCCCTTCGCCACGGCGGCGCGGATGGTGTCGCGCAGCCACAGCCAGTGGGCGGCCTGCTCGGGGAAGACGCCGGTGTGGCGGAACGAGGTGAAGCGGCAGGAGAAGCGCACGGGGGCGAAGGTCATGCCCCAGGTCTCGGGCAGGCGCTCGCGGAAGCGCCAGCGGCCGGGGCCCTCCTCCTCGACGTCGCCGGAGAAGACGGCGTCGGCGGCGTCCCACACGGCGCGCGGCAGACGCGGCGCCCACAGCGCCTGTTCCTCGGGGCGGACGATGGTGACGACGCCGTAGCGCTCGAGCTTGCGGCCGAAACCACTGTCGAGCAGACGGTAGTCGTCCCAGCCGGGGGTCTCCATGATCTCGGGGCGGGTCGGATCGCCGACGAGGGCACGCGGGGCGAAGGCGCCGGGCTCGATCGGCGGCCAGGGCGCGGCGACGTCGTCGCGGGCGGGCGCGGGGGCGCGATCGGGCCCGTCGGCG
>JBEOKB010000140.1:0-9361 GCA_040275425.1 Siculibacillus sp. | reverse complement strand
GCTCCAGCCCTTCCGCCGCCGCGGCGTCGAGGGCGGCGCGCAGGGCGGCGGGGTCGGGGGCGCGGCCGACGGCGCCGAGGGCGACGTTCTCGGCCAGCGTCAGCGGATATTGGGCGAAGTCCTGGGCGGTGACGGCGAAGGCGGCGCGCAGATCGGCGAGCGCGAAGGCGGCGAGCGGTCGGCCGTCGAGGAGGACGCGCCCCTCGTCCGGTTCGTAGAGGCGGGTCATCAGCTTGATCAACGTGCTCTTGCCCGCGCCGTTGCGGCCGACCAGGGCGACGAAGGCGCCCGGCGGGACGTCCATGTCCAGGCGATCGAGCACGCGGACCGGACGGCCCGGATAGGTGAAGGAGACCGCCTCGAAGCGCAGGCCGAGCGGGCGATCGGTCGGCACCGACACCGGGTTCGGCGGATCGACGATGGCCGGGCGCAGCGCGAGGAGGCCGAGGAGATGGGCGAGGAACAGCCCGTCCTCGTGCAGGGCGGCGAGATCGCGCAGGAGGGCGCGCAGATTGCCCTGGCCCTGCTGGAAGGCGGCGAGGAACATGACCATGTCGCCGACCGAGGTGGAGCCGTCGGCGACGCGGCCGGCGAGCAGGACCATGCCGGCGAAGAGGGCGAGCGTCGGCGGCACCTTGGTGGCGACCGTCGCCCACGCCCGCCATGCCAGCACGCGGCGGCGGTCGGCGAGGACGGCGGCGCGGACCTCGCGGAAGGCGTCGGCGAAGCGCTCGGCGAGGCCGTAGAGGCGGATCTCGCGGGCGAAGGCCGGGCGGGTGAGGAACTCGCCGAAGAGGCGGGCGCGGCGCTCGCGCTCGACCTGGGCGGCGTGGAAACGGTGCATGCGGTCGGCGGCGCGGAAGCGGACCAGGAACTCCGGGATCGACACGGCGACCACCACCACGGGCAGCGACCAGTGGAGCCCGGCGAGGAGCGCGGCCATGCCGCCCAGCGTCAGGGTGTTCTGGATCAGCGACAGGAGATCGGTGGCGATGTTGCGCGGACGCACCGTCACCTCCTGCTGGGCGAGGTGGAGCGCGTCGTGGAAGGCGGGTTCCTCCCAACGGGCGAGATCGATCGCGGCGGAGCGCTCCTGCACCAGGCTCTGGAAGCGGACGTCGACGTGGGCGGCGTGGACGTCGCGGGCGTAGAGCTCGGCCGCTTCCGCCACATGGCCGATCAGGGCGAGCGCGGCGGTGAGGGCGGCCGCCGCGAGGACCGCGTCGAGGCCGCCGCCCGCGCGCCCGGCGGCGACGGCGGCATCGGTCAGGAGCTTGAGCGCGACGGCGGAGGCGACCGGCACGGCCGCGCCGATCGCCACCAGCGCGAGACAGGCCCAGGTCCAACCGGGGGCGGCGGCGTGGATCATGCGGGCGGCGCGTCCGACGGCGCGGAACGAAGCGGCGGGGGGTGGGCGCTTCGGGGCGTCGTCGGGCGCGGGACACGGCGGGGGAGCCGCGGTCTCAGGCCGCGCGGTCATGGCGCATCAGCGAGGGCAGCAGCGCGTCGTGATCGATGCGGACGTAGATGTCGAGGACGACGCGCAGCAGGGCGCGGTAGATCTCGCAGGTGATCTCGTCCGGGCCCTCGGGCGGATGATAGCGGGCTCGCTCGGCGGCGCAGGTGCCCTTGCAGTAGTAGACCGCCGCGCAGGACCTGCACTTGTCGTAGTAGCCGACCGCGTCGAGGCGGGAGAGGGCGTGGACCTTCTCCATGTCGTAGGCGGTCGAGCCGATGCGGCCGACGGCGTAGTCGGCGACGGTGATGAAGCGCTCGCACGGGTAGATCTCGCCGTCGACGTCGACGCAGACGGCGCGGCGACCGGCGGCGCAGCCGCGCGCGGGGCGGGCGCGATGATGGAGCGTGTGCAGGAAGGTGGAGAGCGTGCCCCAGCGCGGCACCCGCCCTTCGGTCCGGCACTTGTCGACGAAGACGTCGGCGAGCGCGCGCAGCTCGGCCTCGAGCGCGGACACGTCGTCCATGCGGAAGGCGAAGCCGGGCGGAGCCGGCTCGTGGATGATCGGGGTCGAGACGTTCGAGAACCCCATCTCCTCGTCCATGAAGCGATAGAGATCGACGATGTGGCCGAGGTGGGTGCGGTTCAGCGTGGTGCGCCCGTTGACCGTGAGCCCGGCCGCCTTCGCCTCGGCGACGAAGGCCTTCACGCGCGGAACGATGGTCGAGAACGAGCCCTTGCCCGACAGGAACGGGCGGCTGGCGTCGTGCTGCGGCTGTTCGCCGTCGAGGCTGATCATCACCGAGAAGCGCTTCTCGATCAGCCAGCGGCGCACGGCGGGGGTGAGCTTCACGCCGTTGGTGGTCATCGAATACTGGATGTCGAGGCCGTGGCGGGCGGCGAGTTCGTCGGCATGGGCGACGACGGCGCGGATCAGCGGCATGTCGAGCAATGGTTCGCCGCCGAAGAAGACGATGGTCAGCTCGGTCTCGGCGCCGCGACGGGCCATCAGGAAGTCGACGCCGGCCTTGGCGGTGGCGATCGACATCGGGCGATGGTCCTTCATGTACTCGGCGCGCGAGAAGCAGTAGGCGCAATTGAGATTGCAGCTGTTGGTGACGATCAGCCACAGGTCGGTCAGCGCGACGGTCTCGCCGGTCAGGCCGGGGTCCTCGCCGGCGGGGCGCAGAGTGGCGCCGCGCGGGGCGAGCACGTCGGCGGCGATCAGGCGATCTATCTCGGTCAGGGTCTCGCGCACCTCGGCCGGATCGTGCACGGGCGTGGTGCGGGCGACAAGATCGGCCTCGGAGCCCGCCGCGCGGGCGGCCGAGACCACGTCGGCGGTGGTGGGGTCGACACCGAACAGGTAGAGGCTCGAGCCGGAGAACAAATAGCTGCGCCCGTCGCGTTCGAAGACGACGGCATTGAGATCGAGGGGGAGCGAGGTCATGCCGCCTCCTCGTCCCCGCGTCGTGGCGCGGGGACCCGAGGGTTCAACGGGGGACGAGGCGAAGATGCGATCCCTTCGCCGGCTCGGCGTCGGGGCGGCGGGCACGAGGTCCGCCGCCGAGGGGGCCGTCACGCGCGGGGCGCGCGGACGGCGCGCGCGTTCACGGCTTGCTCTGCCGGCCGCAGTGCATGCATTCGTCGGCACCACGGCTGCACAGGCAGATCCGGGTGATCTCGATGCCGGGATCGTCGTCGAGGTGGAAAGTGCCGTTCATGACCTCGGTGGCGAAGGCGTCCGACCGGTCGGTCGGGCCACGGGCGACGGTGTTCATCAGTCCGTCGGTGTTGAGCAGTTCGAAGTGTTTCATCTGCCGGCTTCCTTCTCCGTTCGTCCGCCGCGAGCGAACTCGAGCGGCGGCGCGAGGTTTTCGACAGGCGTGCCGTGAATTGCGAGAGGCCGCTCCGAGAAGGAACGGTCGCGCCATCCGCCATCGGCACTCCGATACTCGGGGATCTTCCTGGTGAGCCCACCTCCTCTCGCGGGCTTCGGAAGTCTCGTCCGCGGCGTGCCGCGCCGGAGGGATCGAAGGGGGGACTTCCGATGTCGCCATGGTAGACCGCTCCCCGATTTCGGCATTGAGCCTCGTCAAAACAGGCAATATTTCATCGGATTCGAAGACTGTGGCGCGGGAGTTCGGCTTCGGCCACCCTGGCGGGCATCGAGGCACGATTCGTGCGGCCCCGCTCGTGTGAGCGCGGCGCGGAGACGACCGGGAGGGTCCCATGAGCAGCACCGACCGACTGAGCACCGCCGTCGCGGCCTTCGAAGCCGCCGTGGCGGGAGGCGCCGACACGCGCGCCGCGCTCGAGGCCGCGTTCGCGGCGGGCAAGCGGCGGATGCGCCACAAGAAGCGCGGGTCGACCTACGTCGTCGCGTTCGAGGAGGCCGAGGTGCAGGCGAGCGAGCCGATCCGCGAGGGCGAGCGCATCACCGTCTACGTCTGCGACGAGGGCGGCAAGGTGTGGGCGCGGCCGGTCGGCGAATTCAACGACGGGCGATTCGAGGCGATCTGAGCCGCCTCGCCCGAAAAACGCCCGAGGGGCGCGGCGGGAGATCCCGGCCGCGCCCCTCGGCGTTCGTGCGTCTCGGCGTCGCGCCCTCAGGCGGCGACGTCGGCGAGGAAGCGATCGACCTCGCGGCCGAGATCGCGGGTGCAACGTTCCAGCTCGGCCGACACTTCGGAGACGCGCAGGGCGGCACGGTCGGTGCGCTCGGCCACGTCGCCGACGCTGGCGACCCCGGCGGCGGCGTCGGCGGTGCCGCGCGCGGCGGTCTCGGCGCTCGACGAGATGTCCGAGGTGGCGACGGTCTGGCGGCCGACCGCCTCGGCGATGGCGTCGGTGTAACCGGCGGTCTCGCCGATCTTGCCGGCGATGGCGGTGATGGCGGCGACGGCGGCGGCGACCTCGGTGCGCACGGCGCCGATCTGGGTGGCGATCTCGTCGGTGGCCCTGGCGGTCTGACCGGCGAGCGTCTTGACCTCGGAGGCGACCACGGCGAAGCCGCGACCGGCCTCGCCGGCGCGCGCCGCCTCGATGGTGGCGTTGAGGGCGAGGAGGTTGGTCTGATCGGCGATGTCGCGGATCAGATCGAGCACGGCGCCGATGCGCACCGAGGCATCCGACAGGCGGGAGATGCGGGCGCTCGATTCGTCGGTGGCGTCGCGGGCTTCGGCGACCACCCGCGCGGCGGCGGCGGCGCGACGGTCGATCTCGGCGACCGAGGCGGCGAGTTCGCCGGTGGCGTCGGCGACGACGCGGACGCCCGAGGAGGCCTCCTCGGTGGCGCGCGTGGCGCCCTCGGCGCGATGGGAGGCTTCGTCGGCAAGCTCGGTCAGCTCGCGGGCCGTCGTGTTCATGGCGTCGACGTCGCGGCCGAGCGCGGTGACGAGACCGGCGACGGCATGGCGGAAGTCCTGGATGCGGGCGGCGATGCGCCTCTGATCGGCGGCCCGGTCGGCGTGCTCGCGGTCCTGGAACGCGACCAGACGGGTACGTTCGAGGGCGGCGACGCGCAGGGTCTCGACGGTGCGGGCGACGGCGCCGACCTCGTCGACGCGGTCGCGATGGGGCACGGCGGCGTCGAGATCCCCGGCGGAGATGCGCTCGAGCGCGCCGGTGAGATCGACCAACGGCCGGGTGAGGCGGCGGCCGAACACGAACAGCACCATCGCGGCGGCCAGAAGCAGAGCCGTGCCGACGGCGGAGATCGACAGCGCCCACTGGTGCACCACCGCGTCCGTCACCTCCTCCTTCACGCCGGAATAGAGCACGCCGATCACCTCGCCCTTGGGCGAGAACACCGGCAGGTAGGTGGTCGAATAGGGCACGCCGAGGATGTCGACGACGCCGGAGAAGGTCTCCCCGCGCGCGACGATCGGGTGAACGCGACCGCCCTTACCGAGCACGGTGCCGACCGCGCGGGTGCCGTCGGCCTTCTTGACGTTGGTGGTGCGGCGGACGAACTCGCCGGAGGCGGCGTCCCAGGCGAAGAGCGTGGTGGTGTCGCCGGTGATGCGGCTGACCGCGTCGATGGTGCGGTGATCCTCGAAGGCGGGAACGGCGTCCATGGTGATGCGCGGGCGAGCGGGATCCGACCAGTCGACACGGGTGCCGGGAAAGTCGCGCTCGAACACCGTCGCGGCGGCACGGACGTTACCGTTCTGGCGGGCGGCGACGCTCTCGGCGACGTGGCCGGCGAGGATGTACCAGGACACCACCACCAACGCCGCGACGGCGGCGAACACGGTGAGAATCCCGGTCGCGGTGACCGCGAGGGTGGTCGAGGTTCGGAAGCGCCTGAAGATCGAGGGGGTCATGTCGTGCATCCTTGACCATCTCATCACGAGAGGTGGCAGTCATTCGACAGCTGTTGATTGAACTACTTGTTCGCCGCCGTCTTCCTGCCGCACTTTGAAAGCGTCTCATTTCCAAAGCCTTACTGAATTCACTGATATATCTGACTACATATTCATGCGGAGGGGGCCCTCGCCGGGCCGATTGCCGCGACGTCGCGCGACGAGCGGATCATCGGGGGCTCTCACGATCTCCCCTTCCATTCGATCGGATGCCGCCGCCTATTGATCGGGCGATCGTTTTCGGGCTCGATGTCGATGCTTCAATCGATTGGTGTCCTAAAGGGAACGTCATGTCCGCGCCGTCGTCTTCGAACCCGCCGCCATGGGACGCGAACCGCGCCCGCGAGATCATCGATGCGCATCTCGGGCTCGAGGGACCGGCGCTGCCGATCCTGCACGCGTTGCAGGAGGCCTTCGGCTGCGTGCCGCGCGAGGCGGTGCCGCTGGTCGCCGCCGCGCTCAACGTGTCGCGGGCCGAGATGCACGGCATCGTCGGCTTCTATCACGACTTCCGCGAGGCGCCGTCCGGGCGCCGCGTGATCAAGGTGTGTCGGGCCGAGAGCTGTCAGGCGCGCGGGGGGCGAGCGATCGGCGACCGCATCGCCGAGTTGCTCGGGCTCGAGTGGTACGAGACCTCGGCGGACGGACGGGTGACGCTGGAGCCGGTCTATTGCCTGGGGCTGTGCGCCTCCGGCCCCTCGGCGATGGTGAACGGCATTCCATTCGCGCGGCTCGACAAGGTGGGCGCCGAGCGGCTGGTCGAGGAGGTGGCGCGATGAGCCGCATCTTCGTGCCCCGCGACGTGGCGGCGCTGGCGGTCGGAGCCGATCGGGTCGCGGCGGCGATCGCGGCGGAGGCGGAACGGCGCGGGATCGCCATCGAGCTGGTGCGCAACGGCTCGCGCGGCGCCTTCTTCATGGAGCCGCTGGTCGAGGTGGAGACGCCCGCGGGCCGGGTCGGCTATCGCGAGATCACCGTCGACGACGTCGCCTCGCTGTTCGATGGCGGGTTCATCGACGGCGGCGACCACGCGAATCGCATCGGCGCAACCGAGGCTCATCCGTGGTTCGCCGGGCAGACACGGTTGACCTTCGCGCGTTGTGGGCTCACCGATCCGCTGAGCCTTTCCGACTACGCGGCGCACGGCGGATGGAAGGGGCTCGAGCGGGCGCTCGCCCTCGGTAGCGAGGGGACGCTCGACGAGGTGATCGTCTCGGGTCTGCGCGGGCGCGGCGGCGCTGGCTTTCCGACCGGGGTCAAGTGGCGCACCGTCGCTCACGCCGAGGCGGAGCGGAAATACGTCGTCTGCAACGCCGACGAGGGCGACAGCGGCACCTTCGCCGATCGCATGATCATGGAGGGCGACCCCTTCGCGCTGATCGAGGGAATGGTGATCGCCGGGATCGCGGTCGGGGCGACCAAGGGCTACGTCTATTCGCGCTCGGAATATCCGCATGCCAACGCGACCTTCGCCCGCGCCATCGAGATCGCGGAAACGGCCGGGTGGTTGGGGGCGAGCGTCGCCGGATCGGGGCGGGCCTTCCGGCTCGAACTGCGCATCGGCGCGGGCGCCTATGTGTGCGGCGAAGAGACGGCGCTGTTGGAATCGATCGAAGGCAAGCGCGGCATCGTGCGGGCGAAGCCGCCGCTGCCGGCGATCGCGGGCCTGTTCGGCAAGCCGACGGTGGTCAACAACCTCCTCTCGCTCGCCACCATCCCCTTCATTCTGGCGGAAGGTGGGAAGACCTACGCCGACTTCGGGATGGGGCGATCGCGCGGGACGATGCCGATCCAGATCGCCGGAAACGTCCGGTTCGGCGGGCTCTGGGAGACCGCCTTCGGCCTGACGCTGGGCGACATCGTGGAGAAGATCGGCGGCGGCACGGCCACCGGGCGCCCGGTCAAGGCGGTGCAGTGCGGCGGGCCGCTCGGGGCCTATTTCCCGGTCTCGCTCTACGACGTTCCTTACGACTACGAGGCCTTCACGGCGGCGGGCGGGCTGATCGGCCACGGCGGCATCGTCGTCTTCGACGACAGCGTCGACATGGCGGAGCAGGCGCATTTCGCCTTCGCGTTCGGGGCGATCGAGAGCTGCGGCAAGTGCACGCCGTGCCGGATCGGCAACGTGCGGGGGCGCGAGGTGATGGAGGAGATCATGGCCGGGCGGCGGGTGGAGGCGAACATCGAACTCCTCGCCGATCTCTCAGAGACCATGAAGTTCGGATCGCTGTGCGCGCTCGGCGGGTTCATCCCCTATCCGGTGACGTCCGCGCTCACCCATTTTCCTGAAGATTTCCGTGGCCGCGCCGTCGCGCGCGCCGCCGAGTGAGGGTGCCCATGTCGCTCGTTCACGAAACCGATTTCGGTACGCCCGCTTGCCGGTCGACGAAGCTGGTGACGCTCACCATCGACGGGCAGACGGTGACGGTGCCCGAAGGCACCTCGATCATGCGCGCGGCGATGGAGATCGGCACGGAGATCCCCAAGCTCTGCGCCACCGACATGGTCGACGCCTTCGGCTCGTGCCGGCTGTGCCTCGTCGAGATCGAGGGGCGCAACGGCACGCCGTCGTCCTGCACCACGCCGGTGCACGAGGGGATCGTCGTCCACACCCAGACCGAGCGGCTGAAGAAGCTGCGTCGCGGGGTGATGGAGCTCACCATCTCCGACCATCCGCTCGACTGCCTCACCTGCGCGGCGAACGGCGACTGCGAATTGCAGACGCAGGCGGGCAAGGTGGGCCTGCGCGAGGTGCGCTACGGCAAGGCGTCGGAGATCGAGACCCATCTCGATCTGAAGAAGGACGAGTCCAACCCCTATTTCACCTTCGATTCGTCGAAGTGCATCGTCTGTAGCCGCTGCGTGCGGGCCTGCGCCGAGGTGCAGGGCACCTTCGCGCTGACCATCGCGGGCCGCGGCTTCGACAGCCGGGTGTCGCCCGGCGAGGGGCAGCCGTTCATGGAGAGCGAGTGCGTCTCCTGCGGCGCCTGCGTCCAGGCCTGCCCGACGGCCACGCTCTCCGAGAAGAGCCTGATCGAGATCGGCCAGCCGGAACATTCCGTCGTGACCACCTGCGCCTATTGCGGGGTGGGCTGCACCTTCAAGGCGGAGATGCGCGGCGAGGAGGTCGTGCGCATGGTGCCGTGGAAGGACGGCGAGGCCAATCGCGGGCATTCCTGCGTCAAGGGCCGCTTCGCCTGGGGCTATGCCACACACCGCGAGCGCATCACCAAGCCGATGATCCGGTCTTCGATCAACGATCCGTGGCGCGAGGTGACTTGGGCCGAGGCGATCACCCATACGGCTTCCGAGTTTCGGCGCATCCAGACGAAGGCGGGCAAGCGGTCGATCGGCGGCATCACCTCGTCGCGCTGCACCAACGAGGAGACCTTCCTCGTCCAGAAGCTGATCCGCGCCGGCTTCGGCAACAACAACGTCGACACCTGCGCCCGCGTCTGCCATTCGCCGACCGGCTACGGCCTGAAGGTCGCCTTCGGCACCTCGGCGGGGACGCAGAACTTCGATTCCGTCGAGCACA
>JBEOKB010000139.1:0-8632 GCA_040275425.1 Siculibacillus sp. | reverse complement strand
CCGGCGCCATCGGCAGCACGCGCGCCGCCGCTTCGACGAAGTCGGTGGGCCCGCCGAGCGCGGCGACCATCCGCCCGAACACCTCCGCCGCTCGCCCGTCGTCGAGCGTGGCGACGAGCCACGCCCGCGCCTCCTCGAGCGAGGCGGCGAGCCCGCCGAGCGTCAGCATCTCCGCGCCCAACTCGACCGTCACCGTCTCGACGCGCGCGTCGCGCCGCCGTCGGGTGAGGAAATCGACCGCATGGCGCACCTCGACCGCGTTGCCGGCGGCGGGAGCGAGCGGTTCGTTCATGTCGGTGACCAGCGCCCGCGTCGGCAGCCCGGCGCCGTTGGCCACCTCCGTCAGCGCCCGCGCGAGCCGGGTCGCCTCGTCGAGCGTCGCCATGAACGCGCCGCTGCCCCATTTGACGTCGAGCACCAGCCCCTCGAGCCCGGCGGCGAGCTTCTTCGACAGGATCGACGCGGTGATCAGATCGATGCTCTCCACCGTCGCGGTGACGTCGCGGATCGCATAGAAGCGCTTGTCGGCCGGGGCGAGATCGGCGGTCTGGCCGATGATGGCGCAGCCGACGTCGGCGACCACGCGCGCGAACGTCGCGTTGTCGGGTTGGGTGCGATAGCCGGGGATCGCGTCGAGCTTGTCGAGCGTGCCGCCGGTGTGGCCGAGCCCGCGCCCGGAGATCATCGGCACGAAGCCGCCGCACGCCGCCACCATCGGCGCCAGCATCAGCGAGACGTCGTCGCCGATCCCGCCCGAGGAGTGCTTGTCGAGCACCGGCCCCGGCAGATCCCAGCCGAGCACCGTGCCCGAATCCCGCATCGCCGTGGTCAGCGCCACCCGCTCGTCGAGATCGAGCCCGCGAAAGAACACCGCCATGGCGAACGCGGCGATCTGGCCCTCGCCGACCGACCCGTCGGTCAGCCCGCGCACCATCCGCGCGATCTCCTCCGCCCCGAGTCGGGCGCCGTCGCGTTTGCGGCGAATGATCTCCTGCGGCAGCATCGCCCTCTCCTTCGCCGTCTCAGTATCCACCGGTCGCGCTCTTGGGGCGACCCTCGATCGCCGCGATCAGGTCGTCGAGCAGCCCCGAGGCGCCGAAACGGAAGGTCGCGGGGCTCGCCCAGGCCGGGCCCATGATCCGATCGGCCACCGCCAGGTAGGCGGCGGCGTCGGCGGTGGCACGGATGCCGCCCGCCGCCTTGAACCCGACCGGCCGCCCGCTCGCCCGGATCGCGTCGATGAGGATCTCGGCGGCGGGAACGGTGGCGTTGACCGCGACCTTGCCGGTCGAGGTCTTGAGGAAGTCCGCCCCCGCGCCGAGCGCGATCCCGGCCGCCCGCGCGATCTTCGCCGGATCGGCGAGCTCGCCCGTCTCCAGGATCACCTTGAGCGTCGCGCGCCCCTCGCACAGCCGCTTCACCCGCACGATCTGCGTCTCGCCGAACCCCGGCCGCCCGGCGAGAAACGCCCGCCACGGCCACACCAGATCGATCTCGTCGGCGCCGTCTCCGATCGCCCGCGCCGTCTCCGCCTCGACCGCCCGCGTGTCCTCCCCGCCGGCGGGAAAGTTGACCACCGTCGCCACCCGCACGCCCGTGCCCGCGAGCGCCGCCCGCGCCGGGGCGACGAATCGCGGCCACAGGCACACGGCGGCGACTGCCCCGTGCCTCGTCACGGCGCGCGCGCACAGGGCCCGCGCCCCGTCTTCGCTCGCCCCGTCGGCGAGATCGGTCAGGTCGACCAGCGGCAGGGCGCGGCGAGCGACGGCGGCGAGATCGGCGGCGAGCGCGGTCATGGGCGAGGGTCCGAAACGGGGGAGGGGAGGCGGGCGAGCACCGCGCGCACCAGCGCCGCGAAGCGGGACGCGCCCGCGGCGGCCTCGCACTTGGTCTCGTCGTGGCTGAGCGCCCGCCCGGTCATGCCGGCGGCGAGATTGGTGATCATCGACAAGGCCAGCACGCGCAGGCCCGCATGACGCGCCAGGATCACCTCCGGCACCGTCGACATGCCGACCGCGTCGGCGCCGAGCACCCGCGCCATGCGGATCTCCGCCGGGGTCTCGAACGACGGCCCGGTGAACCACATGTAGACGCCCTCGGCGAGATCGACGCCGATCGCCTCCGCCGCCGTCCGCGCCGCCGCGCGCAAGCGCGGATCGTAGGCGTCGACCATCGACACGAACCGCCCGTCGCCACCGACCCCGATCAGCGGATTGGGCCCGAGCGCGACGTGGTCCGTGATCAGCATCGGGCTGCCCGGCCCGACCTCCGGCCGCAGCGATCCGGCCGCGTTGGTGAGGATCAGCGTCTCGACGCCGAGCGCGGCGAGCGTGGCGATCGGCAGGGCCATCGCCCGCGCGTCGCCGCTCTCGTAGGTGTGCGCCCGCCCCGCCAGCACCGCGACGTCCACCCCCTCGAGCCGCCCCGCCACCAACCGCCCGGCATGGGACGACACGCCCGCGCGCGGAAAGCCCGGCAGGTCCGCATAGGGGATCGAGATCGCAGCCTCGGCCTCCTCGGCGAGGCCGCCGAGCCCCGAGCCGAGCACGATCGCCACCTTCGGCGCGAAGGCGGGCGCGCGGGCGCGGATCACGTCGAGCGCGGTCGTGGCCGTCATGTCGTCCTCACAGATGCCCGGGCCCGAACGACAGCGGCAGCAGCTCGGAGAGCGGCAGGCTGGTGACCTCGCCCGAGGAATCGCGCAGATGCACCGTGGTCGCCTCGCCCGCGAATTCGCGGATCTTCTGGCGACAGCCGCCGCACGGTGGGCACAGTGCCTCGTCCTCTTCCATCGCCCCGCCGACGACGGCCACCGCCAGGATGTGCCGCCCGCCCGCCGCCACCATCGCCGAGATCGCCCCGGCCTCGGCGCACACGCCTTCGGGGAAGGCGGCGTTCTCGACGTTGCAGCCGACGTGGATGCGGCCCTGATCGTCGAGCACCGCCGCCCCGACCAGGAAGCGCGAATAGGGCGCGTGCGCCCGAACCCGCACGTCGGCCGCCGCCTCGAACAGGGCCGCCAGGGCCTGGGCTTCGTTGGGCATGAAAGTCTCCCCTCTCACAGGTCCTTGCCGTAGGGAATGCCGGACGCCTTGGGCGGGATCGCCCGGCCGATGAACCCGGCCAGCAGCACCACCGTCAGCACGTAGGGCAGCGCCTGGAACACCTGCACCGGCACCGTGCCGACGCCCGGCAGCGGCGTACCCTGCAGCCGGATCGCCGTCGCGTCGAGCAGGCCGAACAGCAGGCAGGCCGCGAGTGCATTGAACGGCTTCCACTTGGCGAACACCAGCGCGGCGAGGGCGATGAAGCCCTTTCCGGCGGTCATGTCGCGCACGAACCCGGCCGACTGGGCGATCGCCAGATAGGACCCGGCGAAGCCGCACAGGACGCCGCAGGCGACGACCGCGCGCCACCGGAGCCCGGCGACCGAGACGCCCGCCGCCTCCACCGCGTGCGGATTGTCGCCGACCGCGCGGAGCCGCAGCCCGAACCGCGTCCGCCACAGCACCCACCAGGTCGCCGGCACCGCCGCGAACGCCGCCAGCGCGAGCAGATTGTGCCCGCCGAACGCCTCGCTCCACGCCCGCGCCGCCACGCTCCCCTCGCCGAGGAGACGCGCGATGCCGAGATCGACGTCGAGCGGCAGGAAGCGCTCGCTCGGCGCCAGCTGTGGCGTGCGCCCGCCCTGGCCGTACCACACCTGCCCCAGCAGCACCGTCAGCCCGGCGGCGAGGAAGTTGATCGCCACGCCCGAGACGATCTGATTGCCGCGCTGGGTGATCGCCGCGAAGCCGTGGACGAGCGCCAGCGCCACCGACACCCCGATCGCCGCGACGAGCCCCGCCCACGGCGAATGGAACGCCGCCGCCGCCGCGCCCGAGGCGAAGGCCGCCGCCAGCATCTTGCCCTCGAGCCCGATGTCGACCACGCCCGAGCGCTCCGACCACAGCCCGGCCAGACACGCGAACAGGAGCGGCACCGACAGGCGGATGCCCGATCCCAGCACCGGCCCGGCCGCGTCGAGGAGGCCCCATCCGGTCATCACGCCTCCCCCCGCATCGTCGCCCGACTCGGTGCGAACAGCCGGACCAGCGCCGGCCGGAACATGTGCTCGAGCGCGCCCGCGAACAGGATCACCAGCGCCTGGATCACCACGATCATGTCGCGGCTGATCTTCGGCCGTTCGAACGCCAGTTCCGCTCCGCCCTGATAGAGCACGCCGAACAGCAGCGCCGCCGGCACCACCCCGAACGGATGCGATCGCCCCATCAGCGCCACCGCGATGCCGACGAACCCGGCCCCGGCGGTGAACTCGAGCAGCAGCCGATGCTGCGTGCCCATCACCTCGTTGACGGCGAGGAGCCCGGCGAGTCCGCCCGAGATCAGCATGGCGACGATCACGACGTGGGCGGGATCGATCCCGGCATAGACCGCCGCGTCGGGGTTCTTGCCGACGGTACGGATCTCGAAGCCGAGCCTGGAGCGGTGGATCAGCAGCCACACCCCGATCACGGCGAGCGCCGCCAGGAACACGCTCGGATTGAGCGGCGACTGTCCGGTGTCGATCCCGAACGGCAGCATCAGATCGCGCAGGAACGGTAGGCGCGTCGCCTCGGCGAAGCTCCGCGTCTCCGGGCTCATCGCGCCGGGCTTGCCGATCACCTCGACCAGCAGCCACACCATCAGCGTCGCCGCCAGATAGTTGAACATGATCGTGGTGATGACGATGTGGCTGCCGCGCCGCGCCTGCGCCCACGCCGGAACGAAGGCCCAGGCGGCGCCGAACAGCGCCGCCGCCGCCACCGCGAACGGCGCCACCAGCCACCACGGCGCCCCGTCGAAGGCGAGGCACACCAGCGCCACGCCGAGCCCGCCCAGCGTCGCCTGTCCCTCCGCGCCGATGTTGAACAGCCCCGCCTGGAACGCCACCGCCACCGCCAGCCCGGTGAACACGAAGTCGGTGGTGTAGTAGAGCGTGAAACCGATGCCCTCGCGGTTGCCGAGCGCGCCGCGCAGCATGATCGCCACCACCTCCAGCGGGTTCTCGCCGATCGCCAGCACGACGAGGCCGGAGGCCAGGAACGCCACCGTCAGATTGAGGAGCGGCACCAGGGCGTAGTCGACCAGGATCGGCAGATCGCGCGTCCGTCCGCTCATGCCCGCGCCCCTTCCGATCGGGCGGTGAGCCCCATCATCATCATGCCGATCTCCGCCTCGTCGGCGTCGGGCCGACATTCGCCGGTGATCCGCCCCTGGCACATGCACAGGATGCGGTCCGACAGCGCGCGGATCTCGTCGAGCTCTGCCGACACCAGCAGGATCGCCCGCCCCTGGTCGCGCAGGTCGATCAGCCGGCGATGGATCGCCTCGATCGCCCCGATGTCGACCCCTCGCGTCGGCTGGCCGACCAGGAGCACGCGCGGGTTCCGCGCCATCTCGCGCGCCACGATGATCTTCTGTTGGTTGCCGCCGGAGAACCGCGCCGCCCGCAGCCCCGGATCGTTCGGCCGCACGTCGGCCTCGGCGAACAGACGCGCCGCCTCCCGCTCGATCGCCCGCCCGTCGAGCAGGAGCCCGCTCGCCCAGGCCGGATCGTCCTGCCGTCCGAGCATCACGTTCTCCGCCGCCGTGAAGTCGAGCACCAGCCCGGTGCGGCGGCGATCCTCGGGAATGTGCGCGAGCCCGAGCGCGCGGATCTCGGCCGGATCGAGTTCGGTCGCGTCGACCCCGCCGATCCGCACCCGTCCGGCCGCGGCCCGGCGAATACCGGCGATCGCCTCGATCAGCTCGCTCTGGCCGTTGCCCGCCACCCCGGCGATGCCGACGATCTCGCCCGCCCGCACCTCGAAGCCGACGTCCGTCACCACGGTGAGCCCGCGCCCGTCCTCGATCGTCAGTCCTTCGACGGCCAGCTCCACCGCCCCCGGCACCGACGGTCCCTTGACCACTTCGGTCGGCACGCGCCGGCCGACCATCGCCTCGGCCAGCCGTTCGGGATTGGTGTCGGCGGTCGCCCAGGTGCCGATGATCTCCCCCGCCCGCATCACCGAGACGCGGTCGGTGATCGCCATGATCTCCTTGAGCTTGTGGGTGATCACGACGATCGTCCGCCCCTCGTTCGCCAGCCGGTCGAGGATGCGGAACAGGTGGTTCGCCTCGATCGGCGTCAGCACGGCGGTCGGCTCGTCGAGCACCAGCACCTCGGCGCCGCGATGCAGTGTCTTGAGGATCTCCACCCGCTGCTGCTCGCCGACCGACAGATCGCCGACGACCGCGTCGGGATCGACCACCAGCCCGTAGTCCGCCGCGAGCCGAGCGAGCTCCGCCCGCGCCGCCGTCTCCGCCCGCGCCATCAGCGCGCCGCCCTCCGCCCCGAGCAGCACGTTCTCGAGCACGGTCATGGTGTCGACCAGCATGAACTGCTGATGGACCATGCCGACCCCGGCGGCGATCGCGTCCGCCGACGAACGCGGGTCGATCCGCTCGCCCTGGATGCGGATCTCGCCGCGGTCGGCGCGGTGCCAGCCGTAGAGAATCGACATCAGCGTCGATTTGCCGGCGCCGTTCTCGCCGATCAGGCCGTGGATGGTCCCGGCCTCGACCGTGAGGTCGACGTCGCGCACCGCCCGAACCGCGCCGAAGCGCTTGTCGATGCCGATGAGTTCGATGGCCGGCGGAACGGCGGACGGGGTCATGCGCGGGGATCGGCCGTTCGAGGGATCGGGGTCAGTACGGGCAGGACTTGTCCGCCATGTAGTCGTGCACGACGATCGTCCCGTCGATGATCGCCTTCTCGGCCTTGGCCATCATCGCCCGGGTCTCCTCCGAGATCAGGCCCTTGTTGTGCTCGTCGAGCGCCCAGCCGACGCCGCCCTCCTTGAGCCCGAGCACCGTCACCCCCGAGGTCCACTTGCCCGCCCGCGCGTCGGAGAACGCCGCATGGACCGCCACGTCGACCCGCTTGGTCATCGAGGTCAGCACCTTGCCGGGATGGAGATGGTTCTGATTGCTGTCGACGCCGATGCCGAGCTTCCCCGCGTCGGCCGCCGCCTGGAGCACGCCGAGCCCGGTGCCGCCGGCGGCGTGATAGATCACGTCCGCGCCGCGATCGATCTGCGACTTGGCCAGTTCACCGCCCTTGACCGGGTCGTTCCACGCCGCGCCGGTGGTGCCGGTCATGTTCTGGAACACCTCGATCTTCGGCGCCACCGACCGCGCCCCCCCCGACGTAACCGCACGCGAACTTGCGAATCAGCGGAATGTCCATGCCGCCGACGAAGCCGAGCTTGCCGGTCTTGGAGGCGGTCGCCGCCACCATGCCGACCAGCCACGAGCCCTCCTGCTCCTTGAACACGATCGAGCGCACGTTCGGCAGATCGACCACCATGTCGACGATCGCGAACTTCACGTCCGGGAACTCCTTGGCCACCTTCTCCACCGCCGTCGCCTGGGTGAAGCCGATGGCCACGATCGGCGAATGGCCCTTGCGGGCGAAGGTGCGCAGCGCCTGTTCGCGCTGGGCGTCGTTCTGGATCTCGAAGTCGCGATAGTCGCCGCCGGTCTCCTTGCGGTACTTCTCCGCGCCGGCGAAGGCCGCCTCGTTGAACGACTTGTCGAATTTGCCGCCGAGATCGTAGAGCAGCGCCGGCTGGACGTCGGCCGCCGCCGCCGGACCGGCCAGCATCAGCGTTGCGAGAATCGCCGAGACGAACGACTTGCGCATCGAAGGACCCTTCCATGGAGAGTGCGACGAAGTGCTCCGAAGTCCCGACGCATCCCGCGGCGCACCATGTCCGATGCGACGAATTTGGCACGGCCCCGAGTTCCGCGCATCCCCTTTTCGGTGCTCCCCTCGCGCGTCGTCCACACCGCGCGCGTCGCCTCGCGCCCGGCTTTGCGATAGGAAGGAGGGATCGTGCCCGCGCCGGAGGTCCCGTGATCACCCGCTTCGCTCTGCCCGCCCTCCTCGCCGACATCGGCGGCACCAACGCCCGCTTCGCCCTCGCCGAGGACGGCGCCGACGGTTTCCGCGATCTCGGCCGCACCCCGACCGCCGCTCATCCCGATCCGCACGCCGCCGTCCGCGACTTCGCCCTGCCGCGCTGCCCGGTGCGGCCGCGCACGGCGATCCTGGCGGTGGCCGCGCCCGTCACCGGCGACCGCATCGTCTTCACCAATTGCCCCTGGGTACTCGAACCGCGCCGCCTCGTCGCCGAACTCGGCTTCGAGACGGTCGTCGCCGTCAACGACTTCGAGGCCCAGGCGCTGGCTCTGCTCGGCCTCGGCCCCGCCGATCTCGTCGCGCTCGACGGCGGGCTCGCCCGCCCCGACGCCACCCGCGTGGTGATCGGCCCCGGCACCGGCCTCGGCGTCGCCCAGCTGATCGCCTCCGACGGACGGTGGATTCCGGTGCCGGGCGAAGGGGGGCACGCCTCGCTCGCCCCCGACGGCGCCCGCGAGGAGGCGATCTGGCACGAGATCGCGAAGGTCGAGGGGCGCGTCTGCGCCGAGGCCGTCCTCTCCGGCCCCGGCCTCGTCCGCCTCCACGACGCCCTGCGCGCCGTCGACGGTCTCCCCGCGAGCGCGCTCGATCCGGCCGGCGTCACCGCCGCCGCCGAGGCGGGCGATG
>JBEOKB010000138.1:0-3049 GCA_040275425.1 Siculibacillus sp. | reverse complement strand
GCGCGACGCGCTGCTGGAGACGCCGCGGGACCTCTACGACGCGCTCGCCGCCGCCCTCGGCGACGAGCTGCCGCTCACGCGCCGCGACGGCGGGTTCGTGCGGGCGGGCTGGTCGATGCCGCTCGACGAGGCGCGCGAGCTGTCGGCCGACAGCCGCCGCCTGATCGCCCGGCTCGAGGGCGACTACGTGGTCGAATCCGGCATCAAGTCGCTGAAGATCCGCCACAACAACGTGCTCGGCTTCTTCGTCGACACCACCCCGGCCCATGCCGACAAGCTGACCCGGCCGCCCTTGTCGGAACGGTTCATCCATCGCCAGACGCTGGCCAACGCGGTGCGGTTCTCCACGGTCGAACTGTCCGACCTCGAGGCGCGGATCGCCTCGGCGGGCGAGCGGGCGCTCGGGCTCGAGAACGAGATCTTCGAGGATCTGACGCGCCGCGTGCTGGCGGAGGAGCGGGCGATCCGCCGCGCGGCCGAGGCGCTGGCCGTGCTCGACGTGGCGAGCGGGTTCGCCGAACTGGCCGAGGCGGAGGGCCACGTGCGGCCGATCGTCGAGGAGGGGCTGGCGCTGCAGATCCTCGGCGGGCGTCATCCGGTGGTGGAGCAGGCGCTGCGCTCGGGTTCGGGCGAGCCGTTCGTGGCCAACGACTGCGATCTCGGCCCGCGCGGCGGCGAGGCGGACGGGCGGCTCACCATCGTCACCGGCCCCAACATGGGCGGCAAGTCGACCTATCTGCGCCAGACCGCGCTGATCGTGCTGATGGCGCAGGTCGGCGCGTTCGTGCCGGCGCGCGCGGCCCGTATCGGGGTGGTCGACAAGCTGTTCTCCCGTGTCGGCGCGGCCGACGATCTGGCGCGCGGGCGATCGACCTTCATGGTCGAAATGGTCGAGACCGCCGCCATTCTCAATCAGGCGAGCCGGTCGTCGCTGGTCATCCTCGACGAGATCGGGCGCGGCACCGCCACCTTCGACGGGCTCTCCATCGCCTGGGCGACGATCGAGCATCTCAACGCGGTCAACCGCTGCCGGGCGCTGTTCGCCACCCACTATCACGAGCTGACGGCGCTGGCCGATCGGCTTCCTCGGGTGGCCAACGTCACCTCGGCGGTGCGCGAATGGAAGGGCGACGTGGTGTTCCTGCACGAGATCGTGCCGGGCGCGGCCGATCGCTCCTACGGCATCCAGGTGGCGCGGCTCGCGGGCCTGCCGCCGAAGGTGGTGGAGCGGGCGCGGATGGTGCTGAAACAGCTCGAGGAGCAGGACCGCAAGCGGCCCAAGGAGGCGCTGATCGACGAGCTGCCGCTGTTCTCGACGCTGAAGGCGGCGCCGGCGGCCGAGCCGAAGGCCGATCCGCGCCTCGCCGCGCTGGTCGAGGCGATCGGCGCGCTCGATCCCGACGACATGAGTCCGCGCGCCGCGCTCGAGGCGATCTATGCGCTCAGGGCGCGGGCGCGCGAGATCGAGAAGGGCGGCTGATCCGCCCTCCCCTCGCGATCACGAGGCGCGACGACCGGCGTCGGCGCCGAAGAAGTCGACGTAGCGGCGGGCGATGTCGGCGACCGGCATCACCACGAAGACGTCGGTGGTGCCGAACTGGTGATCGACCACCGCGCCGTCGCCGATCTTGGCGCCGACGCGCAGATAGCCCTTGATCAGCGGCGGCAGCGCCTGGAGCGCGGCGCGCATGTCGACCGCCTCGCGCGAGAGGCGATCCATCGCGGTCCGGCGATGCGGCAACGCGCGCACGTTCCATTCGGCCGGGGCCGAGCACTCGTAGTGCAGGAACGACAGCGGCAGGGCGAGACGGCGCGGGTCGGTGCCCTCCAGGCTGGCGCAGCCGATCATGGCGTCGACGCCGTGGCGCTGCACATAGGCCCACACGCCCTGCCACAGCAGCTCGATGGTGCGCTTGCCACGCCAGGCGGGCAGGACGCAGGAACGGCCGAGCTCGAGGAACTCGAGATCGGGCTTGGCCTCGAGCAGCTCGTCGACGGCGAATTCGGACGCCGAATAGAAACCGCCGCTGCGTTCGGCGACCGAACGGCGCAGCAGGCGGTAGGTGCCGACGATGCGCGGGCGGGTCTTGCCGAAGGGGCGGGATTCGAGATGGTCGTGATCGAGCACCAGGACGTGATCGCAGATCGCGTCGAAGGTGTCGGCGTCGCGGCGGGTCATCAGGGTGCGGGCGTCGGCGATCGCCGACATCTCCTCGTAGAACACCCGGTAGCGCAGCTCCTGGGCGCGCTTGACCTCGCCGACGGTGCGGGCGAGGCGAACCTCCAGGCTGCCGATGCGGCCGAGGCTGCCGATGTCGGGAGTGTCGCGCAGCGGGCCGATCGGGGCGGGCAGGCGCAGGCCGGGCAGGACGTCGAACCCGCCACGGGGAAGACGGCGCCGGGGCACCAGACGGTCGAAGATACGACGGGAAGATTGGGCGGCAGCTGCGGCCAGAGACATCGATGTACCTCGTCGCTCGAGACGTCCGAGGGATTCGCTCGTCTTCGGACGTTGGGCGATCCGACCACGGTCCTTCGACACCGCCGTGACGATCGCACGACGGAACGGTGACGGTCGAGGGCGGCGAGAACCGAGTCCTCAGGCGGTGAGGGCGTGATCCGCCGCGGCGGGCGCGCGGGCGAGGCGGGCGAGGAGCGCGGCGAGACGGTTGCGATCGATCGGCTTGACCATGGTCGCGTCGGCGCCGCTGGCGCGGGCGCGCTCGGCGGCGGCGGGGGTGCCGTCGGCGGTCAGCGCGATCACCATCAGGCGGCGATCGCCGTCCTCGGCCTCGGCCTCGCGCAGGGCGCGGATGGTGGAGAAGCCGTCGAGACCGGGCATGTGCAGGTCCATCAGCACGGCGTCGAAGGGGTGGCCGTCGGCGCGGGCGGCGGCCACCGCCTCGACGGCGGCGGCGCCATCGGCGGCCAGCGCGACCGCATGGCCCATGTGCGCGAGGGCGGCGCGCGACAGCAGGGCGTTGATCTCGTTGTCGTCGACCACGAGCACGTCGAGGGCGCGGGCGGCGAAGGGGGCCTCCGCGATCTC
>JBEOKB010000137.1:0-6329 GCA_040275425.1 Siculibacillus sp. | reverse complement strand
CAGCCGAGCGACGGCGGCGCGCCTATCTGCGGCATGGAACGCGCGTCCTCGGCGCTCTCCTGCCTCTCCTCGGCCACCTCGTGTGGATCGGCGTCATGGCCCTCTACTGGGCGTTCGCCGACTACGGGCGGTCGTGGGTGCGGCCTGCGGTGTGGCTGGTCGTGTCGCTCCTCGCCTTCCACGGGGGCGGGTCGATCGAGGGGATCGACGCGCGGCTGCTGTCGGAGCGGCGGGCGGCGGCGATCGAGCGGGTGGTGGGGGACGAGGCGCGGACGGCGGTCGCGGCGCAGTACGACGAGGCGGTGCGGCTCTATTCGGTCGCCAATTCCATTCCCTTCGTCGGGCCGCTCACCGTCGACGGCGACGTCAAGAAGTTCCTGTTCTGCGGCGAGACGGGGAAGGGCGTGGAGACGGCGGCTGCGAGCGCGGCGAAGGCGGCGACTTGCGTGCCCCTGCCGCCGCGTGGGTTCCAACTGGCGACGATCGGGCAGAATCTCCTGTCGATCCTGCTCGTCTTCTTCATGGGTCTCGCGCTCAGGAACTACTTCCGGCTGAAGTGAGCCGCGCCTCCAGCTCCGTCAGCAGCGTCGCCAGTTCGGGTTCCTCGACCAGGATCGCGGCGTCGGCCGGGGTCATCCAGCGGACGTCGCGTTCGGTCTTCTCCGGCCAGTCGGCGAGGGTCTTCGTCACTTCGAGGGCGTAGACGTCGACGCGGACGAAGTCGAAGCGTTCCTGGCGGCGCTTGAAGTAGGTGAAGGCGCCGAGCGGCTTCTTGGCGATGCGGCCGGTGACGCCCGCCTCCTGCTCGGCCTCGATGCGGGCGGCGTCGCGGTCCTTCTCGCCCTTCATCGGCCAGCCCTTGGGGATGGTCCAGCGCTTCGTCTCGCGCGTCGTCACCAGACACACCTCGAGCCGGCCGTCGGCGGTCCGGCGCCAGGGCAGGGCGGCGGTCTGACGGAAAGGCGCGGCGGGGCGAGGCGGGGGCTTGGACATCGAGGGCGGGTGTTCCCGGCGGGGCCGAAGGGGCGTGCGAGAGAGGCGCCGCCATCTTGGCCGATTCGCGGCGGAGTGGTGCCCGCGCGTCGGTTTCGCGATCGGCGGGACGTCAGGCGAACAGGCCGACCACCCACCAGGTGGCGGCGGCGATGGCGGCGGAGGCGGGGATGGTCACCACCCAGGCGACGACGATCGAGGAGGCGACGTTCCAGCGCACCGCCGAGGTGCGCCGCGCCGCACCGACGCCGACGATCGAGCCGGTGATGGTGTGGGTGGTGGAGACGGGCACGCCGAGCCCGGTCGCCAGGAACAGGGTGATGGCGCCGCCGGTCTCGGCGCAGAAGCCCTGCATCGGCGTGAGGCGGGTGATCTTGGAGCCCATGGTATGGACGATGCGCCAGCCGCCGAACAGCGTGCCGAGGCCCATCGCCGCCTGACAGGTGATCACCACCCAGAACGGCACGTGGAAGGTCTGGCCGAGGTAGCCCTGCGAATAGAGCAGCACGGCGATGATGCCCATGGTCTTCTGGGCGTCGTTGCCGCCGTGGCCGAGCGAATAGAGCGAGGCGGAGACGAACTGGAGCGAGCGGAAGCTCTTGTCGACGGCGAAGGGCGTGAAGCCTCGACAGACCCAGCTGACCACCAGCATCAGCACCAGCGCCAGGACGAAGCCGAACAGCGGCGACAGGACGATGGCGAAGGTGGTCTTGACCACGCCGGAGGCGACCATGGCGCCGAGCCCGGCCTTGGCGACGCCCGCGCCGATCAGGCCGCCGACGAGGGCGTGCGACGACGACGACGGGATGCCGGCGAGCCAGGTGATGACGTTCCAGGCGATGGCGCCGGTCAGCGCCCCGAACACCACGCGCGGGTCGATGATGCTCGCCTCGACGATGCCCTTGCCCAGCGTCTGGGCGACGTGCAGGCCGAAGAACATGAAGGCGATGAAGTTGAAGAACGCGGCCCAGGCGACCGCGTACTGGGGTGACAGCACGCGCGTCGAGACGATCGTGGCGATCGAGTTGGCGGCGTCGTGCAGGCCGTTCAGAAAGTCGAAGGCGAGCGCGACGGCGATCAGTCCGACGAGGAGCGGCAGAGCCAGGGTCGGTTCCATGGACTTCTTTCCGTGCCTTGCGATGCCGGCAGCCGGCGTCGCGCGGGGGCCTCAGACGTGTTCGATGACGATGCCGGAGATCTCGTTGGCGACATCCTCGAAGCGGTCGGCGACGCGCTCGAGGTGGCCGTAGATCTCGGCGCCGATGGTGAAGGCCATCGGGTCGGAATGGCGGTGGGCCAGGAACAGTTCCTTCAGGCCGCGATCGTGGAGCTTGTCGGCCTTGCCCTCGAGCTCGGTGATCTTGACGGCGAAGGCGTTGAGAGCGGCGACGTTGGTGCCGATCTTGCGCAGGAGCGGGATCGCCGCGACGGTCAGCTCGGCCGCCTCCACCGTGATCGCGGCCATCTCGCGCATCGGCTGCTCGAAGGTCGTCACCTCGAACAGGGTGATGGCCTTGGCGGTCTGATGCATCTGGTCGATCGCGTCGTCCATGCTCTCGATCAGATCCTTGATGTCGACCCGATCGAACGGCGTGATGAACGAGCGACGCACGGCCTGCAGGACCTCGGCGGTGATGTCGTCGGCGGCAGATTCGTGGCGCTTGACCTCGGCGCACCACTTCTCGATCTCACCGCCGTCGAGCAGCGACTTCAGCGCCTGCGCGCCGGAGACGAGAACCTTCGAGTGGCGCTCGAAGAGATCGAAGAAACCGTCTTCCTTGGGCATGAGAGCCCGGAACCAGGACAACATGAGTCCACCCGAGGGCTGTTTTTCGTCGGCCGGATAAAATGACATTTTCAAGACGATTGCGAGTCCGTCGCGCCCCTCATCCCCTGTTGCGGTGCAATGGGCGCGGGGGTGTCTCCCACGGGCCACGCTTCGGTGGCCGTTCGCCGCCGGGCCGTTCGCGGGCGGGTGGAGCGGCGGGTCTTGACCGCGGCGGCGGCGCGTGATCGATCGGGCCGGTCGAACGGGCGGTCCGGCGGCGAGGGAGGGGCGAATGGCGCCGACGGCGACGATGCGACGGCTGGCGGGGTGGGCGATCCTCGTCCTCCTGTCGCTCGGCCTGTCGCTCGGGCTCGAGGCGGTGCGGCTGCCGGCGTCGTTCCTGATCGGGCCCTTGGTGGCGGGAATCGCGGCTCGGCTCGGCGGGCTCGACCTGCGTGTCCCGTGCCGGGCGTTCCTGGCGTCGCAGACGGTGGTGGGGGCGATGCTCGGGGCGGCGCTGACGCCCTCGATCGTCGCCACCTTTCGTCACGAATGGCCGATCCTGATCGCCACGGTGATGGTCATCGTCGCCACGGCGACGGCGCTCGGCTGGGCGCTGTCGCGGTTCGGGGTGGTGCCGGGGACCACGGGCGTGTGGGGCTCCTCGCCGGGGGCGGCGTCGGCGATGGTGATTCAGGCGGGCGCCCACGGCGCCGACGTGCGGCTGGTCGCCTTCATGCAGTATCTGCGCGTGCTGTTCGTCGCCTCGGCGGCGTCGATCGGGGCGCGGATGTGGATCGGCGCCGACATGCCGCCGCCGCCGAGCGTGTTTCCGCCGCTCGACGGCGCGGCCTTCGCCGCGACGCTGGCGGTGGTGGTGCCGGCCGGGCTCGTCGGGCATCTGTCGCGGGTGCCGTCGGGGGCGATGATCGGGCCGCTGTTGGCGACGGCGATCCTGCACGGATCGGGGACGATGTCGTTCGAGCTGCCGCCGTGGTTCCTGATCGCGGCCTATGCCGGGCTCGGCTGGACGATCGGGCTCGGCTTCACCCGGGCGGCGGTGGCGCACGCGGCGCGGGCGCTGCCGTGGATCGCGGCGTCGATCGTGGTCCTGATGGCGGTGTCGGCGGGGGTGGCGCTGGTGCTGGTCGCGAAGATGGGCATCGATCCGCTGACGGCGTTTCTCGCCACCTCGCCCGGCGGCATGGACACGGTGGCGATCATCGCCGCCTCGACGCCGGTCGACGTGTCGTTCGTGCTGGCGGTGCAGGCGGTGCGGTTCTTCGCGCTGGTGCTGATCGGTCCTAGCCTGTCGCGCATGGTCGCCCGGCGACTGGCGCAAGGCTGAGAGGGCGGCTGCGGCTTTCGGGGCGCGTTCGGCGCTGCTAGGCTCGCGCCACCCCGAGGCGAGATCGACGGAGAAGCGACATGGGCGAGCGGACGCGCAACGAAGCGGGCATCGCGGCGGCGATCGGCGCATTGAGCGCGCGGTTCGGCGCGCGGGTGTCGACGGCGCCGTCGATGCGCGAGCAGCACGGCCATACGCTCACCTGGATCGCCAATCAGCCGCCCGACGCGGTGGTGTTCGCGCACAGCGAGGCCGAGGTGCAGGAGATCGTGCGGATCTGCGCGGCCAATGACTGCCCGGTGGTGCCGTTCGGGGCGGGGACCTCGCTCGAGGGCCATCTCAACGCGCCCTTCGGCGGGATCTCGATCGATCTCTCGGCGATGGACGCGATCGTGGCGGTGCACGCCGAGGATCTCGACGTGGTGATCCAGCCGGGTATCCGGCGCAAGGCGCTCAACGAGCAGTTGCGCGACTCCGGGCTGTTCTTCCCGATCGATCCGGGGGCCGACGCCACCCTCGGCGGCATGGCGGCGACCCGGGCCTCGGGCACAAACGCGGTGCGCTACGGCACTATGCGGGACAACGTGCTGGCGATGCGGGTGGTGACGGCGAGCGGCGAGATCGTCACCACGTCGCGGCGGGCGAGGAAGTCCTCGACCGGCTACGATCTGACCCGGCTGATGGTCGGCTCGGAGGGGACGCTCGGCATCGTCACCGAGCTGACCATTCGCCTCGCCGGCATTCCGGAGGCGATCTCGGGCGGCATCTGCCCGTTCCCGAGCGTGCAGGCGGCGGCCGACGCGGTGATCCTGACGATCCAGACCGGTCTTCCGGTGGCGCGGATCGAGATCCTCGACGAGGTGCAGGTGCGGGCCTGCAATCTCCATTCGAAGCTCGACCTGCCGGAGACGCCGCTCCTGCTGCTCGAGTTCCACGGCTCGGAGGCGAGCGTGGCCGAGCAGTCGACGCGGTTCGGCGAGATCGCCGCCGATCTCGGCGGCGGGCCGTTCACCTGGACGACGCGGGCGGAGGAGCGCACGCGGCTGTGGGCGGCACGCCACGACGCCTATTGGGCCGGGCTCGGGCTCCGGCCCGGCTGCCAGACCTTCTCCACCGACGTGTGCGTGCCGATCTCGCGGCTCGCCGAATGCATCGCCGAGACCAAGGAGGACATCCGCGCCTCGGGTCTGGTCGCGCCGATCGTCGGCCACGTCGGCGACGGCAACTTCCACGTCCTGCCGCTGTTCGACCCGGCCGACGCGGCGGAGATCGAGCGGGTGAAGGGCTTCGTCGGGCGGTTGGTGGAGCGCGCGCTGGCGATGGAGGGCACGGCGTCCGGCGAGCACGGGGTCGGGCAGGGCAAGATGAAGTATCTCGAGGCCGAGCACGGGGCGGCGGCGATCGACACGATGGCGGCGATCAAGCGCGCGCTCGATCCGCGCGGCATTCTCAATCCGGGTAAGATCGTGGCGGTGTGAGCCTCGCGACGTCGCGATTCGGCGGCGGTGCGTTCGTTCTCACGGGAGGGCGCGCGTGAACTCGCTCTACATCGGCATCGGCACGGCGATCATCATGGCGTTCCTGACGGCGCTGGTGGGGCCGTTGTTCGTCGACTGGAGCCTGTGGCGCGGCACGTTCGAGGCGGAGAGCTCGGCGATCGTGGGGCTGCCGGTGCGGGTGCTCGGCGACGTCGACGCGCGACTGCTGCCGAGTCCGCGCATCCGCTTCGGCGACGTGGTGATCGGCGATCTCGATCATCCGACCGCGCGGATCGGGCGGTTCGAGCTCGATCTCGAGGCGGCGCCGCTGCTCAAGGGCGAGCGGCGGGTGTCGGAGCTGCGGCTCGACCGGGCGAGCCTCGATCTGATCCTCGACGCCGACGGTCGTCTGACGGGGCCGCGACCGGTGGTGGTGCGCGATCTCGCGGAAGTGGCGATCGAGGCGGTGCGGCTGGTCGACGGGCGGGTGACGATTCTCGACCGGCGCTCGGGGCGCAGCGGCGTGGCGACGGGGATCGCGGCGCAGGGCGCGCTCGCCTCGCTCGCCGGGCCGTGGCGGCTCGAGGGCGCGGCGGAGATCGGCGGGCGAGCGACGACGATCCGCCTCACCGGCGTGGCGACGGGAGAGGGCGCGAGTGTGCGCCTCGGCCTCGGTTTTCCCGACGATCCGGCGCTGAGCGTGGGTTTCGACACGGTGATGAGCGCGCCGGAGGGGCGGCCG
>JBEOKB010000136.1:0-9905 GCA_040275425.1 Siculibacillus sp. | reverse complement strand
GGGCGTCCGACCGCGGTTGCATGATGGAGCATCTCGGCTGCAAGGCGACGCAGGCGGTGGGCGACTGCAATCAGCGCGGCTGGAACGGTTCGGGGTCGTGCACAGAGGGCGGCTACGCCTGCATCGCCTGCACCTCGCCGGGGTTCGAGACGGTGCGCGGGCATCTGACCACGCCGAAGATCGCCGGCATTCCGGTCGGCCTGCCGCTCGACATGCCGAAGGCGTGGTTCATGGCGCTGGCGGCGCTGTCGAAGTCGGCGACGCCGCGTCGGGTGCGACTCAACGCCACCGCCGATCACGTCGTCGTGCCGCCGGGCCGGGCGCGCCGGGGGACGAACGAGGGGGGCGAGGCGTGAGCCGGATCGTGGTCGGGCCGTTCAACCGGGTCGAGGGCGACCTCGAGGTGACGCTGGAGATCGAGGGCGGGCGGGTCCGCGAGGCGCGGGTGACGGTGCCGCTCTATCGCGGGTTCGAGCAGATCCTGGTGGGGCGGCCGGTCGACGACGCGCTGGTGCTGGCGCCGCGCATCTGCGGCATCTGCTCGGTGTCGCAGTCGCTCGCCGCCTCCAACGCCATCGCCTCGTTCTGCGGCATCCAACCGGCGCGCAACGGCGTGTTGGCGACGGCGATCGCCCATGCGGCGGAGAACGTCGCCGATCACCTCACTCACTTCCATCTGTTCTTCATGCCCGACTTCGCGCGCGACGCCTATGCGGGGGCGTCGTGGTGGGGCGAGCTCGAGGAGCGGTTCCGGGCGGTGAAGGGGCGGGCGGCGGCGACCTTCCTGCCGGCGCGGGCGCGGCTGCTGGAGACCATGGGACTGATCGCCGGCAAGTGGCCGCACAGTCTCGGCTTTCGCCCCGGCGGCACGACGCGGGCGCTCGACCTCGGCGACAAGGTGCGGGCGCGGGCGATCCTGGCCGACGTGCGCCGCTTCGCCGAGACGGAGCTGTTCGGGGCGCGCCTCGAGGCGATCGGCGAGATCGAGACCCTCGGCGACCTCGAGCGGATCGAGAACGCGGGCGGGGGCGACTTCGCGCGGTTCCTCAGGGTGGCGCGGGCGCTCGATCTGTACGATCTGGGTCGCGGGCCGGGGACGGTGATGAGCGTCGGCGCCCACCCCGGGGTGGGCGAGGGCGGACGGGCCCTGTTCCGCGCCGGGGTGATGGAGACGGCGTCGGGGCAGGTCGCGCCGCTCGAAATCGACCGCGTGCGCGAGGACCCGAGCCGGGCGTGGCTGACGGGCGAGGACGGCTCGCCGGCGCGGGCGGTGAGCGAGCCGGACATCGAGCGCGAGGGCGCCTATTCCTGGGCCAAGGCGCCGCGCTACGACGGGCGCACGGTCGAGGTGGGGGCGCTGGCGCGTCAGTTGGTCGACGGGTCGGCGATCGCGGCGGCGCTGGTGCGTCCGAGCGGGGCGACCAACGTGGCGGCGCGGGTGATCGCGCGGCTCGTCGAGGTGGCGCGGGTGATCCCGGCGATGGAACGCTGGGTCGGCGAGATCGAGCGGGGGGCGCCGTTCTGCGAGGCGGGATGCCAGCCGTCCGACGGCTCGGGCGTCGGACTGGTGGAGGCGGCGCGCGGATCGCTCGGTCACTGGATGACGGCGCGCGGCGGGCGGATCACCCGCTACCAGATCGTCGCGCCGACCACCTGGAACTTCAGCCCACGCGACGGGCGCGGCGTGCCGGGGCCGCTGGAACGGGCGCTCGAGGGGCTCACGGTCGGCGAGGAGGGGGCGAAGTCGCTCGCCGTGCAGCACGTGGTGCGCTCGTTCGACCCGTGCATGGTGTGCACGGCGCACTGAGAGCGGAAGTCCGCCGCCCGGTTCGGTGAAAAGTCGGTTGCCGATCGGCGGACGGGCGCTTGTCATGTTCGGCCGATCCGGCGGGAGCGCGCGAAAACCGCTCTTTTCCTTCGATCTTTTCCAAACGGCGAAAATCCGGGGTTTTCCGGAAGACGTTTCGTCGCGGCCGGAATCGGCACGGCTCTTGCTGTCCATCGGGGACGACGACGCGTGTCGGGCGGTGAGCGGGAGTTCTCGCCGCCGACGGCGTTCGACAGAAACGTCCGAGGGGAGAAGCGCGATGAGTGCGGGTATGGAGACGTTCTACGAAGTGATCCGGCGCCAGGGGATCACGCGGCGCAGTTTCACCAAGTTCTGTTCGCTCACCGCCGCCAGCCTCGGGCTCGGCGCGGGCGCGGCGAGCGAGATGGCCCATGCGCTGGAGACCAAGCCGCGCATTCCGGTGATCTGGATGCACGGGCTCGAATGCACCTGCTGCTCGGAGAGCTTCATCCGCTCGGCGCATCCGCTGGTGAAGGACGTCGTCCTGTCGATGATCTCGCTCGACTACGACGACACGATCATGGCGGCGGCGGGTCATCAGGCCGAGGCGATCCTCGAGGAGACGCGCCAGAAGTACAAGGGTCAGTACATCCTCGCCGTCGAGGGCAATCCGCCGCTCAACGAGGACGGCATGTTCTGCATCGACGGCGGCCGTCCGTTCGTCGAGAAGCTGAAGGAGATGGCCGAGGACGCCTTCGCGATCATCGCCTGGGGCGCGTGCGCCTCGTGGGGCTGCGTCCAGGCGGCCAAGCCCAATCCGACCCAGGCCACCCCGATCGACAAGGTCATCAGGAACAAGCCGATCATCAAGGTGCCGGGCTGCCCGCCGATCGCCGAGGTGATGACCGGCGTCGTCACCTACGTCACCACCTTCGGCAAGCTGCCGGAGCTGGACCGCCAGGGGCGGCCGAAGATGTTCTATTCGCAGCGCATCCACGACAAGTGCTACCGTCGTCCGCACTTCGACGCCGGCCAGTTCGTCGAGGAGTGGGACGACGAGGGGGCCAAGAAGGGCTACTGCCTCTACAAGATGGGCTGCAAGGGGCCGACCACCTACAACGCCTGTTCGACGGTGCGCTGGAACGGCGGCGTGTCGTTCCCGATCCAGTCGGGCCACGGCTGCATCGGCTGCTCGGAAGAGAACTTCTGGGACAAGGGGCCGTTCTACGACCGCCTGACCGGCATCAACGCCTTCGGCGTCGAGGCCAACGCCGACAGGATCGGCGGCACGGTCGCCGGCGTGGTGGCGGCGGGCGTGGCGGCGCACGCGGCGGTGACCGCGGTCAAGCGCATCGCCACCAAGACCGACAAGGCCGGTTGAGACCGTCCACGACAGCCCCCCAGTTCATCTCATTCAGAGGACCGCCGTCATGGGCATCCAGACTCCGAACGGTTTCAATCTCGACAACTCCGGCAAGCGCATCGTCGTCGATCCGGTGACCCGCATCGAGGGTCACATGCGCGTCGAAGTGAACGTCGACAGCAACAACGTCATCCGCAACGCGGTGTCGACCGGCACGATGTGGCGCGGCATCGAGGTGATCCTCAAGGGCCGCGACCCGCGCGACGCCTGGGCCTTCACCGAGCGCATCTGCGGCGTGTGCACCGGCACCCACGCGCTGACCTCGGTGCGGGCGGTGGAGAACGCGCTCGACATCAAGATCCCCGAGAACGCCAACTCCATCCGCAACATCATGCAGCTGGTGCTGCAGGTGCACGACCACGTCGTCCACTTCTATCACCTGCACGCGCTCGACTGGGTCGACGTGGTGTCGGCGCTGAAGGCGGACCCGAAGGCGACCTCGCAGCTCGCCCAGTCGATCTCGAGCTGGCCGCTGTCCTCGCCCGGCTACTTCAAGGATCTGCAGACCCGTCTGACCAAGTTCGTGGAGAGCGGACAGCTCGGGCCGTTCAAGAACGGCTATTGGGGGCATCCCGGCTACAAGCTGCCGCCGGAGGCGAACCTGATGGCGGTGGCGCACTACCTCGAGGCGCTCGACTTCCAGAAGGAGATGGTGAAGATCCACACCATCTACGGCGGCAAGAACCCGCATCCGAACTGGCTCGTCGGCGGGGTGCCGTGCTCGATCAACGTCGACGGCGTCGGCGCGGTCGGCGCGATCAACATGGAGCGCCTCAATCTCGTCTCGTCGATCATCGACCGGATGATCGAGTTCACCGAGCAGGTCTATCTGCCGGATCTCCAGGCGATCGCCTCGTTCTACAAGGACTGGCTCTACGGCGGCGGCCTGTCGTCGACCTCGGTGATGAGCTACGGCGACATTCCCGAGCATGCCAACGACTATTCGCCGAAGTCGCTGAAGATGCCGCACGGCGTCATCCTCAACGGCAATCTCGACGAGGTGATGCCGGTCGATCTCAGGGATCCGAACCAGATCCAGGAGTTCGTGACGCACTCCTGGTACAAGTACCCGGACGAGACCAAGGGCCTGCATCCGTGGGACGGCGTGACCGAGCCGAACTACGTGCTCGGCCCCAAGACCAAGGGCACGCGCACCAACATCCAGGCGCTCGACGAGGAGGCCAAGTACTCCTGGATCAAGTCGCCGCGGTGGAAGGGCAACGCGGTCGAGGTCGGTCCGCTGGCGCGCTACATCATCGGCTACGCCCAGAAGAAGCCGGAGTTCAAGGAGCCGGTCGACAAGCTGCTGACCGATCTCGGCGTGCCGGTGAAGGCGCTGTTCTCGACGCTCGGCCGCACGGCGGCGCGCGCGCTCGAGTGTCAGTGGGCGGTGCATCAGCTGCGCTACTTCCAGGACAAGCTGATGGCCAACATCAAGGCCGGCGACTCGTCGACCGCCAACACCGAGAAGTGGAAGCCGGAATCCTGGCCGAAGGAGGTCAAGGGCGTCGGCTTCACCGAGGCACCGCGCGGGGCGCTCGGTCACTGGGTCAAGATCAAGGACGGCAAGATCGACAACTATCAGGCGGTGGTGCCGACCACCTGGAACGGCTCTCCACGCGATCCCAAGGGCGGAATCGGGGCGTTCGAGGCGGCGCTCCTGGACACGCCGATGGCCGATCCGAACCAGCCCTTGGAAATCCTGCGCACGCTCCACTCCTTCGATCCGTGCCTCGCCTGCTCGACCCACGTCATGAGCGAGGACGGTCGGGAGATGAGCAAGGTCACGGTCCGCTGAGGACGATCCCGGACGGCGGCGGCGACGCCGTCGTCCGACTTCCGAAATCCTTGTCGAGACGCGGTCCGCGACCGACCGTCGGCGGATAGGAGCCGACGAGAGCGAGACCGCAGGGAGGGGATCCATGACGACGCAGATCGCGCAAGTCCAGGGCGTCCTGGACGGCAGCGGCGCCGAAAAGGCCAAGTCGCTGCAGACCATCTATGTCTACGAGGCGCCGGTGCGGCTGTGGCACTGGGTCAACGCACTGGCGATCACCGTGCTGTGCGTGACCGGCTACTTCATCGGCGCGCCGTTGCCGTCGGTGCCGGGCGAGGCCTCGGCCAACTTCCTTATGGGGTACATCCGCTTCACCCACTTCGCGGCGGGGCAGATCCTGATCGTGTTCTTCCTGCTCCGGGTCTACTGGGCCTTCGTGGGCAACACCTATGCTCGGCAGTTGTTCTATCTGCCGGTGTGGAACCGGACCTGGGTGTGGGGCGTGTTCTACGAGCTGAAGTGGTATCTGTTCCTGGTGAAGGACCCGAAGAAGTACATCGGCCACAACCCGCTGGCGCACGTCGCGATGTTCACCTTCATGCTGTTCCTGGTGTTCATGATGTTCTCGGGCATGGCGCTCTATTCCGAGGGCACCGGCATGGACAGCTGGCCGTACAAGGCGTTCGGCTGGATGTTCGACTTCTTCCCGAACTCGCAGACGCTGCACACCTGGCATCACCTCGGCATGTGGGCGATCGTCACCTTCGCGGTGGTGCACATCTACGCGGCGGTGCGCGAGGACATCCTCAGTCGTCAGTCGATGATCTCCTCGATGGTGTCGGGCGAACGCCTGTTCCGCGACGACCTGAAGGACTGAGACCATGGCGGCGACGGTCGACACGACGATCGTGGGGGCGGGCGCCCCCACCCGCCCCAGGGTGCTGGTGCTGGGCATCGGCAACATCCTGTGGGCCGACGAGGGGTTCGGGGTGCGCGCTGTGGAGGAGTTCCACCGCCGCTACACCGTACCGGAGGGCGTGACCGTGCTCGACGGCGGCACGCAGGGGCTCTATCTCGTCAACTTCCTCCAGGAGACCGATCGTCTCCTGGTGTTCGACGCGATCGACTATGGTCTCGAGCCGGGCACGCTCAAGGTGGTGCGCGACGACGAGGTGCCGAAGTTCACCGGCGCCAAGAAGATGAGCCTGCATCAGACCGGCTTCCAGGAGGTGCTCTCCGCCGCCGATCTGCTCGCGGCCTATCCGGAACGGCTGGCGTTGATCGGCTGTCAGCCGCTCGATCTCGAGGACTGGGGCGGGCCGCTGACCGATCCGGCGCGGGCGGCGATCGATCCGGCGCTGGCGGCGGCGGTGGACATTCTGGCCGAGTGGGGTATCACGGTGGAGACCCGCGCGAGCGCGGTCGAGGCGGAGGCGGCGCTGCTGGCCAACGACATCGACTTCGCCCGCTACGAACGGCGGATCGCCTGAGCGATCCCGCCGCCACCGCCCGGAGGAGCGCGTCCGATGTGCCTCGGTATTCCGATGTTCGTCGTCGAAGGCGACGACTTCTCCGCCCTGTGCGAGCGCGGCGACGAGCGGCGGCGCGTCTCGATGCTGCTGATCGGCGCCCAGCCGATCGGCACGCGGGTGCTGGTTCACATCGACAGCGCCATCCGCGTGCTCGACGACGCCGAGGCCGACCTGATCGAGAACGCGCTCCAGGGCGTGGCGGCGGCGCTCGAGGGGCGCGCGTTCGATCACCTGTTCGCCGATCTGGTCGATCGCGAACCGCAACTGCCCGACTTCCTGCGCGACAAGGCCGAGTGAGCCGACCGGCGCCCCTCGCGAGGGGCGTCCCGACGGCGTGGGCGCGCGACGGGGGAGGGAACGCGCGAGATCGCGTCTTCGTGTTCGCCCCCATCTTGCAAAGCGCACTTCCACCAGCGACAACTTCGTGACCGGCTTCGGACGGGTCCGACGGGGCCGATCCCCGCGGGACGACCGGAAACGGCGGTCGTTCGCTTGTCAGGATGTGGAATCACGGTTGGCATGTGCCTTGCTGACCGTTTCTCAAAACGATTCTCAAAAGCATCCGAACACCGACCGGGAGGACACATGACGACGCCCCTGATCTCGGCCCTGGCCGAGCGACACGGCCTGGCCACCGTCGAGGAGAACTCGATCGAGGCCTTTCTCGCGCCCGCCGAGGGCGAGGCCGAGCACTGTCTGTTGTTCTTCACCGGCGATCCGGCGACCCGGAGCGAGACGAGCGACGTGGCGGTGGTGCTGCCCGAGCTCATCGCCGCGTTTCAGCGGCGGCTGCGCGGGGCGGTGGTGGCGCGCGCGGCCGAGGCGGCGCTGGCGCCGCGCTTCCGTGTGGTGGTGTTTCCGAGCCTGGTGGTGACGCGGGGAGGCGAGCCGCTGGCCGTGTTCCCGAAGATCCGCGACTGGACGGAGTATCTCGAGCGGATCGAGGCGGCGCTCGCCCCGAACGCTCCGGTCCTGGCGGCGGAGAACCGTCCCCGGGTCGAGTTCACGCACACCAGCCGAGGGGGCGAGGCATGAAGGCGGGATTCTGGGTGGCGCCCGAGGGCGCGGAAGGCGACGTGGCGATGATGCCGATCGGCGTCGACGCGTCGGCGTCGGGGTTCGCGGGACGGTCCGGGCTGACCGGGGCCGGGACGATCTCGTTCCTGGCGACGTCGAGCGCGGAGGAGCTGATCGCGCGCTGTCCACGGGTGGCGGCGCTGCTGCCGTCGCTGGTCGAGGCGCTGAGGGTGCAGGAGGTCGAGGCGGAGAGCCGGCTGTTCGATCTGGCCGACTACGGCGCCGACGATCTGGAGCTGATCGGGCAGGTGCTCGGCGAGGGCGAGGTCTCGGCGACGGTGGCGCTGCCGGACGGGGTGATCGCGCAGGTGCAGGAATCGGTGATGGCCGGTCTGTGGCGGGTGCGCTTCACCGACGCGGGCGGGCGGCTGGTCGCCGACTACGCCGAGGTCGCCTCGGTGCCGGCGGCGATCGCGCGGGTGGCGGCGGCGATGCCGGTGCTCGACGCGATCGGCGCACCGCCCGAAGGCGCGATGAACGTGATGCCGGTGCTGACCGAGATCCGCGACCGAGCGCTCGCGCATCGGGCGGGCGATCCGTCGCACACGATCACCTTCTCGCTGTTCCCGATGTCGGAGGCCGACATGGGTTTCCTGCAGGACACGCTCGGACCCGGCCCGGTCTCGATGCTGTCGCGCGGCTACGGCACCTGCCGCATCGTGGCGACGGGGGTGCGCAACGTGTGGTCCGTTCAGTTCTTCAACGCGATGGATACGATCGTGCTCGACACGCTGGAGATCGGCGACGTGCCGTCGACCGCGCGGGCGGCGGTCGAGGATTTCCGCGATTCGGCGGAGCGGCTGAAGGAGATCGAGGAGGCCTACTTCAAATGAGTGCGTTCGAGAATCTGGGCGACTTCGCCGATCTGCCGGCGGACGCCAAGATGGAATGCGGCATCTGCTGGATCGTCTACGACCCGGCGGTCGGCGACGAGGTGTGGCAGATTCCGCCGGGCACCGCCTTCGCCGACCTGCCCGAGGACTGGACATGCCCGAACTGCGACGCGCCGAAGTCGAAGTTCATGGAACTGGGCGACAGGGAGCCGAAGCGGTGAACGACGAGGCCTCGCCCGTTCCGACGACGACCGAGCCCGCCGATGCGGCGGCGCTCGGCGTCGGGGCGGCGCTCGAACGGCTCTACGGCGAGATCGCCGAGCGCTCGATGCGCGGGTTGCCGGTCTACAACGCGGCACTGCGGGTCGAGGCGGTCGGCTTTCGCGCCGTGGGCGGTCGGGCGGTCGGGATCGTGGCGACGCCGTGGTTCATGAATCTGGTGGTGGCGGCGCTGCCGGGCGGCGAGGCGCTGCCGCCGCGTCCGGCGGGGGCGTCGATCGACTACGCCTTCGCGGGCGGAGACTTCGCCTGCGTGGTCGGAGAAATGGACGGGTTCGGCCGGGTCGACAGCGCCTCGCTGTTCTCGCCGATGTTCCAGTTCGACGATCCGGAGGTGGTGCGGGCGGTGGCCGAGGCGGCGATCGCCGAGATCACCACGGCGCCGGAACCGGCGCCGGCCGAGCCCGTGCCCGAGCCGGTGCGGCTCGATCGGCGGGCGCTCCTGTTCGGGCGGCGCGGCGGGGAGGGCGGGACGTCATGGCGCTGAGCGCGACACCGTTCTCACCGGGAGCGATCTCGATCACGCTCGATCTGGTGCGCGAGGGCGGGGGCGCGCGGGCGCGACGGGTGCGGATCGCGTCGAGCCGTCCGACCGGGTTCTCCGCGGCGCTGCTGGTGGGGCGGGCGGCGAGCGAGGTTCCCGGCGTGATCGGGCGGCTGCATTCGCTGTGCGGGCGTTCCCACACGGCGGCGAGCGAGGCGGCTCTGGCGGCGGCGGCGGGACGCGACGGCGCCGAGGCGGTGGCGGGGCGGATCGACGGGCTGATCGCCGAGCGGCTGGCGGAGCATCTGCGCTCGACCTTCGCCGGAGTCGGTCCGGGCCGGGTCGAGGTGTCGGATCGCGAGGTGCTGGCCGATCTCAGGGCGGTACTGGCGTCGGCGCGGGCGCTCGACGGGGTGAGCGGCGGGGCGAGCGGGGCGATCGAACGGATCGTCAAGGGACTGGCCGGGCTAGGGCTCGGCATCGACGCCAAGGGACGTCTGGCGACGCGGCCGGGATCGTGGGCGGCGGAGGCGATGAGCCGAATGGGGCCGACCTGCGGCGATCTCTATCTGCCGACGGATCGGCTGACGGCGGCCGACGACGCGGCGGTGATCGCGGCGCTCGCGGCCGATCCCAAGGGATTTTCGGCGGCACCGCGGCTGCCGGGCCGACGGCCGGAGACGGGACCGTCGGCGCGGGCGGGGAGCGGGC
>JBEOKB010000135.1:0-9908 GCA_040275425.1 Siculibacillus sp. | reverse complement strand
CGGTCCCCGCCGCGCGGGACCCGCACGCCGGCCACGGAGCGCCCGCCGCTCCGGCGCCCGACGACGACCACGCTCACCACGGCGCCCCGGCACCGCGATCCGGAGCGATGCCGGGCATGCCGATGGGCCCGATGAACCGCCACGCCATGCACGGCGCGATGCCGGGCATGGGTCCTGGCGCCATGATGGGCATGACGGCCGCCGCCCCGCACGCCAACGACGTCGCCTACGACGCCCATCTCGCCAACGATCGCACCCTCGACGATCCGCAGGTAATCAGGGTCGAACGCGGCGGCCGAGTGCGCCTGAGGATCGTCAACGGCGCCACGGCGACGGCCTATTTCGTCGATACCGGACGGCTGGCGGCGGAATGCGTCGCCGTCGACGGCTCTCCCTGCCGCCCGCTCGCCGGCACCCGCTTTCCGCTGGCGCAGGGCCAACGCCTCGATCTCGTCGTCACCATTCCCCGCGAGGGCGGCGCCTTCCCGATCCTGGCGCAGGTCGAGGCCGATCGGGCGCTGACCGGCATCGTGCTGGCGACGGCGGGCGCGGAAGTGAAGCGTCTCGGTGCGACCGCCGAGGCGGCGGCGGCCCACACCGACCTCTCGCTCGATCTCCGTCTCTCCGCCGCTCGGCCGCTCGCCGCCCGTCCGGCCGACCGTACCTTCCACCTGATGCTCGGCGAGGCGCCCGGCTATCGCTGGACGCTCAACGGCGCGGTCCACGGCGAACACATGCCGCTCGAGGCGAAGGTCGGCGAGCGCATCGAGATCATGTTCATGAACCCGACCTCGATGATGCATCCGATGCATCTGCACGGGCACCATTTCCAGGTGGTCGGCACCCGCGGCGGCCGCTTCGCCGGGCCGATGCGCGACACGGTGATCGTGCCGCCGCACACGCCGGTGGTGGTCGCGGTCGACCTCGACAAGCCGGGCGACTGGTTCCTCCACTGCCACCACCTCTACCACATGGCCACCGGCATGATGACCGAGCTGAAGGTGAGGTGACCCGCGAGGCTCGCGGCGCGGCGCCACGTCGACCCGGCTCGAATCCGGACGTCCCGGTGGCGAGGCCTCGGTCGTCGGAATGGCGAAGGCCCCGACGGAGCCGAAGAGGAGCGGCGCTCACGGAACGGACGACATCGCCGCCCGCCCCCTTCTCGACCAGCTCGATCAGCACCATTCCGTCGTCGGTCATCGTCCACTTCGTCGTCGGGTTCGGCGTCGCGGCCGCGCGTTACGCGAAGATCGACGATGGCCGCCTCGAGGCGACCGCTCCTACACCCACTTCCGGGAGCATCATCGTCGCGGCGGTCCGACACTCACCCGAGTCCCTCGACGAACCGCTCGATCTCGTCGAGCACCTGCGCCTCCTGTTCCCGATGGGGGACGTGTCCGCAATCGCGCAGGAGGACGGCGCGGCTCGGAGTCGGCGCGAGGGCGGCGATGCGCTCGGCATGTGCCTTCGAGCCGTATTCGTCGTGATCGCCGTGCAGGGCGAGCACCGGGCACTTCAGATCGCGCAGGGCCGCGTCGAGGGTCCAACCGGCGAAGGCGGGGTCGAGCCAGGTCTCGATCCAGGCGTCGAGAACCCAGCGCGCCTTGTCGCCGTGCAGACGGACCACGCGCTCGAACCGTCCCGGTTCGGCGAAGGTCGCCTTCGCTGCGCCGACGCCCGCCAGGGTCCGGTCCTCGACGAAGGCCTGGGCGGCAATGGTGACGAGGCCCAGGGTGGTCTCGGGGTGGGCCGCCGCCGCCGTCGTGGCCATGCCGCCGCCGACGCTGTGGCCGAGAAGGATCATGCGATCGATGCCGAGGGCGGATCGCAGCACGGGGATCGCGTCCCTCGCCTCCTCCGCGACGAGATCGAGACCGGGCGGCTCCGTGCGGGCATCCGAGCGGCCGAAGCCGAGCCGATCGTAGGCGACGACGGCGCGACCGAGCCGAGAGGCCAGCGTGGCCGGGAAGCCGCGCCACAGCTCCACCGAGCCGAGCGAATCGTGGAACAGGATCACCGGAGCGGCGGCGGCGACGTCACCCCAGACCCGGGTGAAGATCCGCCCTCCACTCGTCTCGACCAGAGTGTCGGCGATCGGGAGCGACGGAGAGGAACGATCGGTCATCGGCGGGGATCTCGAACTTCGGGACGATGGGAGCCTACGCTTCTCACTCGGGTGTCGTCAGCGAGACGCCGAGCAGGGCACGGCGTTTGAGCCAGGGACTCGGACGCCAACGCGGATCGCCGGAATGGGCGAGGAGGCCCTCGAGAATGCGGAGCACCCGGTCGGGTCCGAGGTGGTCGCCGAGCTTCAAGGGGCCGCGCGGGTAGCCGAGCCCGAGTTCGACGGCGGCGTCGACGTCGGCGGGGGTGGCGACACGCTGCTGGGCGATGTCGCAACCGACGTTGACGATCGCCGCCAGAATCCGTTGGGCGACGAAACCCGCACTGTCGCGCACCACCGTCACCGGAGTTCCGTCGGCGGCGAGCAGCGCATGGGCGGCATCGCGAACGCTCGGGTCGGTCACCGGTGTGGTCGCCACGGTGCGGCGGCGATCGAGCGGCGTCAGCGAGTCGATCGCCACGGCGCGGCGGGCATCGACGCCGCGACGCACGGCGGCGCCGGTGGCGTCCTCGCCGAGCGGGGCGAGAAGGATCAGCGCCGTATCGGAGGGGCGGTCACCCGTTTCGATCGTCGCACCGGCGGTGCGCACGAGACGGGCGAGCGTCTCGGCGACCTCGGGCTCGTCCGCGGCGATCCAGACCGACGGCGCCGCCACGTCCATCGCCGGGACCGCGGGTTCGGCCGGTTGGAGCCGCCGTCCGTCGAGGTAGGCGTAGAAGCCGCGCCCGGTCTTGCGGCCGAAGAGGCCGGCGGTACGGCGCTGGGCGCCGATCGGCGAAGGGCGATAGCGCGGCTCCTCGTAGTACTGGTGATAGATCGACTCCATCACCGTCTGCGAGACGTCGAGACCGGTCAGATCGAACAGCTCGAACGGCCCCATGCGGAAGCCCGCCGCCTCGGTCATGATCCGATCGACGGCCGCGAAGTCGGCGACGCCCTCCTGGACGATGCGCAGTGCCTCGGTGCCGTAGCCGCGTCCGGCGTGATTGACCAGGAAGCCGGGCGTATCGGTGGCGACCACGGCGCGATGACCCATGCGGCGGGCGAGACGGGCGAGGCCGTCGACCACCGCGGGATCGGTGAGAACGCCGCCGATCACCTCGACCACCCTCATCAGCGGCACCGGATTGAAGAAGTGGAAGCCCGCCACCCGTTCGGGCCGGCGCGCCGCGCTCGCGAATCCCGTCACCGACAGCGACGAGGTGTTGGTGGCGACGACGCAGTCGTCTCGGACCACGCCCTCGAGCCCGGCGAGCACCGCATGCTTCACCTCCATGCGTTCGACCACGGCCTCGATCACCAGATCGCAGTCCGCGAAGGCCGCCCAACCGGTCTCGGGGCCCGCATCGGTGGCGAGAAGACGGGCGGCGGCGGCCTCTGCCGCATCGCTCGTCAGTCGCCCCTTCTCGGCGCCGCGCCGGATCATCGCGGACGTCGCGGCGACGGCCTCGTCCACCGCCTCGCGTCGGGCATCGGCGAAGAGCACGCGAAGCCCCGCCTCGGCGGCGATCTGGGCGATGCCGCGTCCCATGATGCCGGCACCGACGATGCCGAGGACGAAGCTGGGGGAATCGGGGTCGCGCATGGCGGTCTCCTGGACAGGCGGCCTCCGTCCGGCGTGGGGGCTCGGGCGGAGGAGGGAGGGGGTCAGCCGCGCGGCGGACGACGTCCGCTGAACGATCCCGAGGCGACCACCGTCGCGGGATCGTGCGGGTCGAGCGCGAGCACGACGTGGTAGGTGGCGCTCGACGCGGTCGCGCCGACCTCGCGGGCGTGAGCGTGGACGGTGGCACCGGCGGGCGCCGGGCGTAGGAAGGTGAGGTCAGAGCCCACGGTCATCAGGTGGCCGCGATGGAAGGCGGCGGCGCCGAAGGCCATGTCGGCGAGGGTCCACAGCGCGCCGCCGTGGCCCGTGCCGTGGGCGTTGAGCTTGACGCCCTCGATCTCGGCGGCGAGCAGCGCTTCGCCCGGCCGCAGGTCGAGCACGCGGAACTCGAGCGAACGCGAAAAGGGGTCGCCGGCATAGGCGGCATCGAGACGCGCGCGCAGGTCCGCGCTCGCCCCACCGCCCCTCGGCTCGACGTCGCGTTTCACCGCTTCGCCTCCTTGTCGGCTCGGGCCTCTGCCCAGCGTTCCAGGCCGGCCGGTGTGGCGATGCCGGTGACCAGGATGTCGAGCGTCGATCGGATCCAGGCCTCGAGAGGGATGCGTCCCTTGAAGTGCCAACTGCGCAGCGCCCACCCCTGCGCGATCGTCACGATCTGGTGGGTCGCGACGTCGACGTCGATCGGGCGAACCAGGCGTGCCTTCATCGCCGCGATCAGGACGTCGGCGACGATGTCGGCGATCTCCCGTTCGCGCTCGCGCACCAGGAGGCGGCGTTCGGGAGTGAGGGTCGCGGTGGAGCGCTGGGCGAGGACGACGGCGGCGCGATTGCGATCGACGGCGCTCACCAGTGCCTCGATCGTCGCCACCACGCGCAGCAGGGGATCGTCGATGCCTTCCAGCGCCCTGGGCAGTTCCTCGGCCTGGACGCGGAACACCTCGAGGAGAACGAGAAGCAGCACGTCCTCCTTTTCCCGCACGTAGAGATAGACGAGCCCCGAGCTGATCCCCGCCTTCTTGGCGATGTCCTTGACCGTCGTGCGATGGAACCCCTGTTCGGCGAAGAGGGTCGTCGCCGCGGCCACGATCTGGGCTCGACGCTTCTCGACGAGTTCGGGATCTTCGACGACGGATGTGACGTTGGGCTTCATGCATGCGGTCCGTCGGTTGGAGCCGGCCGGGTCGGTCGGCCGGAGAGCCTCGCCGTCGCCTGCGGGCATCGGGCACGTGATGCCCGCAGGATGCAACGGATGGGGTTGCGGGGTCGAGTGCCGCCGTCGGAGGTATCCCTCGGCGGCACCGAAGCGCGTTCTCACATCTTGCAGGCCGCGTTGACCGGCGTCGCGGTCTTGGCGTCGAAGGTGCGCTCGACCACGATCGGGAACGCGCCGCCCTTGTCGAGGACGCGACCGAGATAGTTCGGCACCTCGAGCTGATGATCGGCGGCGCGCATGGTCACACTGCCGAAGGGAGTGGTCGCCGAAAGCCCCTCGAGCGCCTTGGAGACGTCGGCGGGCGCCACGCTCTTGGCCTTCTCGACGGCGGCGAAGATCACCTTCATGCCGGCGTAGGTCTCGCCCTCGTAGTCGGTCGGCTCGGCGTCGTACTTGGCCTTCCAGGCGGCGACGAAGGCCTTGTTCTCGGGAGTGTCGACGGCGGCGGCGTAGCCCATGTTGCCCCAGATGCCGACCATCTCCTTGGCCACCGCCTTGGCGGTGGAGGGCGAGACCACGTTGTGGCCGAACATCACCATCTTGTCGGTCAGACCGAACTGCTTGGCCTGCTTGATGAAGTTGATGGCGTCGCCACCGGCGAGCGCGACCCACACGCCCTCCACGCCGGAATCGCGCAGCTGGGTGATGTACGGGGCGTAGTCCGTGGTTCCGACCGGCGGGAAGACCTCGGTCTTCACGGTGCGGCCGAGACCCTCGGCGGTGGTCTTGAAGGCCGCGCCGGAACCGCGGCCCCACAGGTAGTCGGCGGCGATGACGCCCCAGACCTTCTGCGGCTGGTCCTTCAGCCAAGGGCCGACGATGGCGATGTCCATGTCGTCGGAGTGATTGGTGCGGAACATCCGCGGCTTGCAGCTGTCGCCGGTGATCTTCGGACTCTTGTTGATGGTCGAGACGTACATGGCGTCCCAACGCTCGAGCTGGGTCGACATGGCGAGGCCGACCGCCGAGGAGACCGTGCCGGCGAGGATGCGATAGCCCTCGGTCGCCAGCTTCTCACCGGCGCGGCGTCCGGCGTCCGGGCTCGCCTCGTCGTCGGCGACGCGGAACTCGACCTTGCGGCCGGCGACGCCGCCCTTGGCGTTGGCCTCGGCGACGGCGAACTCGACCGCGCGCACCACCTGGTCGCCGAGCAGCGCATAGGGGCCGGACCGGGTGGTGGGCACGCCGATGCGCAGCGGCTCGGGATCGGCGGCGACGGCCGCCGGGACGAGACCGGTGGAGACGAGAAGGATCGTGGAGAGACCGAGAACGGCGGACGTCTTGGGCGTCATGGGTATTCCTCCCTGAGTTTTCTTGTCAGTGCATGATGGCCGCCTGGAGCCGCGCCTCGTCGACCTCGGCCATGCGGCCGGCGTCGGAGACGGCGCCCTTGGAGAGCACCCAGAACCGTTCCGAGATGTCGCGGACGAGGCGCAGGTGCTGCTCGATCAGAAGGATCGCGACGCCGGTGGCGGCGAGGTCCTTCAGGATGCGGCCGAGTTCGTCGACGATGACCGGCGCGAGGCCCTCGCTCGGTTCGTCGAGAATCAGGAGTTCGGGGTTGAGCATCAGCGCGCGACCGATCGCCAGCATCTGCTGCTGGCCCCCGGAGAGCGCGGTGCCCGGCGTCCGCCGACGTTCGGCGAGGATCGGGAACAGGCGATAGACCGCGTCGAGGGTCCAGGGACCGGGCCGCCGCAGGGCCGCCCCGAGCCTGAGATTCTCCTCGATCGTGAGATTGGGCAGGATCTTGCGGCCCTGCGGCACCACGGCGATGCCGTGGGTCGCCGCGGTGTACCCGGCGATGCGGGCGAGGCGCTCGCCCTTGACCCGGATCTCGCCGCCCGACAGCGTCGCCGCCGCGAGGAGCGTGTTGACCACGGTGGTCTTGCCGACGCCGTTGCGGCCGAGGAGCGCGACGCGCTCGCCGGGTTCGATGGCCAGATCGACACCGTTGAGGATGCGGGCCGCGCCGTATCGCGCCTCGACCCGCTCGAGTTCGAGAAGGGCGGTCATGCGGTGCTCCCGAAATAGGCACGGACGACGGCCGGGTCGGTGCGGATTTCCGACGGGGGGCCGGAGACGAGGAACCGACCCGAGGCGAGCACGGTGAGGACGTGGCAGATGCGGAAGACCACGTCCATGTCGTGCTCGACCAGAAGGACGGCGACGTTCCAACGCGCGGCGATCTCTTCGAGATGTCCGGCGAGCGCCCGGCTCTCGGCGACCGAGAGACCGGCGGCCGGTTCGTCGAGCAGCAGCACCTTGGGATCGCCGACCAGCGCCAGGGCGAGGTCGATCAGCCGCTGCTGGCCGTAGCTGACCTCCTCGGCGCGACGATCGAGGTCTCCGGCGAGGCCGAGCATGGCGGCGATCTCGGCCGGATCTCCGCCACCTGCCCCATGGGCGGCGAGGTCGAGCTGGTCGCGGATGGTCAGGGCGGGGAAGATCGAGGTCTTCTGGAACGACCGCGAGATCCCCATGCGCCGCCGCTCACCGGGTGCGACCGCCGTGACCTCGCGGCCGTCGAAATGGACCCGGCCGTGACCGGGCGTGCGACCGGAGATCACGTCGATGAAGGTCGACTTGCCCGCGCCGTTGGGGCCGATCAGGCCGTGGACGCGGCCGCGTTCGAGTTCGAGGTCGACACCCTGCAGGGCGACGACGCCGCCGTACTGCTTGCCGATGCCCTCGCAGCGGAAGATCGCGCTCATGCCGCACCTCCTTGTCCGACCGATCCGGCGAGGCGGCGCTTCAGGGCGGCGGCGGCGCCGGCCAACCCGGTCGGCCACACCACGGTGACGACGATCAGCGTCGTGCCGAGAATGGCGAGCCAATGGGTGGTGATGCCGCCCAGCTCCTCGCGCAGCACGAAGAAGACGAGGGCGCCGGCGACCGGACCCCACAGGGCGACGGTGCCGCCGAGAATGGCCATGATCAGAGCATGACCGGAGAAGCCCCAGGTCAACACCTCGGGACTGACGAAGCCCTGATGCAGCGTGAACAGCACCCCGCCGAGCGCAGGCAGCGCCGCCGACAGGGCGAAGACCAGCGCCTTCAGCGCGCGGGTGCGGTAACCGAGGAAGCGCACGCGCTCCTCGTTCTCGCGCACGGCGACGGCGAGGCGACCGGCTCGCGTCCGCTCGAAGGCGCGCAGGAGGAAGAGCACCAGCGCCATGATCGCGGCGGTGATCACCAGCATGCCGTAGGGATTCTGGAGGACGTCGGAGCGCGCGCCGAACAGGCGGCGAGGCAGATCGACGATCAGACCATCGGAACCGCCGGTCAGGTGACGGAACTTTCCGGCGGCGACGTGGACCGCCTGGCCGAGGGCCAGCGTCAGCATGCCGAAGGCGATGCCCTCGACCCGACCGACGATCAGGCCGATCAGCCAGAAGACCAGCCCGATGCCGAGAACGACGACGGCGAGGCCGATCTCCGGCGCGAAGGGGCCATTGGGCGCGAGCACCCAGGCCGCGCCGTAGGCGCCGAGACCGAAGGGCGCGGCATGGCCGAAGGTCACGAGGCCGGAGAGGCGGATCAGCACGCCGACGCCGAGGGCGAGGAACGAGACGATCAGAGCCTGAGTGAGCAGCGAGACGAGGACCCGCGGCGCGAAGCCGACGAGAGCCGCGACCGCGGCGGCGGTGAGGACGGCGGCGACGAGGATCGCGCGATCGGGAGCGAAGCGGACGAGGGACGAGGTCATCGGCTCACCCCTTGGTGCCGGCGATGCCCTGCGGCCGGAAGACCAGCACGAAGGCCATCAGGAGGAACGGGAGCAGCGCGGCGAGTTCCGGCAGCCACACGGTGCCGAAGGCCTGGACCTGCCCGAGCAGCATCGCCGAGACGAAGGCGCCCCAGAAACTGCCGAGCCCGCCGATCACCGACACGACGAAGGACAGCACCAGGATCTCCGAGCCCATCGACGGATTGATCGACAGGAACGGCGCGGCGACGATGCCGGAGAGCCCGGCGAAGGCGGCGCCGAGCCCGACGACCATCGGTCCGATCGCGGCGGTGCGCACGCCGCACATGGCCGCGACGGAGGCGTCGTGGCTGGCGGCGCGGACGAAGAGGCCGGTGCGCGAGTAGCGCAGCCACCCGGCGAGAGAGGCGGCCATCACCGCCGAGGCGGCGACGATGAACAGCCGGTAGACCGGAAACGGCGCCCCGAGCAGATCGACGACCCCGGACAGCGCTTCGGGCGGATCGATCGCGTAGGAGCGGGTGCCCCAGACCGAGCGGACGAGATCCTCGAGGATCAGCAACACGCCGAACGTGACGATGACCGTGATCAACGGGTGACGGGACCCCAGCCGGCCGAAGATCACCAGATCGAGCACCACGCCGACGACGGCCAGCCCGACACCCGCGGCCAGGACACCGACGACGAAGCCGAACTGCGTGGCGGCCGACCAGCCGATGTAGGCGCCGAGCATGTAGAGCGCGCCGTGGGCGAAGTTCACCACGCGCCTGAGGCCGTAGACCAGCACGAGGCCGGTCGACAGTACGAACAGCAGGCTGCCGTAGACGAGGCCGTTGAGAGCATTGATCAGCACGGGCGCCTCCCGTGCATCGCGGGCCGCGACCCACGACGCAGTGAGTGACGCCGCGCCCTGGCGAGGGCTGCGGTCACGTCGATTCCTCCCCTGTCGACGTCGCCGCGCTCTCCCCTTCGCATCGATCGGAAGGCCGCGCGATCACGCCTCTTCACGCCGGCCGAGGCCGAAGGCCGACCGGGCGCGAGAACCCTCGAACCGATTCGACGGAAGAGCGACGACGGACGTCGTTCGTTGTTGACTGAATGGTCATTCATTCGTATCCCATTGTCAAGCGCGGCCGTGACGCTCTCGAAACCGAAGATCGCCCGGCCCCACCGAACGACGCCCAGCACCGGGAGCCTCCTCATGTCCGCCGACACCAAGCCCGCCCCCTTCAAGTGGGAAGACCCGTTCCACCTC
>JBEOKB010000134.1:0-3075 GCA_040275425.1 Siculibacillus sp. | reverse complement strand
CAGGCGAACAATCTCGCCGTCGCCGAGGCGTCCCACCGCTACCAGTCGGTCGGCTACGATCCCTGTGGGTCGAACACCAAGGCGGCGACCCTCTATCAGGCGATCGCCGCGGCGCCTGCCGCCCGCAAGACGATCGCGGCGAGCGTCGTCTCGCAGCCCGGCAAATACGGTGATCCCGCGTCCTGGACGGCGGCCGTTCGTTCGGGAACCGTCACCGACGGGACGGCGCTCTTCTCCGGCGACACGACGGCGGCCGCCGCCTTCATCAATACCGTCGTCGGTCCCCCGGAGAAGCAGGATTCGACCCGACCGAGCGGAACCGCGAGAGGCGACGCCGATCGACTCGGCAAGGCCGAGCGCGACGCGATGAAGTCGGTCGGCACGGTCGTGCTCTCCGACATCGCCGCCGACAACGCCGCCGGCGGTCCCGTCGAGCAGGCGAAGGCGCTCGGCAAACATTGGGTCGGCGACGACGGTGGCGAGACCTGGGCCGCCTCCATCGCCGGCGATCACCAGCGCGGCATCCTCCAGGACGCCGTCCGGATGGAGGCCGCCAACCTCTCGCTCCTCGCTCTGCAGGTGAAGAAAGGGACCCGGACCGAGACGGCGGCGGCGACCCTTCTCCTCGCAATGGTCAACGCCAAGGTCGGTGCTCGCCTGCCCTCGCCTGAAGCCGGAGGCCCGAAATGACGATCTCTCCCATGACGCCCCGTCTTCTGCGGTCCGCAGCAATCGCGTTCACGATCGTCGCCGTGCCGTTGCCGGCGCAGGCATGGTGGTGCGGCGTCAACGACGCCATCTGGCGTGCCGGTCATCAGGCCGCTGAGACCGCGCTCGAGGCGCGCGTCACCCTGATGGGGACGGATCTCTCCGCCCAGCGCGCCATCACCCTCGAGATGTTGCTCTCGGCTGCCAAGGTGAACACCGCCCAGGGCGCGACCAACGGCGGCCGCGAGGCGACCATGGTGAAGTCGTCGCAGGAGGCGCTCGCCACCACTCTTAGCGAGCAGACGCGCCGCGAGGCGATCGTCGATGCTCAGGAGCAATATTCCTTCGAGACCGGCCAGGGCGTGAACACCTGTTCGGCGGTCAATCTCACGGCGACGGTCACCCAGTCGCTCTCCACCATCGGCGAGACCGGCCGCAAGCTCTACACCGACGTCGACGTCTCGCCCGGCAAGGCGACCACGGTCGCTTCGGCGACGGTGACGAGGTTGGCGACGACTTCCCTCACCGATGCCGAGCCGCTATTCGATCCCTCCGCCTCCGACGACGCCCGCAAGGCCGTCATCCAGCATCTCGCGGGCCTTCCCCTCCCCCTTCCGGACGCCTCGATGCCGCAGGCCTCGGCCGACCTCATGCTGATGCGCGCGCGTCGCGTCGAGGCCCTGCGTTCCCCTGCCCTCGTCTCGCTCAATGCCGTCCGCGCGATGTCGTCGTCCTCCGCCCACGAGACCGGCACCACCGATGTCGGCGCCTTCGTCGCCCTCGACCAGCTCATCGCGCAATATGGTGGCGGCGACGGTTTCGAGGCTTGGTCGGCGGGATTGGCCGGTCAATCCGAGCACGGTCTTCTCGTCGAACTGGCTCGGCTCCGTTCGATCTCCCTGACGCTGCGGCAGACGCAGACCGAGCAGCAGGCCCGCCTCGCCGCCCTCTTCGCGACCATGGTCGCCGTTCAGGCCGGAGGCGATCTCTGATGGACCGTCTTCGCCGTCTCGGCATCCTTCTCGTCCTCGCCGCCCTCCCCTCCCCCGCAGCGGCTCAGACCACGTCGAAACAGATCTTCACCCCGACCACCAACGATCTGGCGCTCGCCAATCTGAAGAAGCTGCTCGGCTGCACCGTCGATGCGCTCTGGAACTCGACGACCTGCAGTGAGACGCGGCCGCTGACGACGGCGCTCGCCTACTTCAACGTCGCCTGCCTGATCGTCGCGACGCTCGTCGCCTGCTACCTGCTCTATTCGATGGTCGCCGACACCGCCAACGACGGCCAGATCTTCGGCCGGTCGATCGAGACCCGCTACACGCTTCTCCGCGTCGGGCTCGGCGCCATCCTCGCCCTCCCCGTCTCGAGCGGCCTCTCGGTCGTCCAACTCCTCGTCATCCAGGTGGCGCTCTGGGGATCGGGAGGTGGCGACACGCTCTGGGCCAAGGTCGCGCCGACCATGCTCGCCGGTATGTACGGTTCGTCGGCTTCCGCCGCGCCGACCGGGACCTACGGCACCGACTATGCGCTGCGCGGCAAGATCGCCAAGGCTCTGCGCGCCCGCACCCTCGGTTACGTCTGCGCCAAGCTGATGGACGACTACGCCAACCGCCTCTCCGGGATCACCGGCACGGTCTCGGCGACCGGCCCGACGACGACCTCAGGCGATTCCGTCTTCGCCGCCGACACCACGACCGTCTATGGCTTCTCGTCCACGTCCTATTGGGGCATCGCCGAGCCCTGCGGCGTCGTTCAGTACCGCAATCTCGACATCGCCACCGTCGATGCCGATTCTTCCGGCGTGTCGGATCGGTTGATCGCTGCCGTGTCGCAGGCCGAGAACGCCGCCGTTCAGAATGCCATGTCGACGATCGATTCCACGGCTGCGGCCAACGCCGAGCGCATCGTCAATGCGGCGCGCGACGGCACCGCCATCCGCGAGAGCGTCAAGACGGCGGTCGAAAGCGCCACGGCGACCGTCTCGTCGGCGCTCGCCTCGGCGCTCCAGAGCAATGCCGCCGAGGTGCAGGCGGCCGAACGGGAGTATCTCTCCAACGCCACCGACAACGGTTGGCTCGGCGCCATCCTCTGGCAACGGTCGATGGTCGCGACCTACGCCAAGCTCTCGACCATGACGGAGGCGGTCAACTTCGAATACCGCGACCCGCCCGATCCCTCGACCAGCATCTCCTTCTTCAGCCGCTGGGGATCGGCCTATCAGGCCCTCGTCGACAAGATGCAGGATGTCTACCCCTACGCCCGCAGCTTCGACGCCTATTACGACAGCTTCGCGCAAGCCGCGCCGGTGCCGATCGCCTCCGACGCGGCCGCCGCCGATCAGTCCTCGTCCTGGTCGGTCGCCGG
>JBEOKB010000133.1:0-2546 GCA_040275425.1 Siculibacillus sp. | reverse complement strand
GCCACGCCGCGCGCGCCGGCCGAGCCGCTCGATCGCCGCGTCCTGGTCGCCCGCCTGTTCAAGGCGGTCGAGCGCCAGATCGCCGAGATCGAGCGCCGCTTCGACGGCCCCGCCCCGCCGGGTCTCGACGAGAAGGACGCCCGCACCCTCGGCGCGCTCGCCCGCACCCTGGAACTCCTGATCGGCCTCGAGAAACAGGCCGGTCGCGACGAGAGCGAACCGGAGCCCGACATCGATGCGTTCCGCCTCGATCTTGCACGCCGCCTTGCGGGACTGCGACACGAAGGGTGAACTCGACCGCGCCGCCCTCGCCATGAACCCGGCGGAACACGAACGACTGAAGGACGACTGGGAGATCTGGGCTCGCCCCGATCAGATGCCCCCCGGCGGCGACTGGACCACCTGGCTGCTGCTCGGCGGTCGCGGCGCCGGCAAGACCCGCGCCGGGGCCGAATGGGTCAAGGCCCAGGCGCTCGGCCGCCCCCCCTTCGCGGAAGGTGCGGCCGGGCGCATCGCCCTGGTCGGCGAGACCTTCGCCGACGTCCGCGACGTCATGATCGAGGGCGTCTCTGGCCTGTTGCGCATTCACCGCCGCGCCGAACGGCCGACCTGGAAGCCGTCGCTGCGCCGGCTCGAATGGCCGAACGGCGCCGTCGCCCAGACCTTTTCGTCGGAAGACCCGGAAGCCCTGCGCGGCCCCCAGTTCGAGATCGCCTGGGCCGACGAGATCGCCAAATGGCGGCACGCCGAGGAGGTGTGGGACATGCTGCAGTTCGGACTTCGCCTCGGCGCTCGCCCGCGCCAGGTCGCCACCACCACGCCGCGCCCGGTGCCGCTCCTGAAGCGGCTGGTCGCCGATCCCGCCTGCGTCGTCTCCCGCGCCTCGACCCGCGCCAACGCCTACAATCTGGCCCCGCGCTTCCTCGACACCGTCGTCGGTCGCTACCAGGGCACCCGCCTCGGCCGCCAGGAACTCGACGGCGAGCTGATCGAGGATCGCGACGACGCCCTGTGGCGGCGCGAGGAGATCGAGCGCCAGCGCCTCGACGCCGCCCCGCCGATGACCCGCATCGTCGTCGCCGTCGACCCGCCCGCCACCTCCGGCGCGAGCGCCGACGCCTGCGGCATCATTGCCTGCGGCCTGAGCGAGACCGGCCTCGGCCACGTCCTCGCCGACGCGAGCGTCCGCGGCCTGCGCCCCGACGCCTGGGGACAGCGCGCCGTCGCCCTCTACGAGACGCTCGACGCCGATGCCCTGGTGGTCGAGGTTAACCAGGGTGGCGAGATGGTCGAGACCATCCTGCGCGAGATCGCGCCGAACCTGCCGGTCCGCCCGGTGCGGGCGACCCGCGGCAAGTGGCTGCGCGCCGAGCCGGTCGCCGCGCTCTATGCCCAGGGCCGCGTCCGCCACGTCGGCACCTTCCCCGAACTCGAGGACGAACTCTGCGACTTCGGTCCCGACGGCCTCTCCTCCGGCCGCTCCCCCGACCGCCTCGACGCCCTCGTCTGGGCCCTCACCGCCCTGATGCTGGAGGGGCGGGGCAAGCCGAAGGTGCGGGGGCTCTGACCCCGTCGGTTCGCCCTCACCGCCCGCCCGCCGGCGTCGCGCACCGCCGCACGACAGGAGCCCCCATGTCCTATTTCGCCCGCTTCCGGCACTGGGCCGCGCCCGTTGCCGATCCCCCGGTCGCGCCCGTCGCCCCGCCCGAGACCCGCGCCTCTGCGACCGGCCCGCTCATCGCGATGCAGGCGTTCGGTCGACCGGTGTGGACGCCGCGCGACTACGCCGCGCTCGCCCGTCAGGGCTACGCCCGCAACCCGATCGTCCATCGCGCCGTGCGCATGATCGGCGAGGCCGCCGCCTCGGTGCCGTGGATCCTCTTCGAGGACGACCGCGAGCTGGCGAGCCATCCGCTCCTCGCGCTTCTCGCCCGCCCCAACCCGCACCAGATCGGCGCCGGGCTGCTGGAGGAGGTCTACGGCCACCTCCTCGTCGCCGGCAACGCCTGGATCGAATGCGTCGCCGTCGACGGCACCCCGCGCGAACTCTACGCGCTGCGCCCCGACCGCATGAAGGTGGTGCTCGGCGCCGACGGCTGGCCGGTCGCCTGGGACTACGGCGTCGGCGAACGCACCGTCCGCTTCCGCGCCGAGAGCGAGGCCTCGCGCCCGATCCTGCATCTGAAGAGCTTCCACCCGCTCGACGACCACTACGGCCTCGCCCCCCTCGAGGCCGCCCAGACCGCCCTCGACGTCCACAACCAGGCCTCCAGTTGGACCAAGGCGCTGCTCGACAACTCGGCCCGCCCCTCCGGCGCCCTGGTCTATCGCGCCGACACCGGCACCAACCTCTCCGACGAACAGTTCGAACGGCTGAAGAAGGAGCTGGAGGAGGGCTTCCAGGGCGCGGCCAACGCCGGTCGCCCGCTGCTGCTCGAGGGTGGGCTCGACTGGAAGGCCATGGGCTACTCGCCCAGGGACATGGACTTCGTCGAGGCCAAGCGCGAGGCCGCCCGCGAGATCGCGCTCGCCTTCGGCGTGCCGCC
>JBEOKB010000132.1:0-8768 GCA_040275425.1 Siculibacillus sp. | reverse complement strand
GCCGGGGCGGCGCCGCCGGCGGGCGTCCGCGCCGGAGCGCCCGCTCCGCGCTGCCGGGATCGCGATGACGCGTGCCCTCGAACGCGCGCCACAGCGGATCGACCGCGTGGAACACGAAGTCGCTGCCTTCGCGCAGCAGGATCCCCGCCTCGCGGTCTTCGATCTCGATGAGGTAGCTGTCGAACAAGGCCGTCGGTCCGTGAAGGGGCGCGGGATGGCGCGCCCCTGCTTCACCAGACTTCGACGAGATCCGTATGACGGTCGCGCCGCCGCCCCGGCCTTTTCCCGCCTTCAGCCGCGCTTCTTCGCCCTGAGCGCGGCGATCAGCGCGTCGTAGGCCGGCTTCGGCTTCAGATCGCGGTCGAACGGCAGCGGCCGGGTGGTCGGGCCGTATTCGTCGACGTAGGACGAGTAGCGATCGGCCAGCTCCCAGGTGATGATCGTCGTCACCTTCGGCTCGTCGAGCGCCGTGTCGATGAGCCGACGCCACACCGTGGCGCACTGCGCGTCGCGCTCGGCGTCGGTGCCCTTGAACATGCGGTCGTCGACGTCGACCTCGGTGATGTAGATCTCCACCCCGCGCGCGGCGAGGTCCGACAGGAACCGCCGCCAGCCGTCGGCATCGAGCGGATTGAAGGCGCGGATGTGGCCCTGCAGCCCGACCGCGTCGAGCCGCAGCCCCCGGTGTTTGATCTCGTCGACCAGCCGCAACAGGTTCTGCCGCACCGCCAGCCCGAGCGGGGTCGCCGATTCGGTGAAGGCCTCGTTCAGCACCAGCTTGACGCCGGGCTCGACCTTCTGGGCGCGGGCGAAGGCACGATAGATGTAGTCCGGCCCCATCGCCTCGTACCACGGCCCGTTGCGGAACCCGCCCTTGTGGCCGTGATCGGGCCAGAACGGCTCGTTGACCACGTCCCAGGAGTGCATGCGGCCGTAGTAGTGGTCCATCACCTCGGTGATGTGCTTGTCGAGCCAGTAGGACCGCCGCTCGGACGAGAGCTTGGCGAGCCAGGTCGGATTGCCCTCGTTCCAGATCAGCGTGTGGCCGCGAATGGGAAGACCCGCCTTCTCGGCGAAGGCGACCATGCGGTCGGTGGCGGTGAAGTTCGCCTCCGGCCCGTTGGGACGCAGCGGGCCGAACTTCATCGAATAATCGGTGGTGAGGATGCGCGCGTGCGTCTCGATCAGCTTCTTGTAGCTCTCGATGTCGAGGGCCCCGGCGTCGAAGGCAGTGCCGAAGGTGATGCCCGCCTGCGCCGCCACCTGACCGATCCGGGCGATCTCGGCATTGGCCGCGCCGCCGCCGAACGCGCTCGCCGCCACTCCGCCCGCCATCGCCTTCAGCACGTCGCGCCGCCGCATCGCCCGTCTCCCTGGTGCTCCGAGCGGCGATGATGACGCGACGGGCGCCTCGCCCGCAACCTCCGCGATTCGCTTCTCGTCGACACGGTGAACGGGGCGAACCCGGTCGTCCCTAGCGCCGGTCGGCCAGCACCGTCGCCGCGCCCTTGTCGGCGATCATGATCGTCGGCGAATTGGTGTTGCCCGAGGTGATCGCCGGCATGATCGAGGCGTCGATCACCCGGAGCCCCTCGACCCCGCGCACCCGGAGCCGCGCGTCGACGACGGCGCTCGGATCCTCGGCCGTGCCCATCTTCGCCGTGCCGACGGGATGGAAGATGGTCGTGCCGATGTCGCCCGCCGCCTTGGCCAGTTCCGCGTCGGTCGCGAGCTCCGCCGCCGGCAGATGCGCCTTGGGCCGGAACCGGGCGAGGGGAGGGGCCTCGACGATGCGCCGCGCCAGGCGGATGCTGTCGACCGCCACCCGCCGATCCTCCTCGGTCGAGAGATAGTTCGGCCGGATCACCGGCGCCGCGGCCGGATCGCGCGAGCGGGCGTGGATCGAGCCGAGCGAGGTCGGGCGCAGATTGCACACCGACACCGTGAACGCCCCGAACGGATGCATCGGCTCACCGAACCGGTCGAGCGACAGGGGCTGAATGTGGAACTCGATGTTGGGCGTGGCGTGGTCGGGCGAGGAGCGCGTGAACGCCCCGAACTGCGACGGCGCCATCGCCATCGGCCCGCGCCGGAACAGCGCGTATTCGATCCCCATCCACGCCCGCTCGAGCAGGTTGGGGTACATCGTGTTGAGCGTGCGCGTGCCCTCGACCTTGAAGATCGTGCGCAGCTGCAGATGATCCTGCAGGTTCTCCCCCACCCCCGGCACCGCCGCCACCGTCGCCACGCCGAGATCGTCGAGCCGCTTCGGATCACCGATGCCCGAGCGCTCCAGGATCGCGGGCGACGCCACCGCGCCCGCCGCCAGGATCACCTCGCCCGCCGCCCGCACCAATTGCTCGCGCCCCTCGCGCCGATAGACGACGCCGACCGCGCGATTGCCCTCGAACAGCACCCGGTCGGCCAGCGCCCCGGTGATCACCTCGAGGTTGGGTCGACCCTGCGCGGGCTTCAGGAACCCGCGCGCCGCCGACCACCGCCGCCCGCGCTTCTGGTTGACCTGGAAATAGGACGAGCCCTCGTTGTCGCCGCCGTTGAAGTCGGCGACCTTGGGGATGCCGCAGGACTCGGCCGCGTCGGCGAAGGCGTCGAGGATCTCCCAGCGCATGCGCGGCGCATCGACCCGCCATTCCCCGCCCGCCCCGTGGATCGGGCTCCCGCCGCGGAAATGGTCCTCGTGGCCCTTGAAGATCGGGAACACGTCGTCCCAGCCCCAGCCCGGGAGGCCGCGTTGCCGCCAGCCGTCGTAGTCGGCCTTCTGACCGCGCAGGTAGAGCATGGCGTTGATCGCCGACGATCCGCCCAGCACCCGCCCGCGCGGATACTTCAGCGCCCGTCCGTTGAGGCCCGGATCGGGCTCGGTCTGGAAACACCAGTCCGCGCGCGGATTGCCGATCGCGAACAGATAGCCGACCGGAATGTGGAACCAGATCCAGTTGTCGCGCCCGCCCGCCTCGAGCAGCGCCACCCGGCTCTTTCCGTCCGCCGACAGCCGGTTGGCCAGCACGCACCCGGCGGACCCGCCGCCGACGATCACGTAGTCGAAGGTGTCCATCGGGTCCTCCCGTCGCGCGCTCTTCGGCGCTTCGATGGCGCGAGGCCTCGCCCCGCGTGCCCTCCCCCCTCGTGGAGGGGGGGGGCGGGGAGGGGGCGGTGCGGCGAGCTCGGCGACCCGTGTGGCCGTCGAAGACGCGGCGATGACCCCTCCGACCCGGCTTCGCCGGGCCACCTCCCCCGCGAGGGGGGGAGGAAACCCGCAGCGCGGCCGAAAAGCGATCACTTCATCGTCGGGATGATGAAGTCGGCGCCCGAGCGAATGCCCGAGGGCCAGCGCGAGGTCACGGTCTTGGTCTTGGTCCAGAACCGGAAGCCGTCGGCGCCGTGCTGGTTGAGATCGCCGAACGACGACCGCTTCCAGCCGCCGAAGGTGTAGTAGGCCAGCGGCACCGGGATCGGCACGTTGATGCCGACCATGCCCACCTCGACCCGCGCCGCGAAGTCGCGCGCCGCGTCGCCGTCCTGGGTGAAGATCGCGGTGCCGTTGCCGTATTCGTGCGCGTTGACCAGCGCCAGCGCGTCCTCGTAGGACCCCTGCCGCACGATCGACAGCACCGGCCCGAAGATCTCCTCCTTGTAGATGCGCATCTCCGGCGTGACGTGATCGAACAGGCAGCCGCCGATGTAGAAGCCGTCTTCGTAGCCCTGCATCTTGAAACCGCGCCCGTCGACCAGCAGCTTCGCCCCCTCCGCCACGCCGAGATCGACGTAGCCGCGCACCTTGTCGAGATGAGCGGCGGTGACCAGCGGCCCGAAGTCGGCCGAGGCGTCGGTCGAGGGGCCGACCTTGAGGCTCTCCACCCGCGGCATCAGCGCCGAGACCAGTCGCTCCGCCGTGCCCTCGCCGACCGGCACCGCCACCGAGATCGCCATGCAGCGCTCGCCGGCCGAGCCGTAGCCCGCGCCGATCAGCGCGTCGACCGCCTTGTCCATGTCGGCGTCCGGCATGACGATCATGTGGTTCTTGGCGCCGCCGAAGCACTGGGCGCGCTTGCCCGAGGCGGTGGCGCGCGCATAGACGTACTGCGCGATCGGGGTCGAGCCGACGAAGCTGACCGCCTTGATGTCCGGATCGTCGAGGACGGCGTCGACCGCCTCCTTGTCGCCGTTGACCACGTTGAAGATGCCCGGCGGCAGCCCGGCCTCCAGCCAGATCTCCGCGAACATCAGCGGCACGCCCGGATCGCGCTCCGACGGCTTCATCACGAAGGCGTTGCCCGAGGCGATCGCCGGCCCGCACATCCACAACGGTATCATCGCCGGGAAGTTGAACGGCGAGATGCCGGCGACGACGCCGAGCGGCTGGCGCATCGAGGTCAGGTCGATGCCCGGCCCGGCGTCGGTGGTGAACTCGCCCTTGAGCATGTGCGGCGCGCCGATCGCGAACTCGATCACCTCGAGGCCGCGCTGCAGATCGCCCTTGGCATCGGGAATGGTCTTGCCGTGCTCGCGCGCCAGCAGATCGGCGAGGATGTCGGCGCGCGCGTTGCAGATCTCCAGGAACTTCATCAGCACGCGGGCGCGACGCTGCGGGTTGACCGCCGCCCACTCCGGCTGCGCGGCTCGAGCGTTCTCCACCGCCGCCCGCACCTCGGCCACGGTGGCCAGCGCCACCTCGGCGATCTGCTCGCCGGTCATCGGCTGCCAGACCGGCGCGGTGCGCCCCGAGGTTCCCGGAACCGCCTTGCCTCCGATGAAGTGCCCATAGCTGCGCATCGCGTCCTCCCGCCGTCGCTGATTTTGTCGAGCGACAATAGGATGGACGAATCGACACGGCCAGGGATCAAATCGCGCACGGTCCGTGGCAGAATGCGCATACCCCGCTCGCCGAGAGGATCTCCGTCCGTGTCCCGTGGTTTCGATTGGAACGACCTGCGCTTCTTTCTCGCCGTCGTGCAGACCGGCACGCTGACCGGCGCCGCCCGCCGCCTCGGCACCGACCACGCCACCGTCTCGCGCCGGGTCGGCGCGCTGGAGCGGGCGATCGGCGCCAAGCTGTTCGAGCGCTCGCCCCAGGGCTATTTCCCGACCCTGTCGGGCGAACGCCTCGTCGCCCATGCCGAGGCGATGGAGGCCGAGGCGCTGGCCGCGACCCAGGAGCTCGGCCGCCCCGAGGTCGGCATCACCGGCACCATCCGCATCAACACCCTCGAGGGCTTCGGCAACTTCTTCCTCGCCCCGCGCATCGGCCGCTTCGCCGAGGCCAATCCGCGCCTGCGCCTGGAGCTGGTGATGATCCAGCAGATCGTCGCCCTGTCGAAGCGCGAGGGCGACGTGGCCATCGGCCTGTCGCCGCCCAAGGAGAGCCGCTTCGTCACCACCCGGCTGACCGACTACGACCTCGGCCTCTTCGCCGCCCCGAGCTACCTCGCCCAGAGCCCGCCGATCCGCGCCCGTGCCGACCTCGAGGCTCACGCCTTCGTCGGCTACGTCGACGATCTCGTCTTCACCCGAGGGCTCGACTATCTCGACGACGTTCTGCCCGGTCTCAAGGCGCGCATTCAGACCTCGAGCCTGCTCACCCAGCTCACCATCACCGAGCAGGGCCACGGCATCTGCGTTCTGCCCTGCTTCATGGCGCGCGGGCGCCCCGATCTGGTGCCGGTGTTGCCGGAGGAGGTGCGCCTGACGCGCGGTTACTGGCTCTTCACCCACGGCGATCTCGCCGAGACCGCGCGCGTGCGCACCGTCGTCCGCTTCGTTCAGGCGGAGATCGAGCGCGAGCCGGGTTGGTTCAGGGCGTGAGGGGAGAGGACGCTCAGTCCTCGATCGCGCAGTCGTCCTCGGAGCAGTAGAGCCCGTGCAGCGACTGCAGGATCGAGCGCACCTCGTCGCCGGCGAGCGAATAGTAGATCATCTGTCCGGCCCGGCGGGTGGAGACGTAGCTCTTGTGGCGCAGGACCGCGAGGTGCTGCGACAGGGCCGACTGGCTCAGCCCCACCGACTTCTCGAGCTCGCCCACCGACTTCTCGCCTTCGACGAGCTGGCACAGGATCAGCAGACGACGCGGGCTTCCCATCGACTTGAGAAGATTGGCCGCCCGTTCGGCATTGGCTTCGAGTTGCGCAATGTTCATTCGCCGTCGTCGTTCCGTTGCGAACCACCCGGTCTATGCTCTCGCGCCCTGCTCGGCGCGATGCTCGTTCCGTCGGTTCATCCGAAAGATCACGCTCGTTCACGTGAGAGAAGGATGCGCCCATAGCCGAACGGCTGAACCGCGACCCGTCGTCACTCCCGAATGTGCCTTAGTCGCGATCGACTTGCAAGTCTTCGCACTTGCGTCGACGTGGTGTTTCACGCCTTCATTGCGACGTCGCACGTCTAGGGGCGGTGCGTCCGCATTTTCACTGAGGCGAAATTCGAAATTTCACCACCCGGAGTCACCATCTCGATCTGCCGGAAAGGCAGAGTGTAGAATATTGCGGATGCTGATCTGAAACACGCGAAAGCGTCGGTGGTGAATGAACGATGAAGCCGCGCACTTGTATTCGAACGATTCGAAACAGGTGTCGCCACTTCGTCGCTCTTCACCGCTTCGACGTCGAGCGCGGACGCCGCGCCGCGCGACCGAGGCGAAGGCGCATGTTGCGATGCACGATGACGGCGGCCGTGCAGGCGTGATCGGTCTCGACCGAGGGTCGCGAAGGTCGGCGGACTGCGATCGTGGATCGCCGGGCTCGACCCGGCCGACGCCGAGGGATCTCCACTTCGACGCCGCCCCGGCGCGCGTCGGGGAGGCCGCGTCTAGCGCGGCAGGCTTCTGGCGCGCCGAACGATCTCGTCGCCGAGCCGTTCCACCCACAACGCGCCCTCGACCGTGCGCTGGATCAGCACGTTGCGCCGATCGCGCTCGTCGCGCCGCCGATCCACCAACCCGCGCTCGCCCATCGTGTCGAGCGCGCGCGTGATCGCCGGCTTGGTGACGTTGAGCTTGGCGGCCAGCCCGCGCACCGTGTGCGGCGGCGGCTCGAGATAGACGGTGAGCAGAATGGTCATCTGCCGCGCGCTCAGATCCGTCTCGCCGTCGCGCACCAGATCGAGCGTGACGTCGTGCCAGAGTTTCAGCGCCTGACTGGGTCGGATCTCGACCGGCATGACGGCTCGCCCATCGTTTCGGAGGCGGAATAGTAGGCTCCCCCGCCCGCTTCCACAACGCCTCCGCGCCCACGATCGCTCGACGTGGTGAACGCCGCCGCCCGCGCCCGCCCCGCGCGGTGCTCTTCTCCCGCGCTCGGCGAGCGGCTAGAACCGGTCCCCATGTCGACGCCCTTCCCCCTGCCGCCGAGCGATCTGCCGATCGAGGCCGCGCTGCCCGCCCTGCGCGCCGCCCTCGCGGAGAAGCCGAACGCCGTCCTGGTCGCCCCGCCCGGCGCCGGCAAGACCACGCGCGTGCCGCTCGATCTCCTCGCCGCCCCCTGGCGCGGCGACGGCCGCATCCTCGTGCTGGAGCCGCGCCGCCTCGCCGCCCGCGCCGCCGCCGCCCGCATGGCCGCGACGCTGGGCGAGGAGGTCGGCCGCACCGTCGGCTATCGCGTCCGCATGGATGCGAAGGTGTCGAAGGCCACCCGCGTCGAGATCGTCACCGAGGGCGTGTTCTCGCGCATGATCCTGGACGATCCCGAACTCTCCGGCGTCGCCGCCGTGCTGTTCGACGAGTTCCACGAGAGGAGCCTCGACGGTGATCTCGGCCTCGCCCTCGCCCTCGACGCCCAGGCCGCGCTGCGCCCCGACCTGCGCCTCCTGGTGATGTCGGCGACCCTCGACGGCGCCCGCGTCCGCGCCCTCCTCGGCGAGGCCGAACTCGTCGCCTCCGAGGGGCGCGCCTTCCCCGTCGAGACCCGTCATCTCCCCCGCCGCCCCGATGCCCGCCTCGAGGCCGAGGTGGCGAGCGCGGTGCTGCGCGCCCTCGACGCCGATCCCGGCTCCGCGCTGGTGTTCCTGCCCGGACAGGCCGAGATCCGCCGCACCGCGGAGGCCCTCGACGGCCGCCTGCCCGAGGGCGTCGACCTCGCCCCCCTCTACGGCGCCCTCACCCCCGCCGAGCAGGACCGCGCCGTCCGCCCCGCCGCGCCCGGTCGGCGCAAGGTGGTGCTCGCCACCTCGATTGCCGAGACCTCGCTCACCATCGAGGGCGTGCGCATCGTCGTCGACGCCGGTCTCGCCCGCGTGCCCCGCTACGAGCCCGACACCGGCCTCACCCGTCTCGAGACCGTCCGCGCCTCGCGCGCGAGCGCCGATCAACGCCGCGGCCGCGCCGGACGCACCGAGCCCGGCGTGAGCTGGCGCCTGTGGGCCGAGCCGCAGACCGCCTCGCTCCCCGCCTTCGAGACCCCCGAGATCCTTGCCGCCGATCTGACCGGACTGGTGCTCGATCTGGCCGAATGGGGCGTGTCGAGCCCCGACGGCCTCGCCTTCCTCGATCCCCCGCCGCGCCCGGCCTGGGACGAGGCGGTGGCCCTGCTCGGCGAACTCGACGCTCTCGACGCCGACGGCCGCCTCACCATGGAGGGTCGCGCCCTGCGCCGCCTGCCGCTTCATCCCCGCCTCGCCCACATGGTGGTGCGCGCCGCGCGCGGGGGAGGGGGGCGGCTCGCCGCCGAGATCGCGGCGATCGTCTCCGAGCGCGGCCTCTGCGGCACCTCGGTCGATCTCGAGGAGCGGGTGCGCCGCCTGCGCGCCGATCGCGGCCC
>JBEOKB010000131.1:0-6002 GCA_040275425.1 Siculibacillus sp. | reverse complement strand
CGGTGCCGAGAAGCAGGCCGGAGGCGAGGAGGAGGCGCGTCTTCATGGGGAACTCCCGTCCATTGGGGTACGGGAGCATCCTCGTCCGCGCGGCTGACGCGGACCTGAAGGCGGGGTGAAGAGGCGTTCAGCTCGGCGTCAGGTTCGCGGCGGGCGCGGCGAAGCGGACGGTGGCGCGGAAGCCGTCGACCTCGCCGGGGACGGGCGAGGCGAGCTCGAGCTCGAGCCCGGCGCCTCGGCAGATCGCCGCGACGATCGCCAGGCCGAGGCCGGAGCCGTCGGCGCGGGTCGGGCCGCGCTCGAACGGGCGGGTGAGGAGGGCGAGCCGGTCGGGGGGCAGGACGGCGCCGCGATCGTCGACGACGAGGGCGTCGGCGTCGAGGCGGACGACGACCGAGGTGTCGGGAGCGCCGTGCTTGACGGCGTTCTCGATCAGATTGCGGGCGAGGACGGCGAAGGCGTCGGGGTCGAGATCCGAGATCGGGCCGCCGTCGGGGGCGACGGCGACGTCGAGGAGGTCGGCGCAGTCGGCCTGTCGGGCGATCTCGTCGACCACCAGGGCCAGCACCGGGGCGAGCGGAGCCGGGCGTTCGGCGAGGAGGCCGCCGCCCTCGGCCTTGGCCAGTTGCAACAGCTTCTCCGACAGGCGAGCGAGGCGTCGCAGCGAGGCGGCGATGGCGCGGGCGCGTTCGCGGGTGGCGTCGTCGGGCAGTTCGGCGAGCAGGCGCTGGCTCTGGGCGAGGGCGGCGGCGATGGGTGTGCGCAGCTCGTGGGCGCTGTTGGCGGCGAAGCCGCGCTCGGCCTCGAGCGCGCCGCGCAGGCGTTCGATCAGGGCATCGACGGCGGTGGCGACCGGGGCCAGTTCCTCCGGCAGGCCGGTGGAGGCGAGGGGAGAGAGATTGCCGCGGCCGCGCGCCTCGATGGCGGCGCGGAAGGCGACGACCGGGCCTAGGGTCAGGCGCACCACCAGCCACACGCCGAGCAGGGCGATCGGCACCAGGGCGAACAGGGGCCAGACCAGGGCGGTGACGGCGCGGCGCACCGCCGCCTCGCGATGGCCGACCTCCTCGGCGGTGGTGACGACGATCGAGCCGCGCACGGCGGTCTCGGTATAGGTGCGCAGGCGGTCGGTGGTGTGGAAGCCGGGCGAGAGATCGGGCGGCAGGACGGCGGGGTCGGCGTCGCTCGACTGGAGCAGGGCGCGGCCGGCGGCGTCGCGCACCACCCAGGTGATGGTCTCGCGCGCCGGGCCGATCGGGGCCATGTGCTGGATGCCGGTGTCGGACTCGCGCGCCAGGACCTCGGCATAGGCGAGGGGCAGCACGCGCTGGGCGACCTCCTGGAGGGCACCGTCGAAGACCTCGTCGATCTCGCCGCGGATGACCAGCCCGGCGAGGGCGGCGGCGGCGAGCCACAGCACGGCGATGGCGGTGGCGAGGCCGAGGGCGAGGCGGGTACGCAGGCTCCGGGTCGCGGTGGTCACGAGCCGCCTCCGGGCGTGCCGAGGCGGTAGCCCATGCCGCGCACCGTCTCGATCACGTCGGCGCCGAGCTTCTTGCGCAGGCGGGCGACGTAGACCTCGATGGTGTTGCTCTCGATCTCGACGTCGAAGGAATAGAGCCGCTCCTCGAGCCGGGGCTTCGACATCAATTGGCCGGGGCGCTGGACGAAGGCCTCGAACAGCGACCATTCCCGCGCGGTCAGGCGGATCGGGCGACCGTCGCGGAAGACCGAGCGGGCGGCGAGATCGACCTCGAGCGGTCCGACGGTGACGAGCGGGTTGGGGTTGCCGGAATAGCGGCGACCGACCGCCTTGATCCGGGCCGACAGCTCGTGGAGATCGAACGGCTTGACCATGTAGTCGTCGGCGCCGGCGTCGAGACCGGCGATGCGGTCGGAGATCTGATCGCGGGCGGTGAGGACGACGACGGGGGTGACGTCGCCGGCGCGGCGGCGGTCGCGCAGGAAGTCGAGGCCGCGCCCGTCGGGCAGCATCAGGTCGAGCAGGACGAGATCGAACACGGCGGAGAGGATGGCGCGGCGGGCGTCGTCGAGGCGCTCGACCCAGTCGACGGAGTGGCCGTCGGCGGCGATCTGGTCGCGGACGGCCTGACCGAGAACGGGATCGTCTTCGACGAGAAGAATGCGCATGTGTCGCCTCGATGCGTTTCGTGTCACCCTAGCGCGTCGCGACGTCGAACGGAGCCCCCGTTTCCTCGGCGGCGTTCAGGTCGGCTTCAGGTCGAGATGATCAGATCGGTCCCGAGTTCGCGTGGGAGAGACCGTCGTGGGCAGAGTTTCGGTGGTGGTGGCGATCCTGGCGGCGACGATGCTGGCGTCCGGCGCGGCGTGGGCGGATCGCCGCTGCGTGGTGCCGCTCGCCGACTGGCAGCCGCGCGAGGCCCTGGTCACGAAGCTCGCGGGCGAGGGGTGGACGATCGTCTCGATCCGCTCCGACGACGGCTGCTACAAGGTGGTGGCCAAGAACGCGCGCGGCGAGACGCTCAAGTCCAAGTTCGACCCGGCGACGCTCGAGCGGATCGCGCGCGAGCTGCACGAGCGTCACGAGCGCGACGATCACCACGAGCGCGACGACGATCACTGATCCGGCCGGGAGGCCCGGCGCGCGCTCAGGCGTCGCGGATCACGCGCAGGAACGCGTCGGCGAAGCGGGCGAGCTTGGCGGCGCCGACGCCGTGGATCTCGGCCATCTCGGCGCGCGTGCTCGGGCGGCGGTGGGCCATCTCGATCAGGGTGCGGTCGGCGAAGACCACGTAGGCGGGGGCGTTGAGCTCGCGGGCGAGGGAGGCGCGCTCGGCCTTCAGCGCGGCGAGCAGGCGGGCCTCGGCGTCGTCGAGGCCGCGCTCGGTGACGCGGTCGGCGCGGGTCGACTTCTTCTTGGCGGCGCGCTCGCGGGCGTTCTCGACCACGTCGCGGCGGAAGACGACGGCGCGGGCGCCCTTCAACACCTCGCCGCCGGCCTCGGTGACGTACCAGGCGCCGTGGCGAGCGAGGTCGACGTCGGCGAGGCCGAGGGCGAGCATCTGGCGGAAGATCGCGCGCCACTGCGGCTTGGTGAATTCGCGGCCGACGCCGAAGGTCTTGAGCTTCTCGTGGCCGAAGCGGGTGGTGCGCTCGTTGACCTCGCCGGTGAGGACGTCGACGAGGTGGACCTCGCCGAAGCGCTGGTCGGTGCGCACGATCGCGGAGAGCACCTTCTGGGCGGCGACGGTGCCGTCGAAGGTCTCGACGCCGTCGAGGCAGACGTCGCAGTTGCCGCAGGGCTCGCTCTCCTCGCCGAACCACGCCAGCAGCACCTGACGGCGACAGCGCGGGGTCTCGGCCAGGGCGACGAGGGCGTTGAGGCGCTGGCGCTCGACCCGCTTCTGCTCGTCGGCGGCGTCGCTCTCGTCGATCTGGCGACGGCGCAGGATGATGTCGTCGGTGCCGTAGAGGGTGAGGGTGTCGGCGGGCAGGCCGTCGCGGCCGGCGCGGCCGATCTCCTGATACCAGGCCTCGATCGACTTCGGCAGGGCGGCGTGGGCGACGAAGCGGACGTCGGGCTTGTCGATGCCCATGCCGAAGGCGACGGTCGCGACCATGACCATGCCGTCCTCGCGCAGGAACTCGTCCTGGCGGGCGGAGCGGAGCTCGGAGTCGAGCCCGGCGTGATAGGCGAGCGCGCGGTGACCGGCCTCGCGGAAGGCCTCGGCCAGTTCCTCGGTCTGCTTGCGCGACGAACAGTAGACGATGCCGCTCTCGCCCTCGTGGCTCTTCAGGAAGCGCACGAGCTGGCGGCGCGGGTCGGCCTTGGGGTGCATGGCCAGCTTGAGATTGGGCCGGTCGAAGCCGTGGACGAAGACGCGCGGCTCGCGGGTGAACAGGCGCTCGCGGATCTCCTCGCGGGTGGCCTCGTCGGCGGTGGCGGTCAGCGCCAGCATGCGCGGCGAGCCGATGCGCTCGGCGAAGGCGCCGATGTCGCGATACTCGGGACGGAAGTCGTGGCCCCACTGCGAGATGCAGTGGGCCTCGTCGACGGCGATCATCGCCACGTTCGCGCGGGCGAGCATGTCCTGGGTGTCGGGGCGGGCGAGGCGCTCGGGGGCGACGTAGAGCAGGCGCAGGCGACCGGCGCCGAGGTCGTCCATGATGCGGCGCCACTCGTCGAGATCGGTCGAGGAGTTGAGCGCCCCGGCGGCGACGCCGTTGGCGCGCATCTGGGCGACCTGATTGCGCATGAGGGCGATCAGCGGCGACACCACCACCACCAGCTCCTCGCGCACCAGGGCGGGGAGTTGGTAGCACATCGACTTGCCGGCGCCGGTCGGCATGACGGCGAGCACGTCCTCGCCCGCCAGAACGGCGGCGACGATCTCGTCCTGTCCGGGGCGCAGGTCGGGGTAGCCGAACACCTCGCGCAGGACCGTGCGGGCGCGGTCCATCGTCGGGCCGGAGGTGGGGGCGAGGCCGGGATGGTCGGTCCGCGCGAGCGGTCGGGCGTCGGGCACGGGCGATTCTCCCTCGGAGCGGGCGGGCTCCCGGTCGGCTAGCCCGCGCGGGCGAGGACGTCAACGGCGGGGTGGGCGGGCGGGGCGGCGGACATGGCGCGGAGGAGGCGGGCGAAGGCGTCGCGGGCGGGCATGTCGGGGGCGTCGCGGCGGCGGACGAGGTGGACGGGGACGCGGGCGAGCGGGTGGCCGAGCGGCTCGAAGCGCAGGGCGGGATCGACGTCGGCGCGCTCGACGACGGCGCGCGGCAGCACCGCCCGACCCATGCCGGCGGCGACGCAGCCGAGGATGCCGTCGAGGGTGCCGAGTTCCATTACGCGAGTCGGCGCGCGGCCGGTCTCGGCGAGCCACTGCTCGGCGCGGCGGCGATAGCTGCAACCGGAGCGGAAGGCGAGGAGGGGCGCGGCACCGGTTCGTCGACCGTCGTGGACGAGCACCAGTTCCTCGACGAAGGCTTCCTCGGCGAGGAGATCGGGATGATCGACCGGGACGGCGACGAGGCCGAGGTCGTGGCGGCGATCGAGCACGGCGGCGAGGATCTCGTCGCTGGTGCCGGTGGCGAGCGTGAGCTCGACGGCGGGGTGCTCGGCGTGGAAACGGGCGAGAACCGGCGGCAGGCGCACCGCCGTCGCCGTCTCCATGGCGCCGAGGCTCAGCGGGCCGGCGCCGGCGAGCGCGGCGGCGGTGGCGCGGCGGGCCTCGTCGGCGAGGGCGAGAACGCGGGCGGCGTAGTCGGCGAGGACGCGACCGGCCGGGGTCGGGGTGACGCCACGCGGCGTGCGGTGAAAGAGCGGACCGCCGAGGTCGTCCTCCAACCGGCGCAGGCGGGCGGTGACGTTGGACTGGACGCAGTTCAGGCGCTCGGCGGCGCGCGAGACGCCACCGCCTTCGAGCACGGCGCGGACGAGGCGGAGGTCGGCGAGATCCATCGTCATCACTTTCGATGATGAAATCGTTCTGAAGAATTCATTTGAAACGATAGCTCGGCGTCGTCACCGTGACCAGAGCGAAGAGAGGGCGGAATGACCCGAGGCGAGCGGCTGGCGACACTGGGGCGGGGGGCGGCGACGCTGATGCTGGCGATGGGGCTCGGCCGCTTCGCCTTCACGGCGCTGTTGCCGGAGATGCAGGCGGCGGCGCGGTTCTCCGACGCCGAGGCCGGGCTGATGGCCTCGCTCAATCTCGCCGCCTATCTCGGCGGGGTGATCTGGGCGGGGCGGGCGCGGCCGGAAGCGCGGGCGTCGCTGTTGCGGCTCGCGCTCGGCGGCGCGGTGGTGGCGATCGCGGCGATGGGCCTGCCGCTCGGCGTTCTCGGATGGGACGCGGTGCGCATTCTCGCCGGGGCGACGAGCGGGCTCCTGTTCGTGCTCGCCACCGCCTTCGTGCTGGAGAGCGGGGCGGCGCTCGGGCCGAGCGGGGCGGCGCTGCACTTCGCGGGTGTGGATGTCGACCCATCTGCCGAAGCGCGGCCTGATCGTCGAGGCGACCAACTGG
>JBEOKB010000130.1:0-12535 GCA_040275425.1 Siculibacillus sp. | reverse complement strand
GCGCGAGCGTCTTCCAGCATCGAAATATCTCACGCAGAGACGAATAGAGCACGTCTGGCCATAGCCGAGAAAGCACTTGCAGAACGCGATTCTGCTCGATGGGCATATGGTGTTGCCAAGGGAAACTATCCAGCTGGGTCGAACAAGTGCAATCTTTTCGTGTACGATATTTTGAAAAACGTCGAAGCCGATCCGCCGTTGGCCAACGGTGGCGTTCTCTACAATTGGTTCGGGTTGGGCGCGGCGAAATATCCACTGCTGGCTGGACAATGGGCCGATCCTTCGCGTGAAGTGTCGGGGTGGTCGCTGGTGACGGGATCACTTCGCCCGGGTGATGTCGTGGCCGTTGAAGAGAGCAGCGGAAACGCGACCGGTCATACGGCGATCTACGTCGGGTTCGACAGTGGAATTCATCGGACGGTCGGAGCCAACGCTCGGTCGGTCTCCTACACTGGATGGCCATGGCGAAAGCAGGATGTGGGTCGTCCCGTCGTACGTCGATATGTCGGAGAGCGCAGACCGTGAGGCGCCTTCTCATCGTCATCGCCGCGTTGGCCGGCATCGGTTTCATTCCGATCGGTACGGCGCTGTTGCTCGACGTCTGGGCCGAGCACGATCTTCCGTCCTTGCGGACGGCGTCGATCTGGACTCGCGACCTCCTCCGTCTGACGCCTCGCGAGCGTCTCTACTGGGAGGCGGCCGAAGACCCCAATGGCGCGACCTACATTCGTTGGGCTCTCCGACGGGGTGTCGATCCAAATCACGGTTTCAAGGGTTGGCGACCGATCGACGAGGTCATGTACAACCTTTTCGGGGGCTGCACTCCGCACCTCGGCCCGTTCGAGGCGCTCGCGCGCAGTGGCGTCGATCTCGACCACGATCGTGGATCCGAAGGCGGTCTCCTCGACTTCGCCGCCGAGCAATGCCGTCGGCCTGATCTCGTGCGCATTCTGCTCGACGCCGGAGCAGATCCGGCACGCGCCGGCGGTTCGGAAGGCGTGGTGCGGCGGCTGGGATCGGCCGCCCATGCCCCCGATGCCCGCGATCTGTGGGCATGGCTCCTCGACCACGATCGCCTACCCTGTCGCGACCTCGGTTCGAGCGAGGCGCGCGCGTCCTTCCTCGAGCGGATGAGCGCCGGCGGCCTCGCCGATCTCGCCGCCCGCGCGGAGGCCGCCTGCGCAGCGAAGGGGGGCGGCGGCTAGGCGCCGCGCGCGGTCACCGGCCGGGCCGAGGCGCCGCGCCCCTCACTGCCCCTTCTTGGCCGAATGGGCGAAGCGCACGGCCTCTTCCGCCGCGCGGAACAGCGCCTTGGCCTTGTTGACGCATTCGGCCTGCTCGGAGGCGGGCACCGAATCCGCCACGATGCCCGCGCCCGCCTGGACGTACATCTTGCCGTCCTTGATCACCGCCGTGCGCAGCGCGATGCAGGTGTCCATCGCCCCGTCGGCCGAGAAATAGCCGACGCAACCCGCGTAGAGCCCGCGCTTCTCGCGCTCGAGCTCGTCGATGATCTCCATCGCCCTGACCTTCGGCGCCCCCGACACGGTGCCCGCCGGGAACCCGGCCGCGAGCGCGTCGAGCGCGTCGTGCGACCGGTCGAGCCGCCCGGTGACGTTGGAGACGATGTGCATCACCTGGCTGTAGTACTCGAGGAAGAACTTGTCGGTGACCTTGACCGTGCCGATCTCCGCCACCCGGCCGACGTCGTTGCGCCCGAGGTCGAGCAGCATCAAGTGCTCCGACAGCTCCTTCGGATCGGCGAGCAGGTCGGCGGCGTTGGCCTTGTCCTCGGCCGGGGTACGCCCACGCGGACGCGTGCCGGCGATCGGCCGAATGGTGACCTCGCCCTCGCGCACTCGCACCAGGATCTCCGGCGACGAGCCCGCCACCGAGAAGTCGCCGAAGTTCAGGAAGTAGAGAAACGGCGCCGGATTGACCCGACGCAGCGCCCGATAGAGCGCGAACGGCGGCAGGGTGAACGGCGCCTCGAACCGCTGCGACAGCACCACCTGGAAGATGTCGCCCGCCTTGATGTACTCCTTCGAGCGCTCCACCATGCCGCAATAGGCGTCGGCCGTGGTGTTGGAGACCATCGGCACGTCGAGCGCGACGTCGCCGACCTCGTAGGCCGTCTTGTCGAGCGGCCGATCGAGCGCGTCGATCACGTTCGCGATGCGCTCGACCGCGCGCGCGTGCGCCTGCGCCGCCGAGACGCCCGCCTCCGGATGGACCCGGGCGACCACCCAGATCTCGTCCTTGACCGCGTCGAAGATCAGCACGGTGCGCGGGCGCACCAGGATCGCGTCGGGCAGACCGAGGACGTCGGGGTTGGGCTCGCCGATCTCCTCCATCTGGCGGACCATGTCGTAGCCGAGATAGCCGAACATGCCCGCCGCCATCGGCGGCAGCCCGGCCGGCATCTCGAACTCGTTCTCGTGGACGAGCCCGCGCAGCGCCTCGAGCGCCACGCCCTCGACCGGCTCGAACGCCGTGCGGTCGGTGGCGAAGCGGCGGTTGATCTCGCCCTGGGCCCCGCGCGCGCGGAAAACCAGATCCGGGTCGAACGCGATCATCGAATAACGTCCGCGCACCGCCCCGCCCTCGACCGATTCGAGCAGGATGCAGTGATCGCGTCCGGTCGCGATCTTCATGTAGGCCGAGACCGGGGTCTCCAGATCGCCGACCAGCGTCGTCCATACGACCGTCGGCCGCCCGGCGTCATGGAGGGCGGAAAAATCCTCGATCGTCGGTTCGATGCGCATGGGGAGAGAGACCTCAGTTCTGCGACTGGCCGGTGACGCGGCCGATGACCTGGCGATTGGCGCTGACGCCGATGTCCTTCTGCACCAACCCGAGCCAGTTCTCGAGCAGGGTGGTGCGCATCGTCTCCGCCGCCTGCTGCGACAGGGCCTTCTCCTCGTCCGTGCCCTCGAAGAACACCGACGCCTTGACCTCGGCGACCTGCAGCACGACGTGGGTGGTGCCGCCGTCGCCCGAGACCGAGGCGACCCGCCCCTCAGGTCCGGCGAACGCCGCCATCACCGCCGACGTCGGCAGACCCTCGACCTTCTCCAGCCGCTTGAACGGCTGCGACACCGCGACCGTGAGCCCGAGCGATTCGGCCACCTTGTCGAAGTCCTCGCCCTTGCCGACGCGATCGATGATCGCCTTGGCCTCGGCCGCCAGACGCCGGTCGATCTCACGCGCCGTCCATGCCGCGACCGCCTGCTCGCGCACCTCGTCGAGCGTCCGTTCGCGCGACGGTTCGACCGAGGTCAGCGCGTACCACATGAAGCCGTGCCCGTTGAGGTCGATCGGATCGTTCTCGACCCCGACGTCGCTCTCGAACGCGCCCTTGACCAGATCCTCGAGCTTCGGCAGCGCCGGAGCGGTGCCGGCGGCGGTCTTGCCGTCGCGGGTCAGTCCCTTGATCTCGACCGGCGGCAGGCCGAATCGGGTCCCCACCTCGGCGAGCTTGGCCCCGCCGGCGATCGCGTCCTCGACCTGATCGTGACGCGCCAGCACCTCGCCCTCGGCGCGCTTGGCGGCGATCTCGCCCTTGATCGTCGCCGACACCTCGGCGAACGACTTCTCCGAACCCGGCTCCAGGCCCGCGAGCGCCAGCACCACCGGCTTGTCGCGCACCGTCAGCACCGGCGAGGTCGCGCCGACGGCGGGAATGGCGAAGGCCGCCTCCGCCACCCGCGCGTCGAGGAAGCCCGTGCGCGCCAGCAGGCCGAGATCGGCGACCGCGTCCTCGCCGCGCGCCGCCGCCACCTCGGTGTAGGGCTTGCCCGCCTTGATCTCGGCGAGCGCCGCCTCCGCCTGCGCCGCGTCGTCGAAGGCGATCTGCACGATCCGGCGCTTCTCGATGGTGATCCAGCGCTCCTTCTGGCGCTGATACTCCACCTTGGCGTCGTCGTCGGAGACGTCCTCCGGATGCGCCAGCGCCTTGGGATCGAGCACCACCGCCACCAGCGATCGCGTCTCGACCGTGCGGAACTGCGCCTTGCGCTCGGCGAAGAAGGCGGCGAGCTCCTCGGCGGTCGGCGTCCCGACCGGCGCGAGCGAGGCCGTCGACAGCGTGACCGAGCGCACCACGCGGGTCTCGTTACGGAACTGGTCGAGCGCCTCCGCCCACACCTTCGGCGCCTGCACGCCTCCGCCGAGCCCGTCCATGACCTGCGCCCGCACCATGTCGGCGCGGCGCCGCACCACGTACATGTCCTCGTTCATCCCGTTCGCGCGCATGAGATCGACGAAGCGGGCGCGATCGAACGCCCCGTTGGCGCCCTTGAACGCCGGATCGCGCAGGATGTCCGCGCGCACCGTGACGTCCGACACGTCGAGCCGCATCTCCCGCGCCGCCTCGGCGATGGTCGCCTCGGAGACGATCTTGCCGATGATCTGCGCCGAGATGCCGGTCTTGAGCGCCTCGTCCTTGTTGAAGGGGCGATTCATCCGCCGCGACAGCTGCTGCAGCTCCATCTGATAGGAGCGATCGAGTTCGACCACGCCGATCTCGCGCTCGCCGACGTGGAATGCCGTATTGGAACCGAAGCCCCGGAACACGTCGGCAATGCCCCACACGCCGAAGCTGACGATCAGCAGGCCGAGGAGCAGTTTCGAGATCCAGGTGGAGGCGCCGCGGCGCAGGACGTCGAGCATGGGGATGTGGGTCCGTCGATACGTGTGCAGACCGCCGGGACGAACCCCCGGCGCGGGCGCGCGGATCATAGGAACGCTCCACCTCCCGTGCAAGGCGAGATCGCCGGGCGCCGAAGAACCGGCCTCGAGGGTCGCCGACGGTCTGCGCGGGCCATCCGTAGTTGCCCGCTCGGCGATCCGACGCATCCGGCCGCCGTTGCGGGAACGCGCGCCGAAGTGCTACCGCTTCGCCCCGAAGGGTCGCGACGCCGCGACGTCGCAACGGGTCCGTGGACCACATCCGAGGAGAACGATCATGAAGCCGCTCGTCGCCGGAAACTGGAAGATGAACGGGCTCTCCGCCTCGGTCGGCGAGTTCGAAGCGATGATCGCCGCCTGGGACGACGCCCTGAAGGCCAGGGTCGATCTGATGATCTGCCCGCCCGCCACCCTGATCGCGCGCCTCGCCGCCGTCGGCGGCCCGATCCCCGTCGGTGGCCAGGACTGCCACGCCAAGGTCTCCGGCGCCCACACCGGCGACGTCTCGGCCGAGCAGCTGAAGGACGCCGGCGCCTCCGCCGTGATCGTCGGCCACTCCGAGCGCCGCACCGACCACGCCGAGACCGACGCGATCGTCAAGGCCAAGGCCGAGGCCGCCGTGCGCGCCGGCCTGACCGCGATCGTGTGCGTCGGCGAGACCGAGGCCCAGCGCAAGGCCGGCGAGACCCTCGCCGTGGTCGGCGCCCAGGTCGACGGCTCGCTGCCGGCCGGCATGACCGGCGCGACCCTGGTCGTCGCCTACGAGCCGGTCTGGGCCATCGGCACAGGCCTCGTCCCCACGCTGGCCGACGTCGCCGAGGTCCACGGCTTCATCCGCGCCCGCCTCGTCGCCATGTACGGCCCCGCGGGCGCCGATGTCCGTATTCTCTACGGCGGCTCGGTCAAGCCCTCGAACGCCAAGGAACTGCTGTCGGTCGCGGACGTCGACGGCGCGCTCGTCGGCGGCGCTTCCCTGAAGGCGGTCGACTTCCTGGCGATCGCCGAGGCCTATCGCTGAGAAGGCCCGATCCGCGACCCCGGAACGTGACACGGCGGCCCGCGAGGGCCGCCGTTCGTGTTCGTGGCGCGAACGGTCGCGCGGCCTCAGGCCCCGCGCCGTCCGTCGAGCGTCCAGGCCCCGCCACCGGCGAACACCATGTAGAGGAAGACGAACGAGAACTGGATCGCGCTGTCGCCGCCGTTGAGGATCGGGAAGAAGCTCTTGGGCGCATGAGCCGTGAAATAGGCCACCGCCATGAAGCCGGACAGCACGAAGGCGGTCGGTCGCACGAACAGGCCGAGGATCAGCAGGATCGAGCCGCCGATCTCCAGCGCCCCGGCGAGACCGTAGATCGAGAACACCGGCATGCCGTCGAACATCGCGACGTGCGGGAACGCGAAGAACTTCGCCGTGCCGTGGGCGAGGAACACGAGCGCGGTGGCGATGCGCAGAACGGCGAGCGCCTTGGGCGCATGGGCTTCGAGCGTGGGGGTGAGCGACATGGGCGGGATCTCCGAAGGCCGCGATCGGCGGCGTTGTTGCGATGCACACACCCTGCCTCTTGCGAATGGTTTGCACGAGGCCCCTCGTCGACGACGCATCGTATACGCTGGGCGAACAATCAAATGGATGTGAGGTCCGTCGTTCAATGAAGCGGCGGGTGAGAACCCGCCCGCCCCGGGAGAGCACACACTGGCGCCCGCCGTCGCGATCGTGTAAGACGCGAGCCGAACTCGTGGATCACCGCTCGCGCGGCGCTCCGGAAAAAACCTCGAAACCGACGGCGCGGAGGCTCACTCCGTCGCCGTTCGGTTCGTTTTCAGTCGGTTGGGATCGATGGAAACCGTCATCATCGTGATTCATCTGATGCTGGTGCTGGCGCTCGTCGGCGTCGTGCTGCTGCAGAAGTCGGAGGGCGGCGCCCTCGGCATGGGTGGTGGCGGCGGCGGCCTGATGTCGTCGCGCGGCACCGCCAACGTGCTGACCCGCACCACGGCCATCCTCGGCGCCGGCTTCTTCGCCACCTCGCTGATCCTGGCGATCATCGCCGGCCAGAAGAGCGACAAGCCCTCGTCGATCCTCGACGGCGCGGTCCCGGCCGCCTCCTCGCCCGCCGCTCCGGCGGCGCCCGCGGCTCCGGCCGGGGGCGGCGGCATCCTCGATCAGCTCCAGCAGATGCAGAAGACCGCACCCGCTGCTCCGGCCGCCCCCTCGGCGCCGGCCGCTCCCGAGGCGCCCAAGCCCGCCGGCCAGTGACCTCTCGCCTCCGGGCGATCGAGATCTCCCGGGACCGGACGGCGTGACGCGCTCTCCGGTCCCGCTTTCGTTGGAAGGGTGGCGCGACCATCTGCGCGCGCCGATCTTCCGTGGATGACAGTCTCGCCCGGCCGTCGCGAATAGCGAATCACCCGGCGATCCAGGTATGGTCGAATCCCATGGCGCGGTACGTCTTCATCACCGGCGGCGTGGTGTCCTCGCTCGGCAAGGGGCTTGCGTCTGCGGCCCTCGGAGCGCTCCTTCAGGCACGCGGCTACAAGGTTCGGCTGAGAAAGCTCGACCCCTATCTCAACGTCGATCCGGGGACGATGTCTCCGTATCAGCACGGCGAATGCTTCGTCACCGACGACGGCGCCGAGACCGATCTCGATCTCGGTCACTACGAGCGCTTCACCGGTCGTCCCGCCAACAAGCAGGACAACATCACGACGGGCAAGATCTACCAGGACATCATCGCCAAGGAGCGCCGCGGCGACTACCTCGGCGGCACCGTCCAGGTCATCCCGCACGTGACGGACGCCATCAAGGAGTTCGTGGTCACCGGCAACGAGGACTACGACTTCGTGCTGACCGAGGTCGGCGGCACCGTCGGCGACATCGAGGGCCTTCCCTTCTTCGAGGCGATCCGCCAGCTCGGCAACGAGCTGCCGCGCGGCCATTCGGTCTACGTCCACCTCACCCTGATGCCCTACATCCCCTCGGCCGGTGAGCTGAAGACCAAGCCGACCCAGCACTCGGTCAAGGAGCTGCGCTCGATCGGCATCGCTCCCGACATCCTGCTGGTGCGCGCCGATCGGCCGATCCCGGAGAACGAGCGCCGCAAGCTGTCGCTGTTCTGCAACGTGCGCCCGAGCGCGGTGATCCAGGCGCTCGACGTCAAGTCGATCTACGACGTGCCGATCGCCTATCACCAGGAAGGCCTCGACGACGAGGTGCTGGCCGCCTTCGGCCTCTCCGACGCCCCCGAGCCCGACGTGAGCCGGTGGACCGAGATCTCCGATCGCATCCACAACCCCGAGGGCGAGGTCACCATCGCCGTCGTCGGCAAGTACACCGAGCTCCTCGACGCCTACAAGTCGCTGATCGAGGCGCTGACCCACGGCGGCATCGCCAACCGGGTCAAGGTCAAGCTCGACTGGGTCGACGCCGAGATCTTCGAGAAGGAGGACCCGGCGCCCTGGCTCGAGCAGGTCCACGGCATCCTGGTGCCCGGCGGCTTCGGCAAGCGCGGCACCGAGGGCAAGATCCGCGCGGCCTCCTGGGCCCGTCGGTCGAAGGTTCCCTATTTCGGCATCTGCTTCGGCATGCAGATGGCTGTGATCGAGGCGGCCCGCAACATGGCCGGCGTCGAGGGCGCCGGCTCGACCGAGTTCGGCCCCTGCGACGCGCCGGTGGTCGGCCTCCTGACCGAATGGGTCAAGGGCAACGAGCTGCACACCCGCGAGGAGGGCGGCGATCTCGGCGGCACGATGCGTCTCGGCGCCTACGAGGCCAAGCTGGAGCCGGGCTCCAAGATCGCCGAGATCTACGGCACCACCACCATCTCCGAGCGTCATCGCCACCGCTACGAGGTCAACGTCGCCTATCGCGACATGCTCGAGGCGGCGGGCCTGCACTTCGCCGGCATGTCGCCGAACGGCGTGCTGCCCGAGACGGTCGAGATCAAGGACCATCCCTGGTTCATCGGCGTGCAGTATCATCCCGAGCTGAAGAGCCGCCCGTTCGAGCCGCACCCGCTCTTCACGAGCTTCATCGCCGCCGCCAAGGAACAGAGCCGGCTGGTGTGACGCCCCGGCGAGAGGAGAAGGCCCCATGGACTGGACCCCGCTCACCGACAGCCTCGCCGGGCTCGGCCCCTTCGTCGTCTACGTCGGCCTGTCGCTCGGCCTGATCGCGGTCTACGCCTCGGTCTACATGCTGGCGACGGCCCACGACGAGCTGCGGCTGATCCGCGCCGGCAATCCCGCCGCCGCGCTCGCCTTCTCCGGCTCGCTCCTCGGCTACACCCTGCCGCTGGCGGTCGCCGCCCAGCACTCGGCGACGCTTCTGGTGTTCCTGGTGTGGGGCGTGGTGGCGATCGTGGTGCAGGTGGCGGTCTACTGGTTCTTCCGCCTCCTGATGCTGCGCGACGTCTCCACCCGCATCGATCGCGGCGAAGTGGCCTCGGGCATCTTCCTCGGCGCGGCCTCGCTCGCCGGCGGTATCGTCGACGCCGCCGCCATGGCGGTGTAAGAGAGGCCCCGCGCGGCCGACCCTCGGGCGACGGCTCCCCGCCGCCCTCGCGCCCGCGCCTCGGAGACGCCCATGACCCACGTCGATCACTCGTCCCCGTCCGCGCGTGGGATCGACCACGTCGTCGCCGCGGTCGCCGACCTCGACCGCGCCACCGACGACTGGGCCCGGCTCGGCTTCTGCCTGACGCCGACCGCCCGTCACCCCTGGGGCACCGAGAACCGCCTGATCCAACTCGACGGCTGCTTCGTCGAGATCCTCGCCGTCGGCGAGGGCGCGACCCTGCCCGAGCCGACCGAGACCGCCTTCTCCTTCGGTGCCTGGAACAGAGACTTCATCGCCGCCCACGGCGACGCCCTGTCGATGCTGGTGCTGGAATCGACCGACGAGGCCACCGATCGCGCCGCCTTCGCCGCCCACGGCCTGCGCGTCTTCGACCCGTTCGGCTTCGAGCGCGTGGCGATCTCGCCCGACGGCGAGGAGCGCCGCGTCGGCTTCGATCTGACCTTCACGAGCTTCGAAGGGGAGGGGGCGCACCCCACCCCGGACATGGGCTTCTTCACCTGCCGCCAGCGCTACCCGGAGAACTTCTGGAAGCCGGCCTACCAGGTCCACCCCAACACCGCGCGCTCGATCGCCGCCGCCGTCCTGGTCGCGCCCGACCCGACCGACTTCCACGAGGGCCTGTCGGCCTTCGTCGGCCAGCGCGAGTTTCATGCGACCAGCGCCGGACTGGTGATCCCCACCCCGCGCGGGTCGATCGAGGTGGTGACGCCCGCCGCCTTCCGCTGGCGCTACGGCGAGGCGAGCCTGCCGCGCGATCCCGAGCGACTGACCTTCGCCGCCCTGCGCTTCGCCGTCGCCGACTTCGGCGAGGCGGCCAGCCAGTTGGTCGCCGGCGGCTTCGCCGTCGCCGACCGCCACGACGCCCTCGTCGTCACCGGCGTCCACGGCGCCACCATCGCCTTCGAACGCGCCCGCCGAGCGGAGCCGCAGGAGTGACCATGTCCCCCAATTCCGAAGTCGTCGTCGGCTCGGTCCGCATCGGCAACCGTCTGCCCCTCGTCCTCATCGCCGGCCCGTGCCAGATGGAGAGCCGGGCGCACGCGCTGGAGACCGCGACCGCGCTCAAGGAGATGTGCGCCGCCCTCGACATCGGTCTGATCTTCAAGACCTCGTTCGACAAGGCCAACCGCACCTCCGCCACCGCCGCGCGCGGCATCGGCCTCTCCGGCGCGATGCCGGTCTTCGCCGAGATCCGCGAGAGCCTGGGGCTGCCGGTGCTGACCGACGTCCACGACGCCGCGCAGTGCGCCTCCGTCGCCGAGGTGGTCGACGTGCTGCAGATCCCGGCGTTTCTCTGCCGCCAGACCGATCTCCTGCTCGCCGCCGCCGCCACCGGCCGCGTCGTCAACGTCAAGAAGGGGCAGTTCCTGGCGCCCTGGGACATGAAGAACGTGGTGGCCAAGCTCACCGGCGCCGGCAACCCGAACGTGCTCCTGACCGAACGCGGCGCGAGCTTCGGCTACAACACGCTCGTCTCCGACATGCGCGCCCTGCCGATCATGGCCGCGACCGGCGCCCCGGTGATCTTCGACGCCACCCATTCGGTCCAGCAGCCGGGCGGACAGGGCACCTCCTCGGGGGGGCAACGCGAGTTCGTCGACGTCCTGGCCCGCGCCGCCGTCGCCGTCGGCGTGGCGGGCGTGTTCATCGAGACCCACGAGGACCCCGATCGCGCCCCCTCCGACGGCCCCAACATGGTGCCGCTCGCCGAGATGCCGGCGCTGCTCGCCCGTCTTCGCGCCTTCGATCGTCTCGCCAAGGCGACGTGACCGGCGCGAGGCCGTCCCTCACGCCGTCGCGCCGTTCGCCAGCAGTTCGTCGATGAGGTCGAGCGCCTGTTCGACCGCCGCCCGGCGCACCGCGTCGCGGCCGAGGTCGCCGAAGCGCCGTTCGAGCGTGATCGGCTCGCCGCCCCGCCGCAGCGCCGCGAAGTGCACGAGCCCGACCGGCTTGTCGGCGCTGCCGCCGCTCGGTCCGGCGATTCCCGTCACCGAAACGGCGATGTCGGCGCGCGAGCGCGCCACCGTCCCCGTCGCCATCGCCTCGGCCACCTCGCGGCTGACCGCGCCGACCTGCTCGAGCAGTGCCCCGCACACGCCGAGCATCTCGATCTTGGCCTGGTTCGAATAGGTGACGAAGCCACGGTCGAACACGGCCGAGGAGCCGGGTATCGCCGTGAGAAGTCCGGCGACGAGGCCACCGGTGCACGATTCCGCCGTCGCGATCATCAGCCGTCGTTTCGTCGCGGCTTCGACGATCGCGCGCGCCCGTGCCTCGAACAGATCGAGATCGAGCATTTGCCATCCTCATTCGGCCCGCGTCGTTGTCGTGCGGGGCCCGTTGTCGCGTGACGTTTCGCACGAGAGCGTCGTGTTCGCACAGTAAGGGCGATCACACAGTCGGTAGTCTGATGGTCGCGGTAGCTAGTGCGGCGATGCCCTCGCGTCGACCGACGAAACCGAGTTTTTCGTTGGTGGTCGCCTTCACCCCGACCCGATCGATCGAAATCCCGAGTATTTCGGCCAGCCGCGCCCGCATCGCCTCGCGATGCGGCCCGACCTTCGGCGCCTCTGCGACGATGGTCACGTCCGCATGGGCGAGCATGCCGCCGCGCGCCGCGAGCCGAGCGGCGGCGTCCTTCAGGAACACCTCCGAGGCGCACCCTCGCCACTGCGGCTGGGTCGGGGGAAAATGCGCGCCGATGTCGCCGTCGCCGAGCGCGCCGAGGATGGCGTCGGTCAGCGCGTGCATGGCGACGTCGGCGTCGGAATGGCCCTCGAGCCGACGATCGAACGGGATGGTCACGCCGCACAGCGTCACTCCGTCGCCCTCGGTGAAGGCGTGGACGTCGTAGCCGGTGCCGACCCGCACGTCGGGCAGGCGAGAGAAGAGATCGGTGGTCATGCGCGCCTCGGCTCGGACGAGATCGTCGGAGGTGGTGATCTTGACGTTGGCGGGGTCGCCCTCGACCACCGCCACCGCGAGCCCGGCCCATTCCGCCACCGCCGCGTCGTCGGTGAAATGGTCGAGCCCCTCGGCCCGCGCCCGCGCGTGCGCCGCCCTGAGAGCGGGAAAGCGGAAGCCCTGCGGCGTCTGCGCCGCGAACATGCGCTCGCGCGACACCGTCTCGATGATCACCCCGTCGGCCCCGCAGCGCTTCAGCGTGTCGACCACCGCCACCGCCGCGAGCGCACCCTCGGCGGCGGCGAGCCCGGCGATGGTGCGCTCGATCACTTCGGCCGTGACGAAGGGTCGCGCCGCGTCGTGCAC
>JBEOKB010000129.1:0-20479 GCA_040275425.1 Siculibacillus sp. | reverse complement strand
GGGCCCGCCGAGGCTGCGGCGGCGGAGGCCGCGGCCGCGCCGGTGGCGAGCGAGGTGCCGCCGGGCCTGTGCGAACACGCCGACGCCAATTGTCCGGCGCTCGGGGGGCGACCGAGCGAGCGCGAGCGGTTGATCGACGCGATGGAGCGGTCGGGCTGGGTGCAGGCCAAGGCGGCGCGCATCCTCGGCCTCACGCCGCGCCAGATCGGCTACGCCCTGAAGAAGCACTCCATCGAATTGAAGCGGTTCTGACCCGACCGCTTCCGTTCCCCCGGCCGAGAGGCGGCGGCCCGGAGAGATCCGGGCCGTCGTGCGTTCGGGGGCGCCGTCAGGGGACGAGGCGGGGGCCGTCGCCGCGATACTTGCGCAGGATGGCGTCGAGCACGTCGGCGTGGTCGTCCGTCCAGGCGGTCACGGTGGTCTCGGGGGCCATGCGCCGCCATTCGGGGTCGGCGACGAGGCGAGCGACGTCGGCGGGGTCGCGGGCGAGCACGACGACGGTGGTCTGGAAGTCGTGGTTCTCGACGCCGGCGGCATCGGGACGGCCGACGCGGACCCAGGCGGTCCAGCCGTCGGCGGTGGCGAGGGCGGCGGCGACGCGGGTCAGTTCCATGTGCTTGTTCTGCAGATGGAAGGCCATCACGCCGTGCGGGGCGAGGCGGGCGGTGTAGAGGGCGATCGCCTCGCGGGTCAGGAGATGGACGGGGATCGAGTCGGAGGCGAAGGCGTCGACGATCAGGACGTCGGCGGCGGCGCCGCCGTGATCGGCGAGGGTGAGGCGGCCGTCGCCGACGACGATCTCCTGGCCGGGAGCGCAATCCGACAGAAAGCGGAAGCGGGTGGGATCGCGGGCGATGCGCACCACCTCCGGATCGATCTCGTAGAAGGTCCAGGATTCGCCCGGCCGCTTGTGGCAGGCGAGCGAACCGGTGCCGAGGCCGACGGTGATCAGGCGGGGGAGCGTGCCGCCGCGCTGGGCGCGGGTGGCGGCGATCACGTCGGCCATGGGCGAGCCGGGCCAGTAGTAGGTGGCCGGGCGCGGCGGACCGGACACGGCGGTGCCGTCGGCGCCGCGCAGGCGCTGGGCGCCGTGGATGGTGGTTCCAGAGAACAGGAAGCGGAAGTGGCCGTCGCTGCTCTCGGCGATGCGGTTGACGCCGTAGAAGGAGCGGATCGAGGTGGTCGTGCCCAACCCCGGGGTGAAGGCCTGGAGGGCTAGGATCACGATCGCCAGCGTGGCGAGGAGGCGCAGATCGTCGCCACGGGCCCACACGATCGCGCCGACGGCAATCGTGATCGCGGCGACGGCGACGATGGCCGGGATCGATCCGAGATCGTAGCCGAGAAGGCGGGTGGACGCGAGGACGATGGCGATCGCGGCGACGGGGCCGAGCGCGCGCAGGGCGGTGCGGCGATCGAGGCGGAGGAGGCCCGGGCGGGTGGCGACGGTGGCGACGAGCAGGATCGGGTATTCGGCGATGGTCGCGAAGATCTGCGGGGCGAGGAGGCCGGCGAAGATGCCGCCGAGGACGCCGCCGAGGCTCATCCACAGATAGAACGCGGTCAGGTTCTCCGGCTCGGGGCGGTCGGCGGCGAGTTCGCCGTGGGCGACGAGAGCGGCGACGAAGAAGGCGAGCAGCTCGACCCCGATGCGGGCGGGCAGCGGCAGCACCGGCAGAGCGGTGACAGCGATCACGGCGGCGAGCAGCAGCGGCTGGACGGCGAGGGCGGTGGCATGGGGGACGAGCGGCCGACGCTGGAACACGATCACGAAGGTGAGCAGGAACAGCGACAGCGGCAGAACCCACAGGAAGGGCGCGGCGGCGACGTCGGTGGAGACGTGGGCGGTAAGGGCGACCAGCAGCGCCGAGGGCACGAAGGCGAGGAATATCCAGCGCGCGCGGCGCGCGAGGGCGATCGGCCGGGCCGGGACGGGGGTGTGGGCGACCGCGGCGGGAGACAGGCGCGCGGTGAGGAGCCCGAGAGCGAGGACGGCGAGGGCGAGGGCAAGGAAGCCGCCGCTCCACAGGCGGCTCTGGGCGGTGACACCGATGGTCGGCTCGATCACCAGCGGGTAGGCGACGAGGGCGGCGAAGGAACCGAGATTGGAGGCGCCGTAGAGGAAATAGGGGTCGCGGGCGTGGGGATGGCCGGTGCGGGCGAACCAGGCCTGCAAGAGCGGCCCGTTGACCGCCACGGCGAAGAACGGCAGGCCCACCGCCACGGCGAACAGGGCGAGCACCCAGAGCTCGGTGAAGCGATCGGGCGGGGTGCCCCAGTTCGCCGGCAGGGCGATCGGCAGCATCACGGCGGCGGCGATGCACACCATGAGATGGACGCCGATCGCCACGGCGACGGAGAGACGGCGGGTGAGGAGGTGGGCGAAGGCGTAGCCGGCGAGCAGCATCGCCTGGAAGAACACCAGCGCCACCGACCACACGGAGGCCGACCCGCCCAGGCGCGGCAGCACCATCTTGGCGAACATCGGCTCGACCGAGAACAGCAGAAAGGCCGACGCGCCGATGGTGGCGGCGAAGGCGGGCAGTACCAGGGCCGGAGTGGCCCAGGTGCGGTCGATGGTGGTGTCCGTCGCGGTCATGCGTGCCGATTTCCCTGCAAATTCGGCGGAGACTGTAGGGTCACTCCGACGAAGACCGAGTTAACGGCGCGCGCGCCCGGACCGGCGGACGGGGCGATGTCGGACACGCGACACGAATGTCGACAAGGGGCGTGTCGGTAAAATTCCATAGACGGCGGAGTCTCTGGAATCGTTCGACTATTTCCTTTGGCACGGGCCTTGCGAATTTCTCCCTGAGACCATGCCGAGGGGAGTGGGCGATGAACCAGCCGATGATTTCGCTCGAGAGCCTGTTGCAGCCGATCGACGTGCAGGCGCTCGAGAAGACCGCCGCTTCGGGCGGATGTTCGTCGTCCTCGTGCGGTTCCTCCGCCAAGCCGGAGGACATGGACGAGGCCGTGTGGGACAAGATCAAGGATCATCCCTGCTATTCGGAAGAGGCGCACCACTATTTCGCGCGCATGCACGTCGCGGTGGCGCCAGCCTGCAACATTCAATGCAACTACTGCAATCGCAAGTACGACTGCGCCAACGAGAGCCGCCCCGGCGTCGTCTCGGAGAAGCTGACGCCGGATCAGGCGATGCGCAAGGTGATCGCGGTCGCCAACGAGGTGCCGCAGCTGTCGGTGCTGGGCATCGCCGGTCCGGGCGACGCCTGCTACGACTGGAAGAAGACCAAGGCGACCTTCGACGCGATCTCCAAGGAGATCCCGGACGTCAAGCTGTGCATCTCGACCAACGGTCTGGCGCTGCCCGATCACGTCGACGAGCTGGCTGAGATGAACGTCGACCACGTCACGATCACCATCAACATGGTCGATCCGGAGATCGGCGCGAAGATCTATCCCTGGATCTACTTCAACAAGCGTCGGTACGAGGGGATCGAGGCGGCGCGCATCCTGCACGAGCGCCAGATGCTCGGCCTGGAAATGCTGACCGCGCGCGGCATTCTCACCAAGATCAACTCGGTGCTGATCCCCGGCGTCAACGACGAGCATCTGCTCGAGGTCAACAAGTGGGTGAAGGAGCGCGGCGCGTTCCTGCACAACGTGATGCCGCTGATCTCCGATCCGGCGCACGGCACCCACTACGGGCTCACCGGCCAGCGCGGGCCCACGGCGGCCGAGCTGAAGGATCTGCAGGACAAGCTCGAGGGCGGCGCCAAGCTGATGCGCCACTGCCGCCAGTGCCGCGCAGACGCGGTCGGGCTGCTCGGCGAGGATCGCGGGATGGAGTTCACCCTCGATCAGCTGCCGGAGACGGTCACCTACGATCCCTCCAAGCGCGAGGCCTATCGCGAGATCGTCGCCAAGGAACGCGGCGACCACGTCGCGGCCAAGCAGGCGGCGGTGGCCGAGGTCAAGGAGGTCGCGGCCGACGCGAAGCTCCTGGTCGCGGTCGCCACCAAGGGCGGCGGACGGATCAACGAGCACTTCGGCCACGCCAAGGAGTTCCAGGTCTACGAGGCGGGTCCGAAGGGCATCGTGTTCGTCGGTCATCGCAAGGTCGAGGCCCAGTACTGCGAAGGCGGCTGGGGCGAGGACGCCACGCTCGACAGCGTCATCAGGGCGCTCGAGGGCGTCGAGGTGGTGCTCTGCGCCAAGATCGGCGACTGCCCGAAGGACATGCTGACGGCGGCGGGCATCCGCGCCACCGACGCCTACGGCTTCGACTACATCGAGACCGCGATCGGTGCGCTCTATGCGGCCGAGTTCGGTCGAGAGGCGGGCGCGGCGGTCGCCTGAGGGCGATCGCGGCGCGCGCGGGGGGCGGGTCGCCGTCCCCGAGACTTCGTGGGGGGAGACGGCGGAAGTTGGGCCGCCGTGTGACCCACGACCCGTCCGGCGGGATCGACCCGTCGGAGGCCCCCACCCGGCGGTCTACCGCCGAACCACCACCTGACAGGAGACGGGCTCATGGCCTTCAAGATCATCGCGTCCCAGTGCACCACCTGCGGCGCCTGCGAATTCGAATGCCCCTCGGCCGCCATCAAGATGAAGGGCGAGACCTACATCATCGACCCGGTGAAGTGCACCGAGTGCGACGGCATGGACACCCAGCAGTGCGCCGCGGTGTGTCCGGTGCCGAAGACCTGCGTCAAGGCCTGACGGCCGCGGCTCGGACGGCGGGAGGGACGCCGATCATGAGCGACGGAGGCGAGACGAACGCCGGGGCGTTCCAACCGGTCGACGAGGACGAGACCGTCGACTGGTTGGGCAACCCGGTGTCGTGCGGCGACTGTCCGCACGAGGAGACGCGCGCGGCCGGTCGGTGCGAGTTCGGGCGCACCTGCGTCAACGATCGGCGCGGCAAGCGGATCGACCGCTTCTTCGCCGCCAATCAGGCGCAGGCCGACCGCTACCTCGATCATCCCTATTTCGAGGTGCGGACGATCGCGGCGAAGTACGCCAGCCTGTTCCGCCTACCGGCCCTGATCGACGATCCGGAACCGGACGTGCGGGCGATGGTGGCGCTGCGTCTGCCCAAGCCGCGCATTCTCGGGTTCGTCGCCGATCCCGATCGGCGGGTGCGGATGACGGTGGTGCGCCGGCTCGACGGCGAGGATCTGGTGCCGCTGCTCACGGACGTCGACTACGGCGTGCGGATGGCGGCGGCGCGGCGGGCCCCGCCGGCGCTGCTCGCGCGGGTGCTGCGCGACGAGGACGCCGAGATCCGCCGCGAGGCGGCGCGGCGGGTGGACGAGGCGCTGATCGGCGCGCTGATCGGCGACGACGACCCGACTGTGCGGTTGATCGTGGCGGAGCGGCTGAAGCCGGAGCGTCTGCATCTGATGGCGGGCGACCCGGACTTCCGGGTGCGCTTCACGGTGGCCGATCGGATCCCGGTCGGCGAGCTGGGACGTCTGGCCGAGGACGAGGACGAATTGGTGCGGGAGACCGCGCGAGAGCGCCTGGCGCGCGAAAGGGGGACGTGATGGGACTGGCCCGCGAGGAAGAGGTCGAGATCCGCAAGCCTCCGGTGTTCAAGCCGGGCGAGAAGGTGCGCGCCAAGCGCCTGGTCAAGAACGACGGCACCTATCCGCGCAAGGACATCGGCGAGCCGCTGGTGTTCAAGGGCGACTACGGCTACGTGCGCGACATCGGGACGTTCCTGCAGATGTTCTACATCTACGCGGTCGAGTGGCCCGAGCGCGGCACCATCGTCGGCATGCGCGGCAAGGAGCTGATCAGCCTCGATCATCCGCCGGAGGACGCGGCGAAGTACGCCCCCGACGCGCCGGAGATCGAAACCGTCGACTGAGTTCTCGGGCGCGGCCCGAGCGACCCGTCGCGGGGGAAGCGGCGGGAGAGACACCCCGATCCGGCCGCGCGGGCGGCCGACCACGAAAGGCCCATGCGATGAAGGTGATGCTGCGCAATACGCCCAAGGGGCTCTCGGCCTACATCCCGAAGAAGGATCTCGAGGAGCCGGTGATCGAGATGGAGAAGCCCGAGATGTGGGGCGGCTCGATCAAGATGAAGAACGGCTGGGTGCTGATCCTGCCGGAGATGCCGGCCGACACGAAGCTGCCGATCACCGTCAACGCCCGCAAGGTCGGCGACGACGACTGAGCGCGCGGTCGTCGCTGCCGCCGTCGGCGCGGCGGGGGAGGGGGATCGGTGGCCCGCCGGAAGTCGTCGTCCGCCGCGTTTCGCGCGCGGAACACCAGTCGAAGGAGCCGTGCATGACCATTCTCGCAACCGACGCCAGGGTGCTCCGCGGAGCCGCCGCCGAGGAGAAGCTCGCCGACGTGCGCTTCGGCCTCCTCGCCGATCGGGTGGTGCCCTATCTGGGGCCCGATCTGGCCGCGCTCGCCGGCACGCCGCCGGTGCCGGTGCTGCCGGAGACGGTGGCGGCGGCGCTGCACGCCAAGGCGCCCGCGCCCTCGAAGATCCGCACCAACATGTGGTCGGTCGCCCAGTTCATCGAACAGCGGCGCCACCGCAACACGCTGATCGCCTACATGGCCGAAGTGTTCGGCCCGCCGGTGGCGCCGTCGGCGCTGACGACGTGGCTGGCGAGCCTGCCGTTGTCGCTGATCGTCGACACCTGGTACGACGGGGCGAGCCGGGCGGCGCTGAAGGCGACCGGACGCGGCGACTGGATCGAGATCCAGGGCGTGACCCGGTCGGGCGAGAACCGCGACATCTGGACCAAGGCCTACGATCCGGCCGGCGCGGAAGTGCTGCCGGAGACGGCGGAGAGCGCGAGGACGGTGCTCTACAAGCCGCACGGCGCGGTCACGCCGGCCAAGAACTTCCTGGTCGCCGACAGCGACTACGTCGAGGTGCTGACCGAGATCGACATCCAGTCGCCGATCCCGGAGGTGGTGAAGGGGATCCGGACGACGCGCGGCTTCGTGTTCGTCGGTTGTCGCTTCCACGACCAGATGCTGCGCACCTACGCCCGCCAGATCACCAAGCGCTCGGCCGGGTCGCACGTCGCGGTGGTCGAGGTCGACAAGGTGACGAAGAACGAGATGAAGTTCTTCGCCGAGACGGGAATCGAGGTGGTCGATCTGCCGCTGGCGCGGGCGGAGGAGATTCTGGTCGGCTGACCCGATCGGGCGAACCCGTAGGGGGTCATTCACGGGCGCTTCTTCCGCGAGGAAGAGGCGCCCGTCGCCGTTTCGAGGGATCGACGCGCCGGTGGCCTCGGCGACGACGGACGCGTGGGCGACGGGCGCCCGGCGACGACGAAGGCCCCGGCGTCGTGGGCGCCAGGGCATCGACGATCGAAGGTTCCCGCGTCGCCGTTCAGGCGTCGACGGGCAGCGGCTTGCCGGCCTTGTGGGCGGCGATCCACTTCTCCAGTTCGCGGACGTGACCCTCCTCCTCCTCGACGAACTCCAGGCACAGCGCCTTGATCTCGGGGTCGGTGGTCTCGGCGAGGACGTGGGCATAGAAGCCGAGCCCCGCCTTTTCCGCCTCGAGGGCGATGAGGAGGGCGTCGTCGCGGGCGATGAAGGGATCGGCGGCCCAGATGGCGGCGCGCTCGGGGCTCTCGCCCTGGGGCCAGTGGAACTCGTGGGCGGCGAGCTCGGGGATGTCGCGGAAGCCCGCGCGCGCCTTGGCGTCGCCCATGTGCATGGCGGAATATTCCGACAGTCGGCGGAAGAGCTTGGCCACGTCGGCGTTGCCGTAGGTCTGCATGCTGTCGGCGAGTTCACCGAAGCGCAGCATCGCCTCTTCCTCGAGCTTGATGGCGTAGGCCAGGAATTCCTCGACGTTCTTCATCGATCGTCTCCTCGTCGGTGAGACCTCGCGCGGTGGCGCGCGGGGACGGGGCGTGGGACCGGAGATCGGTCGGGCGCGGGTGCGGCCGACCGACCGACCGGGTCAGTCCGCGCCGCCGGGAGCGCCGGCGAACTTCACCAGGATGTCCTGATCGCGCACGATGTACTGGCAGGCGAGCCGGTACTTCGGGGCGATGTCGTCGGTCTCGGCCTTGGCGACGTCGGCGGCGGTGATCTTGCCGAGCGACCGGAGCTGGCTCTTCTCCTTGTCGGTGAGCATCGAGCCCATGGTCTTGCCGGTCAGGGTGACGACCTCGATGAGGCAGGAGCCGCATTCGCCGTCGCGGCATTCGAAGGGGATCGGAATCTTGTTCTTCTCGGCGACGGACAGGATCGTGCCGCGATCGCCGGCGACGGCGTAGACCGTCACGTCCTTGTGGAGGAGGGGGGAGGAAAAGGTGACATTGGCCATCGAAACGGCTCCGCTCGACTGATGATCGGACGACGCCGCCTTCGCCACCCGGCGAGAAGACGGCCGTGGGCCGTCCCTCGTGCGGGTCGCGAAGGTCGCGTCACGGCGATCAGAGCAAGGGCCGCGCCAAGGGGGGCGCACGAGGCCGGGCGCGCGCGAATCCGCAGATTTCCGCCGCGAGGGCGGCCGCGACGCCGGTCGACCGGCGGGTCCGCGCCGCGCTCTGTCGGGAAAATGTCGGGGTCGAGACAGGGGCTGTCGCAGGCGATCGCTCGTGAGTGTCGCGGGTGGGCGCCGAGGGGGAGGCCCCGGCGGACCCCTCGTTCGGGAGGGGCGAGGCGAGCGCGTCGGTGCGGTTCGTCCCGCTCATGGGCGAAAAGGGGTGGTGGAGGCGTCCGCGAGGGCGGCCGGGCGACGGATTCCGGCGATGTTTCGACACGGCCTGTCGGGAAATGTCGGGGTCGCGACAGCTCGGCGTCGGGCGGCGGCGGCGCGATTTCTCAGCGTCAACCATTTGTTTTCATTAAGTTAAAAAATTTCGCCCGACCGTCGAGGAGAGTTGGCACGAAGCTTGAAACCACTGGGCTGCGAGGCGGCGGAAGCTGCCGAACGGACGAACGGCATCGAAGACCGATGCCCGACCAGAAATTTCGAAGGGGTTCGAAACATGGCCAAGCTTCGGCAGATCGCCTTCTACGGCAAGGGTGGCATCGGCAAGTCCACCACCTCCCAGAATACTCTCGCCGCGCTCGTCGAGATGGGTCAGAAGATCCTGATCGTCGGCTGCGATCCGAAGGCGGACTCCACCCGCCTGATCCTGAACACCAAGCTTCAGGACACCGTTCTTCATCTCGCCGCCGAGGCCGGTTCGGTCGAGGACCTCGAGATCGAGGACGTCATGAAGATCGGCTACAAGGGCATCAAGTGCACCGAGTCCGGCGGTCCGGAGCCGGGCGTGGGCTGCGCCGGTCGCGGCGTCATCACCGCCATCAACTTCCTGGAAGAGAACGGCGCCTACGACGACGTGGACTACGTGTCCTACGACGTGCTCGGCGACGTCGTCTGCGGCGGCTTCGCGATGCCGATCCGCGAGAACAAGGCCCAGGAGATCTACATCGTCATGTCCGGCGAGATGATGGCGCTCTACGCCGCCAACAACATCGCCAAGGGCATTCTGAAGTACGCCCATTCCGGCGGCGTGCGCCTGGGCGGCCTGATCTGCAACGAGCGCCAGACCGACAAGGAGCTCGAGCTCGCCGAAGCGCTCGCCGAGCGTCTGGGCTGCAAGCTCATCCACTTCGTGCCGCGCGACAACATCGTCCAGCACGCCGAGCTGCGTCGCCAGACGGTCATCCAGTACGCTCCCGACAGCCAGCAGGCCAAGGAGTACCGGATGCTCGCCGAGAAGATCCACAACAACTCCGGCAAGGGCGTCATCCCGACCCCGATCACCATGGAAGAGCTCGAGGACATGCTCATCGAGTTCGGCATCATGAAGACCGAGGAGCAGCAGCTCGCGGAGCTTCAGGCCAAGGAAGCCGCCGCGCAGTGACGCGCTCGGATCGCGGGGGGCGCGCTCCCGCGATCCGGCCTTCCCCGGGCGGTCCCACACCGCCTTTGATCCGAACCCGCCCCAGGCCACGGGGCGTGACAGCTCCTGATCCCGAACGGGGATCGATCAGAGGGGGGTTCCATGAGCCTCGATTATGAAAACGACGGCGAATTCAACGAGAAGCTGATCGAGGAGGTTCTCGCTCAGTACCCCGACAAGTTCGCCAAGCGCCGCAAGAAGCACCTGTCGGTCGCTTCCGACGCCGGCACCGAGGAGATCGAGGGCGAGGCCCGTCCGGTCACCGAGTGCGACGTCAAGTCGAACATCAAGTCGATCCCGGGCGTGATGACCATCCGCGGCTGCGCCTACGCCGGTTCCAAGGGCGTGGTGTGGGGTCCGATCAAGGACATGGTCCACATCTCCCACGGGCCCGTCGGCTGCGGTCAGTACTCCTGGTCCCAGCGCCGCAACTACTATATCGGCAAGACCGGCATCGACACCTTCGTCACGATGCAGTTCACCTCCGACTTCCAGGAGCGTGACATCGTGTTCGGCGGCGACAAGAAGCTCGAGAAGATCATCGACGAGATCGAGGTTCTGTTCCCGCTCGCCGCCGGCATCTCGGTGCAGTCGGAGTGCCCGATCGGCCTGATCGGCGACGACATCGAAGCGGTGTCGAAGAAGAAGGCCAAGGAGCATGACACGACCATCGTTCCGGTGCGCTGCGAGGGCTTCCGCGGCGTGTCGCAGTCGCTCGGTCACCACATCGCCAACGACGCGATCCGGGACTGGGTGTTCGACAAGAAGGAACGCGAAGTCGTCACCACGCCCTACGACGTCAACGTCATCGGCGACTACAACATCGGCGGCGACGCCTGGGCCTCCCGTATCCTGCTCGAGGAGATCGGCCTGCGCGTGGTCGGCAACTGGTCGGGCGACGCCACGCTGGCCGAGGTCGAGAACGCGGTTCACGCCAAGCTCAACCTCATCCACTGCTACCGCTCGATGAACTACATCTGCCGGCACATGGAAGAGAAGTACGGTATTCCGTGGATGGAGTACAACTTCTTCGGCCCGTCGCAGATCGAGGCTTCGCTTCGCAAGATCGCCAAGCACTACGGCCCCGAGATCGAGGCCAAGGCGGAAGCGGTCATCGCCAAGTACAAGCCACTCGTCGACGGCGTCAAGGAGAAGTACGGCCCGCGCCTCAAGGGCAAGACGGTGATGCTCTACGTCGGTGGCCTGCGCCCCCGTCACGTGGTCAACGCCTACGAAGACCTCGGCATGGAGATCGCCGGCACCGGCTATGAATTCGCCCACAACGACGACTATCAGCGCACCGGTCACTACGTGAAGAAGGGCACGCTGATCTACGACGACGTCACCGGCTACGAGCTCGAGAAGTTCATCGAGAAGATCCGTCCGGATCTGGTCGGCTCGGGCATCAAGGAGAAGTATCCGGTGCAGAAGATGGGCATTCCGTTCCGTCAGATGCATTCCTGGGACTACTCCGGCCCCTACCACGGCTACGACGGCTTCGCGATCTTCGCTCGCGACATGGACCTGGCCATCAACAATCCCGTCTGGGATCTGTTCGATGCGCCCTGGGCCGACAAGGCCGAACTGGCCGCCGCCGCCGAGTGAGGCGGACCGAGTGATCTCCCCTTCGCCCTCATGGGCGAAGGGGCCCTCGGACCAAGAGGCGACAGCCCGACGAACGATGCAGCGCCGCGAGCCCGACCGCCCGCGCGATCCCCCGCTCACACCCTGAGAGGTCGTCCGCCGTATGGCGCGGAGACCCGAGAGAGGTGACAGTCATGCCGCAGTCCGTAGACAAGGTGCTCGACCACGCTCCGCTCTTCCGCGAGCCCGAGTATCAGGAGATGTTCAAGAACAAGCGGGCGCAGTTCGAGTGCCCGGTGTCCGACGACAAGGTCGCCGAACAGGGCGAGCACACCAAGACCTGGGACTATCGCGAGAAGAACTTCGCTCGCGAGTCGCTGGTGATCAACCCGGCCAAGGCGTGTCAGCCGCTCGGCGCGGTGTTCGCCGCCGCCGGCTTCGAGAAGTGCATGAGCTTCGTGCACGGCTCGCAGGGCTGCGTCGCCTACTATCGCTCGCATCTCTCGCGCCACTTCAAGGAGCCGTGCTCGGCGGTGTCCTCGTCGATGACCGAGGACGCGGCGGTGTTCGGCGGCCTGCAGAACATGATCGACGGTCTGGCCAACTGCCACTCGCTGTACGAGCCGAAGATGATCGCCGTGTCGACCACCTGCATGGCGGAAGTCATCGGTGACGACCTTCAGGGCTTCATCTCGAACGCCAAGAAGAAGGGCTCCGTTCCGGAAGAGTACCCGGTTCCCTACGCCCACACACCGGCGTTCGTCGGCTCCCACGTCGACGGCTACGACAACATGATCAAGGGCATTCTGGAGAACTTCTGGAAGTCCGAGGAGCGCAAGCCCGGCACCTCGATCAACATCATCCCGGGCTTCGACGGCTACTGCGTCGGCAACAACCGCGAGCTGAAGCGCCTGCTCGACATGATGGGCGTCGAGTACACCTTCGTCTCGGACGCCTCCGACCAGTTCGACACCCCCTCGGACGGCGAGTATCGCATGTACGACGGCGGCACCACGATCGATCAGGTCAAGGGCGCGCTCGACGCCAAGGGCACGATCTCGCTGCAGTACTGGAACACCCGCAAGACGATGGACTACATCGCCGAGAAGGGCCAGGAGGTCGCGGCGTTCCACTATCCGCTCGGCATCCGCGCCACCGACGCCTTCCTGATGAAGGTCTCGGAGCTCTCGGGCAAGGCGATCCCGGAGGCGATCCGCATGGAGCGCGGCCGTCTCGTCGACGCGATGGCCGACAGCCAGTCGCATCTGCACGGCAAGAAGTACGCGATCTACGGCGACCCGGACTTCGTGCAGGCGATGGCCCAGTTCGTCATGGAGACCGGCGGCGAGCCGACCCACTGTCTGGCCACCAACGGCACCAAGGCGTGGGAAGCGCAGATGAAGGAAATGCTGGCGGCCAATCCGTTCGGCAAGTCGGCTCAGGTGTGGGCGGGCAAGGACCTGTGGCACCTGCGCTCGCTGCTCTTCACCGAGCCGGTCGACTTCATGATCGGCAACTCCTACGGCAAGTACCTCGAGCGCGACACCGGCACGCCGCTGATCCGTCTCACCTTCCCGATCTTCGATCGTCACCACCACCACCGCTTCCCGCTGATGGGCTATCAGGGCGGCCTGCGCGTGCTGACGACGATCCTCGACAAGGTGTTCGACAAGCTCGACAGCGAGACCATCGTCGCCGGCGTCACCGACTACTCCTACGACCTCACCCGCTGAGTTCGTCGGACTTGCGACACTGCGTGCGGCCGCCCCTCGGGGCGGCCGTTTCGCGTTCGCGATCGTTCGCATGCGGCGAACGACGGAGGGTGATCGCTCTCCGCCTTTGCTCGGACGCGCGCGGATTCGCCTTCGATTAAATCGTTATTCACGACTACCGGGCTATTTTCCCGAGGGAGTGCTCGGAGCGGGTCGATGCAGGAAGCATTGTTGAACCGGATCAAGGACGAAGCCCGGGGTGCGCCGCAGGAGAAGCGGAGCCTGCTGCTGCGTCAGCTGAGCGATCTCTACGCGGCGCGACACGGGCGGATCGCCGACGAACAGGTCGCTCTGTTCGTCGACGTGTCGATCGATCTTCTCGCCACCGCCACTCTGTTCGAGCGCATGGCCTTCGCCAACACGTTGGCCGACGTCGGCGAGGCGCCGCAGCGGCTGGTCGATCACATGCTCAAGGACGTCTATCTGGTGGCGCGGCCGCTGATCGAGCGCGGGCAGCTCAGCCAGGAGCGCCTGATCGAGTTGATGGACGACGACAAGCGCGAACTCACCTACATGATGATCGCTCAACGGCCGCGGACCAAGGCGCCGGTGACCGATCGGCTGGTGTCGGGCGGCTCGGTCAAGGTGCTGTTGGCGCTGGCGTCCAACACGGGCGCGGAACTGTCGAACGCCGCCTTCGAGAAGCTCGGCGAACTCGCCGCCGACAATCCGGACATGGACGCGGCGCTGGCCAATCGGCCCGATCTGCCGCCTTCGATCGCCCGCAATCTCTCCCGCCGGGTGAGCAAGAGCGCCGAACAGCGCCTCAGCGCGATGCTGGCGCGCGACACCGCCAAGAAGCGCAACCTGGTTCTGCGCTGATCGCGGGCGGGACGCCTCCCGCTCGCGCCTCCTCCCTCCCATCGCTGGCACACCCCTTGCTCCTTCCTCGTCGACGGAGCCGCTTTGTCGCACACCCGACAAAGCGGACGACAACGAGGGGCCGGGCTCATGCTGTCACCGAAGGTCGAGGCTCTCTTCAACGAACCGGCCTGCGACAAGAACCAGGCGAAGGACGAGAAGGCCCGCAAGAAGGGCTGTTCCAAGCCGTTGACGCCGGGCGCGGCGGCGGGCGGGTGCGCCTTCGACGGCGCCAAGATCGTGCTGCAGCCGATCACCGACTGCGCGCATCTGATCCATGCCCCGCTCGCCTGCGAGGGGAACTCCTGGGACAACCGCGGCGCGGCCTCGTCGGGGCCGATGCTGTGGCGCACCTCGTTCACCACCGATCTCTCCGAACTCGACGTGGTGATGGGGCAGGGGGAGCGCAAGCTCTATCGGGCGATCCGCGAGATCGTCGAGGCCCATCGACCGCCGGCGATCTTCGTCTACGAGACCTGCGTCACGGCGCTGATCGGCGACGACGTCGAGGCGGTGTGTCGGCATGCGACCGACAAGTTCGGCGTGCCGGTGATCCCGGTGCATTCGGCCGGGTTCGTCGGGTCGAAGAACCTCGGCAACAAGCTCGCGGGCGAAGCGCTGATCGATCACGTCATCGGCACCCACGAGCCGGACGACGTCGGGCCCTGCGACGTCAACATTCTCGGCGAGTTCAATCTGGCCGGTGAGTTCTGGATGGTGAAGCCGCTGCTCGACGAGCTGGGCATCCGGGTGCGGGCCTGCGTGCCGGGTGACGCGCGCTATCTCGACGTGGCCGCCGCCCACACCGCCAGGGCCACCATGATGGTGTGCTCCACCGCGCTGATCACGCTCGCCCGCAAGATGGAGGAGCGCTGGGGCATCCCCTATTTCGAGGGGTCGTTCTACGGCGTGTCGGACACGTCGGAGGCGCTGCGCCAGTTGGCGAGGCTGCTGGTCGGGCGGGGCGCCCCGGCCGATCTGATCGACCGCACCGAGGCGCTGATCGCGCGCGAGGAGGCGATCGCCTGGGCGAGGCTCGAGCGCTTCCGCGAGCGTCTGTCGGGCCGGAAGGTGCTGCTCAACACCGGCGGCGTGAAGTCGTGGTCGGTGGTCGCCGCTCTCATGGAGATCGGCATGGAGATCGTCGGCACGTCGGTGAAGAAGTCGACGGTCGAGGACAAGGAGCGCATCAAGCAGATCCTCAAGGACGAGAACCACATGTTCGAGGGGATGGCGCCGCGTGATCTCTTTGGCCTGTTGGAACGTCACGAAGCCGACATCATGTTGTCGGGCGGGCGCACGCAGTTCATCGCGCTCAAGGCACGGATGCCCTGGCTCGACATCAACCAGGAGCGTCACCACCCCTACGCCGGTTACGACGGCATGGTGGAGATGGTCCGGCAGATCGATCTGGCGATCCACAATCCGATCTGGGCGCAGGTGCGCGAGCCCTCGCCGTTCGATGCCGAGGGGCGGGTGATCGGCGAGAGCGTGATCGGGTGGACCGGCACCACTCCGGCGGCGGCGCGCGAGGCGAGCGGGTTCGTCGGCGCGCGCGGCGGCGCCGATTCCTTCCCCGCCTATACCCACAAGAAGTTCGCGGCCTCGGGCGGCGGCGACGAAGACGACTGCTGAGGAGCGAGGCGCATGGTGAAGATCCTGCCCGTCGAGAAATCGGCGTCGGTCAATCCGCTGAAGTCGAGCCAGCCGCTCGGCGCCGCCTTCGCCTTTCTCGGCGTCGACGGCTGCGTGCCGCTGTTCCACGGGTCCCAGGGCTGCACCTCGTTCGCGCTGGTGCTGTTCGTGCGGCACTTCAAGGAGACGATCCCGCTTCAGACCACGGCGATGGACGAGGTCGCGACCATCATGGGCGGGGCGGACCATCTCGAGGAGGCGATCCTCAACCTGAAGAACCGCACCAGGCCGAAGCTGATCGGCATCTGCACGACGGCGCTCGTCGAGACGCGCGGCGAGGACTTCGCGGGCGATCTCTCCCTGATCAAGGCGCGGCGGGCGGAGGCGCTCGCGGGCACCGAGGTGGTGCTGGCCAACACGCCGGACTTCAACGGCGGAATCGAGGAGGGGTGGTCGAAGGCGGTCGTCTCGATGATCGACGGCATCACCGCGCGGGTGTCGGCGCGGCGCGATCCGCGGCGGGTCGCGGTGCTGCCGGGGTTCAATCTGACGGTGGCCGACATCGAGGAGATCCGCGACACGATCGAGGCGTTCGGGCTGGAGGCGACGATCCTGCCGGACGTGTCGGGGGCGCTCGACGGCACGGTGCCGGGCAAGTGGATCCCGACCACCTACGGCGGCACCGACGTGGAGGACATTCGCACGCTCGGCGAATGCGTCCACTGCATCGCCATCGGCGAGGGGCAGCGGGCGGCGGCGGAGAAGCTCGCAGAGGTGGCGGACGTGCCCTACACGCTGTTCGGCACGCTGACGGGCTTGAAGGCGGCGGATCGTTTCGTCACGGCGCTGGCGGAGATTTCGGGCCAGCCGGTGCCGGCGAAGCTGCGGCGGCGGCGCTCGCAGCTCTCCGACGCGCTGCTCGACGGGCATTTCCATTTCGGCGGCAAGCAGATCGCCATCGCGGCCGAACCGGACCACCTCTATCAGCTCGCCACGTTCTTCGCCGGGATGGGGGCGGAAGTGACCACCGCCGTCACCACCACCGGCACGTCGGCGATCCTGCGCAAGGTGCCGTGCGACACGATCAAGGTCGGCGATCTCGGCGACTTCGAGCATCTGGCGGTCGGCGCCGATCTGCTCGTCACCCACAGCCACGGACGCCAGGCGGCGGAGCATCTCGGCATCCCGCTGATGCGGGTCGGGTTTCCGATCTTCGACCGGCTCGGGGCGCAGCACGAGGTCTCGGTCGGGTGGCGCGGGACGCGCGATCTGATCTTCCGCGTCGCCAACATCTTCCAGGCCCAGCAGAGCGACCCGACCCCGGAGGGGCTCGATCCGTTCCGCAACAGAGAGAACGACCATGACAGCCGTTCGGAGATTGACCCTCGTGCCCACTGACGCAACCGACACTCTCGCCCCCGAGCGGACGGCCGGCGCCGTGCGCGTGGCCATCGCCACCAACGACATGAAGGGCCTCAACGCCCATTTCGGATCGGCGAGCCGCTTCGCGGTCTACGACGTGTCGAAGGAGGGGTGGTCGTTCGTCGAGGCGCTGGCCTTCGACGACGTCACGGCCGAGTCCGGCAACCACAAGACCGACGGCGACGATCGCATCACGCCCAAGGTCGAGGCGCTCTCGGGTTGCCATCTGCTGTTCTGCCTGGCGATCGGCGGACCGTCGGCGGCCAAGGTGGTCTCGGCCAAGATCCACCCGATCAAGGTTCCCAACCCGCAGCCGATCGACGAGGTGCTGGAGCGCACCCGTACGATGCTGAACGGCGCGCCGCCGCCGTGGCTGCGCAAGGTGCTGGCGGAAGCCGGCGTCACCGATCCCAAGCCTTCCTTCGCCGACGATTGAGGACCGACACATGACCGTCACCGCCGAACTCTCCGCCGACGATGTGGCGCTGGCCACGCCGTTTCTCGCCACGCTGGTGCGTCTGGTGCGCGCCGAGGACAGCTACGGCACCTGGGAGGGGCGCTCCGACGCCCATCTCCTCAAGGACTTCATCCTGACCAAGGAACAGCGCCGCGAGATCCCGATCATCGGCGATCCCGATCCGGACGTGCTGTGGCGGGTGGAGAAGTTCTATGCCGCCATCGGCCTGACCATCGAGCAGAAGGCCGGGCACATGGCCTCGCCGATGATGAAGATGAGCCACGAGGGGTTCGGCCGGGTCATCCTGACGGCCGGGCGGCTGGTGGTGCTGTCGAAGTCGCTGCGCGACGTCCATCGCTGGGGCCACGACAATCTCACCAGGCTCGCCGAGGCCGGAACCAAGTCGGTCGACGAGGCGTGCGAGATGATCGCCAAGTTCCCGGAAGTCGCCGACTGGTGAGGCGGCGCATCGAAACGAGGGCGGTGCCTTTCCCCGCGCCGTCCTCGGGCGTCACCCCCGGTGAGGGCCGCTCGCCCGTCGAGCGAGGCCGGGGTCTCGTGGGCCGATCTCCGGTCTCCGCCCCCCGGGGGTGATGCCTCTCACGATCCATCGAACGGAGGCGCGAGGGTGTCAGCCCCGTGCCGGGAGAGCCGAAATGTCCGACGTCGACACCCTCAAGGCCGAGATCAAGAAGCTCTCGGCCAAGGCGACCAACGCCAAGATGAACCTGCACGACCTGTCCGAGGAACTGCCGGTCAACTGGAAGACCATCATGGAGGTCGCGCAGGCGACCCACGACGCCTATGCCGCGCTCGAGGCGGCCCGGGCCCAACTCAAGGCGCTGGAGGCCGCTTGAATGACCGATTTCATCACCCGTGACGGTTCCGTCTGGATGCCGGAATACCTCGTCTCGATCAACGGCGAGACCTGCATCGGCTGCGGCCGCTGCTTCAAGGTCTGCTCGCGCGACGTGATGCATCTCTACGGCGTCGACGACGAGGGCGAGATCCTCGGCCAGTGCGTCGAGGGCGAGGACGAGGACTTCGACGGCGAGCTCAACCGCATGATCATGGTGGTCGACAAGGCCGGCGCCTGCATCGGCTGCGGTGCCTGCGCCCGCGTCTGCCCCAAGGCGTGCCAGACCCACGTTCCGGCCGACAAGGTCGCGGCCTGACCCCGGTCGGGCGGACGCGCCCGATCGACGGACCGTCTCGCCTCGCGCGCGACGGTTCGATCCCGCGACGGCCGGCGCTCCCCCCGGGCGCCGGCAGCGGCGGCTTCGCCGAGCCGGTGACGGTCGCGGCGGTTTCGGGGACGAGCGCGAGGAGAGGCGGATGTTCGCAGACCTGCACGCGAGCCTGATGGCCGGGCGACGTTCCGGCGACGCCGACGGCGACTTCGACGCCCATGTGCTGGCGTGCCTGCTCGCCTCGGCGCTCGATGAGGTCGAGGCAGGGCAGGCGAGCCTCGCCTCGGCGACGGGGCTCGACGGAGCGGCGGTGGCGGCGCTGATCGACGCGCATTTCCCCCATGCCCACGTGCGGCTGCGCATCCGCGGCCACGACCGCGCGCCGCAGCCGGAGATCGAGGAGGAGATGCTGCGCGACCTCCTCATCGGCCACGTCGGCGAGGGCGACGAGGTGGGGCGCGCGCTGGCGGTGATGATCGCGCGGCGGGCGATGCGGCCGGATCATCTGTGGCAGGACCTCGGCCTGATCGATCGCTCCGAGCTCAACCGGCTGCTCACCCGCCATTTCCCGGCGCTCGCCGCCGGCAACACCGGCAACATGCGCTGGAAGAAGTACTTCTACCGCAAGCTCTGCGAGGCGGAGGGGTTCTCGCTGTGCACGGCGCCGAGCTGCGCGTCGTGCGTCGACTTCGCCTCGTGCTTCGGGGCGGAGGACGGGGAGAGCCGAATGGCGCTGGCTCGGCGGGCGGCGGACCGGGCGAGCGCGACGGAGCACGGGGCGGGACCACTGGCGATCTCGTCGTAACTCCCGTAGGTTCGACACTTCGGAGCGACGACCGTTCGGAGTGTCGAACCCCTTGAAGATCATCGACCTCGGCGAGGATGCGGCGCGGGCGGCGGCGGCGATGCGGCGGCTCGGCGAGGAGGCGCGTCGGGCGGAGGCGCGGGTGGCGGCGCTCAAGGGGTCGCTGGTGTGGATCACCTCCAAGGGGGCGGACTATCTGGTGCGCGCGGCCTGGGACGGGCGACGGCGGCGGCAGACCTCGCTCGGGCGGCGCGGGCCGGAGACCGAGGCGGCTAAGGCGGCGTTCGATCGCGACCGCACCGAGGCGCGCATCCATGCGCGCGCGGTGGAAGCGGAGATCGCGCGCTCGGCCCGGATCGCACGGGCGCACGGGCTCGGGCGGGTGCCGGTGGCGGCGGCGCGGGTGATCCGAGCGCTGGAGGCGGAGGGCCTGTTCGAGCACGGCTGGCGGATCGGCGGGCCGACGGCGCTTCTCGCCTACGAGGCGGCGGCGGGGGGCACCTGCGTCGGCGAAACGGAGGCGGAGCGGGCGTTCCTCGACGAGGCCAAGCGGCGGCTGGTGCTGATCGCGACGACCGATCCGGGGCGGGCGCTGCTCGATCGGCTCCGACGGGTCGATCGCGGCTTCCGGCCGGTCGCGGGCGGCTTCGCCAACGGGCAGGGGTTCTCGATCGAGATCGTGGGGCAGGCGGGTGAGCGGGCGTCGTCGTCGTCGGTGCGGGCCGAGGCGCTCGGCTGGGTCCGGCGATCGCGGGTGTTCACGGCGGAGGCGTTCGACGCCAAGGGCGTGCCGGTGCGGCTGTCGGCGCCCGATCCGCGCGTCCGCGAAGCAGACCGAGGGTCTGATCGCGCTGCTGCGCCAGCCGCCGAAGGGGG
>JBEOKB010000128.1:0-8037 GCA_040275425.1 Siculibacillus sp. | reverse complement strand
GCTATGCCGTCGACGCCGTCGCCAGAGGGGCGGTCGCCGTCCTCGCCGGCCGTGACGCCGATCTCGGCGATCTCGCCGTGCCGGTGCTGCGCAGCGACGAGCCGCGCCGCGCCCTCGCCCTCCTCGCCGCCCGCTTCCACGGCCGTCAGCCCGAGACCATCGTCGCGGTTACCGGCACCTCGGGCAAGACTTCGGTCGCCGCCTTCACCCGGCAGATCTGGATGGAGCTGGGCGAGGCCGCAGCCTCGATCGGCACCATCGGCATCGTCAAGCCCGACGGCGCCACCTACGGCTCGCTGACGACGCCCGACCCGGTCGATCTCGCCCGCGATCTCGCCACGCTCGCCGCCGAGGGCGTGACCCACGTGGCGCTGGAGGCGTCGTCGCACGGGCTCGATCAGCATCGGCTCGACGGGGTGGCCATCGCCGCCGGGGCCTTCACCAATCTCTCGCGCGATCATCTCGACTATCACCCGAGCGTTCCGGCCTATTTCGACGCCAAGATGCGGCTGTTCGAGGGGCTGGTGCCGAAGGGTGGTCCGGCGGTGATCGACGTCGACACCGCCGACGGGCTCGCGGCGGCGGAGCGGGCGCGGGCGGCGGGCTGCCGGGTGTTCACGGTCGGCCGGGCGGGCGCGGATCTGCGTCTGGTGGCGGTCGAGGCGGAAGCGGGGTTGCAGCATCTGACCATCGAGACGGCGGGCGCGACCCACCGAATCGCGCTGCCGCTGCTCGGCACGTTCCAGGTCTCCAACGCCCTGGTGGCGGCGGGGTTGGCGATCGTCACCGGCACGGCGGCGGACGAGGCGCTCGGGGCGCTCGAATCGCTGGTGGGCGCGCCGGGGCGGATCGAGCGGATCGGGGCGACGCCGACGGGCGCGCCGGTGTTCGTCGACTACGCCCACAAGCCCGACGCGCTGGAGAAGGCGCTGGAGGCGCTGCGGCCCTATACGGCGAACCGGCTGGTGGTGGTGTTCGGCTGCGGCGGCGATCGCGATCCCGGCAAGCGGCCGATCATGGGCGAGATCGCCACGCGCAGGGCCGACGTGGTCTACGTCACCGACGACAATCCGCGCTCGGAGGATCCGGCGACCATTCGCGCGGCGATCCTGGCGGCGGCGCCGGGCGCGATCGAGATCGGCGACCGCGGGCGGGCGATCCGGGCGGCGGTGGCCGGGCTCGGCGAGGGAGACGTTCTCGTCGTCGCGGGCAAAGGTCACGAAACCGGCCAGATCGTCGGCAAGACGGTGTTGCCCTTCTCCGATCACGACGCCGTGCGCGACGCTCTCGAGGACCTCACCAGATGACGACACCGCTGTGGACCCTCGCCGACTTCGCCGCCGGATGCGGCGGGCGCATCGTCGGGGCGGCCGGGGAGGCGATCTCCGGAATCTCGATCGACAGCCGCACACTGGCGCCGGGCGAGGCGTTCTTCGCGATCAGGGGCGACGCGCGCGACGGCCACGACTTCGTGGCGACGGCGCTCCAGCGCGGCGCGGCGGTGTGCGTGGTGGCCGAGGCGCGGTCGGCGGAGCTGCCGGCGGACGGGCGCTGGGTGGTGGTCGAGGACGTGCTCGAGGCGCTGATTCGGCTCGGCCGGGCGGCGCGGGCGCGCTCGAACGCCCGAATCGTCGCGGTGACAGGATCGGTCGGAAAGACCTCGACCAAGGAGGCGCTGCGCCACGTGCTGTCGCAGCAGGGGGAGACCCACGCCTCGGTCGCCTCCTACAACAATCACTGGGGCGTGCCGCTGACGCTCGCGCGGATGCCGGCGTCGGCCGTCTACGGCGTGTTCGAGATCGGCATGAACCATCCGGGCGAGATCACCCCGCTGACGCGGATGGTGCGGCCGCACGTGTGCGTGGTGACGACGGTGGCGCCGGTGCATCTCGCCCAGTTCCCGAACATCGAGGCGATCGCCCACGCCAAGGCCGAGATCTTCGACGGGATCGAGCCGGGCGGGGCGGCGGTGGTCGACGGCGACGTCGCCCAGGCCGACATCCTGATCGAGGCGGCGCGGGCCGCGGGCGCGCGGATCGTGCGGTTCGGCGTCGGCGAGGGGTTCGAGGCGCGGCTCGAGGATCTGGTGCTGGAGCCCGACGGCTCGAAGGTCGGCGCGTCGATCCTCGGCGAGACGCTCGCCTACGAGGTCGGGGCGCCGGGGCGCCACGTCGTGAAGAATTCGCTGGCGGTGCTGGCGGTGGCGAGGCTGGTGGGCGCCGACGTCGCGCGCGCCGCCGCCGCGCTCGCCGACATGGTGCCGCCCAAGGGGCGCGGCGCGCGCGTTCCGCTGGCGCTGGCGGGGGGCGAGGCGCTCCTCATCGACGAGAGCTACAACGCCAATCCGGCCTCGATGCGGGCTGCGATTGACCTGCTCGGGCGGGCGCCGCTGGGGGCGGGCGGGCGGCGCATCGCCGTGCTCGGCGACATGCTGGAACTCGGGCCGGAGGGCCCGCGGCTGCACGCGGAACTCGCTTCGGCGCTGATCGAGGCGAAGGTCGATCTGGTCTTTCTCGCCGGTCCGCTCATGCATGCGCTGTGGGACGCGCTGCCGTCGGCGATGCGCGCGAACCGCGCCGACGCCTCGCGCGACATCGAGGACACGGTCGTGGCGGCGATTCGGCCGGGCGACGCGATCATGATCAAGGGTTCGAACGGCTCGCGCATGGGGCCGGTCGTCGAGACGCTGAAGACACGAACGGCGGTCCCGACCGCCGACGCGAAGATCTGAACAGGAAGGCCGCCCGATGCTCTACATTCTCGGAGAACTCTCCGACCGGTTCATCCTCTTCAATCTGTTCCGCTACCAGTCGTTCCGCACGGGCGGGGCGATCCTGACGGCGTTGATGTTCGTGTTCTTCTTCGGCCCGTCGATCATCGCCACGCTGAAGGTCAAGCAGGGCAAGGGCCAGCCGATCCGCGAGGACGGCCCGGCGTCGCATCTCCTGACCAAGAAGGGCACGCCGACGATGGGCGGGCTGATGATCCTGTCGGGTCTCCTGGTGTCGACGCTCCTGTGGGCGAACCTCTCCAACGTCAACGTGATCGCGGTGATGGCGGTGACGCTCGGCTTCGGGGCGATCGGATTCTGGGACGACTATCTCAAGGTCACCAAGCAGAGCCACAAGGGCTTCTCGGGCAAGCAGCGGCTGGCGCTCGAGTTCATCATCGCGGGGGCGGCGACGCTGGTGATGGTGTGGGCGAGCAAGAACCCGCACGCGACCGCGATCTCCTTCCCGTTCTTCAAGGATCTGTTCCTCGACCTCGGCTGGTTCTTCGTCGTGTTCGGCGCGGTCGTGGTGGTGGGCGCGGGCAATTCGGTCAATCTGACCGACGGTCTCGACGGGCTGGCCATCGTGCCGGTGATGATCGCGGCCTCGACCTTCGCGGCGATCGCCTATCTGTCCGGCCGCGTCGACTATTCGGCCTATCTCGGCATCAACCACGTCGCGGGCGCGGGCGAGCTCGCGGTGGTGCTGGGAGCGGTGGTGGGGGCCGGGCTCGGCTTCCTGTGGTTCAACGCGCCTCCGGCGGCGATCTTCATGGGCGACACGGGGTCGCTGGCGCTCGGCGGTCTGCTCGGCTCGGTGGCGGTCGCCACCAAGCACGAGATCGTGCTGGCGATCGTCGGCGGGCTGTTCGTGCTGGAGGCGGCCTCGGTGATCATCCAGGTGGCGAGCTTCAAGCTCACCGGCAAACGGGTGTTCCGCATGGCGCCGATCCATCACCACTTCGAGCAGCTCGGGTGGAAGGAGCCGCAGGTGGTGATCCGGTTCTGGATCATCTCGGTGGTGCTGGCGCTGATCGGCCTGTCGACGCTGAAGCTGAGGTGAGGCGATGATCAGGGTGGAGGAATTCGGCCGCCGCACGGTGGCGCTGTTCGGGCTCGGCGGGTCGGGGCTGGTCACGGCCAAGGCGATCGCGGAGAGCGGCGCGGAAGTGATCGCGTGGGACGACAACGCCGCCGCGCGCGAGAAGGCCGCGGCGGAGGGCATCCGGGTCGGCTCGCTCGAGACGATCGACTGGCGGATGATCGCGGCGCTGATCCTGTCGCCGGGCGTGCCGCTGACCCATCCGAAGCCGCACTGGACCGCCGAGGCGGCCAAGGCGGCGCACGTGCCGATCATCGGCGACGTCGAGTTGTTCGCGCGCGAGCGGCGCGACCGCTGTCCGCAGGCGCCGTTCGTGGCGATCACCGGCACCAACGGCAAGTCGACCACCACGGCGCTGATCGATCACGTCCTGCGTTCGGCGGGCCGCGACAGCCAGATGGGCGGCAACATCGGACGCGCCGTGCTCAGCCTCGACGAGTTCTCGCCGGAGAAGACCTACGTGGTCGAATGCTCGTCGTTCCAGATCGATCTGGCGCCGAGCGTCGACGCCACCGTCGGCATTCTGACCAATCTGTCCGAGGACCACATCGACCGTCACGGCTCGATGGAGGCCTATGCGGCGATCAAGGAGCGGATGGTCGAGGCGGCGGGCATCGCGGTGGTCGGCGTCGACGACGAGATGTCGGGGCGAATCGCCGATCTGATCGAGGGCGAGGGCCATCCGGTGGTGCGGATCTCGGCGGCGCGGGCGCTCGACGAGGGCGTATGGGCCGACGGCTCGGTCGTGGTGGAGACGAAGGGCGGGGTGCGGCGGGAGATCGTCGATCTCGCCGGGATCGGCTCGCTGCGCGGGCGCCACAACGCCCAGAACGCCTGCGCGGCCACCGCCGCCTGTCTGGCGCTGGGGCTCACGGCGGAGGAGATCGCGGCGGGGACGGCGACGTTCCCCGGACTCGCCCATCGCATGGAGCAGGTCGGCCGGCTCGGGCGGGTGCTCTACGTCAACGACAGCAAGGCGACCAACGCCGATTCCACCGCCCAGGCGCTGGCGAGCTTCGAGCGCATCCACTGGATCGTCGGCGGTAAGGCCAAGTCGGGCGGGATCACCTCGCTCGAGGCGTTCTTCCCCGGGATCGCGCGGGCCTATCTGATCGGCGCGTCGAGCGAGGAGTTCGCGGCGACGCTCGAGGGGAAGGTGCCCTACGAGCGGTCTGGGACGATCGCGGAGGCGCTCGCGGCGGCGAGCCTCGCGGCGGCGGCGGACGGGGCGGCGGAGCCGGTGGTGCTCCTGTCGCCGGCGTGCGCCTCCTACGACCAGTTCAAGAACTTCGAGGTGCGCGGCGATCACTTCCGCGATCTGGTCCGGGCGATCCCGGGCCTCGAGGCTCCGGGAGGGCGGGCTCCATGAACAGGACCGATCGATCGATCTTCGCATCCTGGTGGTGGACCATCGATCGGACCCTGATCGCGGCGGCGCTGGCGCTGCTGGTGGGCGGGCTGGTGCTGTCGTTCGCGGCGTCGCCGGCGGTGGCGGAGCGCATCGGCGCCTCCGACAGCTTCTATTTCGTCAAGCGCCACGCGGTGTTCTTCGTGCTGGCGCTGCCGATCCTGTTCGGCATCTCGTTCCTGTCGGCCCGCGACATCCGGCGCGCGGCGCTGCTGGTGTTCATCGGCTCGCTGGTGCTCCTGGTGGCGGTGCTGTTCCTCGGCCAGGAGGTCAAGGGCGCGCGACGCTGGATCAACGTGCTCGGCTTCTCGGTGCAACCGTCGGAATTCGTGAAACCGGCCTTCATCCTGGTCACGGCGTGGCTGTTCGCCTCGCGCGAGACGCGACCGGAGATGCCGGGCAACATCCTGGCGGTGGGACTGTTCGGTCTGGTGGCGCTGCTCCTGGTGCTGCAGCCGGACATCGGTCAGACCATCCTGGTCAGCGCGGCCTGGGGCGTGGTGTTCTTCGTCGCCGGCATGTCGATCTGGTGGATCCTGGGGCTCGGCGGGCTCGGGGTCGGCGGGGTGTGGGCGGCCTACACGTTCGTCCCGCACGTCCACGGGCGCATCAACCGCTTCCTGGAGAAGCAGGGTGGCGGGGTCAAGAAGCCGGGGCAGATGACCGCCGACGGCTATCAGGCGCAGCAGGCGCACGACAGCTTCCTCAACGGCGGTTGGTTCGGCAAGGGGCCGGGCGAGGGCACGGTCAAGCGGCTCCTGCCGGACAGCCACACCGACTACGTGTTCGCGGTGGTGGGCGAGGAGTTCGGGCTGATCGTGTGCGGCCTGATCGTCGGCGTGTTCGCGTGGATCGTGTTCCGCGGGCTCGCCCATGCGGCGCGGGAGGAGGACTCCTTCATCCGCTACGCCATCGTCGGACTGGTGATGCTGATCGGCGTGCAGTCGGCGATCAACATCGCGGTCAATCTCCAGCTGATGCCGGCCAAGGGCATGACGCTGCCGTTCATCTCCTACGGTGGGTCGTCGCTGTTGGCGATCGCCTTCGAGATGGGGGCGCTGTTGGCGCTGACGCGACGGCGACCGCAGGCGATGCGCTTCGCCCCGTCGATGACCAGCGATCCCGTCGACGGCGGCGCCGCGCACGCCGCCTGACCTCTCACGCGAGCGAAGAACACGATCATGGGTGAGACGATCCTTCTCGCCGCCGGGGGCACCGGCGGACATCTGTTCCCGGCCGAGGCGCTCGCCGCCGAGCTGGCGCGGCGCGGCCACACCGTGGAGCTGGCGACCGACGAGCGCGCCGACAAGTACGGCCGGGCGTTCCCGGCGCGGGCGATCAACATCGTCACCTCGGCGACGTTCCGGGGGCGCGATCCGATCTCGCTTCTGAAGACGGCGGCGGCGCTCGTGGTCGGCACTGTGCAGGCGTGGCGGCTGATCGGGCGGATCCGGCCGAAGGTCGTGGTCGGCTTCGGCGGCTATCCGACCTTTCCGCCGCTGCTGGCGGCGCAGCTGCGTGGGGTGCCGACCATTCTGCACGAGCAGAACGCGGTGATGGGGCGGGCCAATCGGGCGCTGGCGGCGCGCGTCACGCGCATCGCGCTGTCGTTCCCGGCGACGGGGCTGATGGGCGAGGAGGAGCGGGCGAAGTCCGCGCACACCGGCAATCCGGTGCGCGACATGGTGATCTCGGCGGCGCGGGTGCCCTACGAGGCGCCGACGCTCGACGGGCGGTTCAAGCTCCTGGTGTTCGGCGGCAGTCAGGGCGCGCGGTTCTTCTCCGAATGCGTGCCCCCGGCGATCGAGGCGCTGGCGCCGGAGCTGCGCGCGCGGTTGAAGATCGTGCAGCAGGCGCGGCCGGAGGACGCCGGGGCGGTCTCGGCGACCTACACCGCGCTCGGGGTCGAGGCGGAGGTGGCGCCGTTCTTCATCGATCTGCCGGCACGCATCGCCGCCGCCCATCTGGTGGTGTGCCGGTCGGGGGCGTCGAGCGTCGGCGAACTGGCGGTGATCGGGCGTCCGTCGATCCTGGTGCCGCTGCCGGGCTCGCTTGATCAGGATCAGGCCGCCAACGCCGCCGTGCTGGAGGCGGCAGGCGGAGCGTGGACCATCCGGCAGGCGGAACTGACGCCGCAGCGGTTGGCCGAGGAGCTGACCAAGGCGATGACCGATCCCGACCAGTTGGTCGAGGCGGCGGAGGCGGCGCGGGCGGCGGGACGGCCGGACGCGGTCGCCCGGCTCGCGGATCTGGTCGAGGAGAGCATCCAGCGGCGGCGTTGAGGAGGCGGACATGCGCGCGACGATCCTCGTTCCGGTAGTGGCGGCCCTGATCGTCGGGCTCGCGTCGCCCGTCTCGGCCGAGGGGCCGGTGGCGCCGGTCGCGCCGCCGGCGACGGGCGAGGCGGCGGGCAAGCCGCGCGAGGTCGATCTGGGCCGCCCCACCCTCCCGGGTGGCACCCTGCTCGAGGTGAAGGCTGGCGCCCTGGCGCTCCGCGGCGGCGAGGGCGGAGGGCTGCGTGTCCAGCTCCGGGCCGGCGAGCACACCATCGAGGTGCGCGAGGTCCATTCCCCGCCGCCCCCGGCGCTCGCCCGGGAGGCGCATCGCGCCCCCTGGCCCGAGCGGGAAGTGTGGGTGTTCGCGCCGGACCTGGCACATCGCCAGGTCGAGCTCTCGGGCGCGCTCCCGGTCGACCCCTCGCGGACCAACCTGCCGCAAGACCTGCGCAACCTCTCGACGTTCCAGGTGGGCGCGGGC
>JBEOKB010000127.1:0-18303 GCA_040275425.1 Siculibacillus sp. | reverse complement strand
CAGGGCCGGATGAGGGGGCGCCGCGCAGCGGCAAGAGCATTTCGTCGGATCACGTCTCGATCCGAGAGGTCCAGCCCCCTCATCCGGCGCGGTCCGCGCCACCTTCTCCCACGAGGGGAGAAGGGATACCGCGGCTCGTGGCTGTGCTCCGTGCACCACGGGCCGTCCGGCTTCGAGCGATTGCCCTGCGTGAGCGAATGCGAGTTGCCCTCGACCGCGTTTCGGTCGATAAGCGAAACCACTGAAGACGCGCCGGATCGACCCGGCGTTCGACGGACCACGAACCAAGGACCGAGCCTCACATGACCGCTCTCGACCCGGAAAACACCCTCGTCATCGAAACCACCCAGGGCAAGGTCGTCATCGCCATGCGCCCGGATCTGGCCCCCGGCCACGTCGCCCACATCAAGAAGCTGGCGCGTGAAGGCTTCTACGACGGCATCGTGTTCCACCGCGTGATCGAGGGCTTCATGGCCCAGACCGGCTGCCCGCAGGGTCGCGGCACCGGCGGTTCGAAGTACCCGGACCTCAAGGCGGAGTTCAACAGTGAGCCGCACGTGCGCGGCACCGCCTCGATGGCGCGCGCCCAGAACCCGAACTCGGCCAACTCGCAGTTCTTCATCTGCTTCGACGACGCCCGCTTCCTCGACCGTCAGTACACGGTGTGGGGCAAGGTGGTCGAAGGCATGGAGAACGTCGACAAGATCAAGCGCGGCGAGCCGGTGCAGAACCCGGACAAGATGCTCTCGGTCAAGGTGATGGCCGACATCGCCGCCTGATCCGGCGCGATCGATCGATTTTCCAGGAACGGCCGGGGCGATGCTCCGGCCGTTTCTCTTCGTGCAGGCGTTCCCTCATGGGTTGTGTCTCGCATGGTGGCGGGTGCATCATCGTCGAGCGTCTCGATTTTTCGTGGTGACAAAATATCGAGATCGGCGGGATCGGCGGGATCGGCGGTGAGGCTCACGTGAGATCCGGCCAAGCGGGAGCGCACGCTCGCCGAGCGCGGGCTCGATTTCACCGACGCGGGGGCGGTGTTCGAGGGGATGCACTTCGACATTCCCGACGAGCGGTTCGACTACGGCGAACCGCGCATGCTGACCTTCGGCTTTCTTCGAGAGCGGATGATCTCGCTCGTGGACACCACGCGACGAGGGGCGTCGCATCATCTCGATGAGGTATGCCAATGACCGCGAACGCGCGCGTCTCGAAGACGTCTTCCGCCGAATGGGTCGACCCGGATGATGCGCCGGAGTGGACGGAGGAGATGTTCGAGCGGGCCGATCTCTACGTCGGGGAGACGTTGATCCGGCGGGGGCGGCCGAAGGTGGAGAACCCGAAGCGGGCGATCAACATTCGGCTGTCGCCGGAGGTGGTCGAGCGGTTTCGCGCCACCGGCAAGGGCTGGCAGACGCGGATCGACGCCGCGTTGAAGGAATGGTTGGCGAGCCATCCGGAAATCGGCTGAGAGGCTGGCCTTCGGCGGTCGGTTTCGGATAGAACCCGGCTCATGCGCGTCGACCTCTTCGATTTCGAACTGCCGCCCGAACGGATCGCCCTGCGTCCCGCGTCTCCTCGCGAGGCGGCGCGGATGCTCGTGGTCGCGCCCGAGGGCGCACCCGAATTCACCGACGCCACCGTCGGCGACCTGCCGGGGTGGCTGCGGGCGGGCGACGTGCTGGTGTTCAACGACACGCGGGTCATTCCGGCCGAACTCACGGGCACGCGCGTGCGCGGCGAGGCGACGACGACGATCGCCTTCAATCTGATCGAGCGGGTCGACGGCGCGCGCTGGCGGGCGTTCGCGCGGCCGGGCAAGCGGCTGAAAGTGGGCGATCGGGTGCGGTTCGGCGAGGGCGCGCGCGTGTGCCTGCTCGGCGAGGTGTGGGCAACCGTCACCGCCAAGGACGAGGACGGAGTGGTCGACCTCGCCTTCGATTTCTCCGGGCCCGATCTCGACGCGGCGATCCAGGCGGTCGGGCGGATGCCGCTGCCGCCCTACATCGGGGCGAAGCGGGCGGTCGACGCGCAGGACGCGCACGACTATCAGACCATCTTCGCGCGCGAGGACGGGGCGGTGGCGGCGCCGACGGCGGGGCTGCACTTCACGCAGGACCTGCTCGCGCGACTGGAGGCGGCCGGGGTGGAGCGCGCCTTCGTGACGCTGCACGTCGGGGCGGGGACGTTCCTGCCGGTGAAGGTCGACGATACGGATGCACACCGCATGCATTACGAGACCGGCACCGTGAACGCCGAGACGGCGGAGACGCTGGCGGCGGCGCGGGCGCGGGGCGGGCGGATCGTGGCGGTCGGCACCACCTCGCTGCGCATCCTCGAGAGCGCGTGCGACGAGAGCGGGCGGGTGCGGGCGTTCTCCGGCGCCACCAACATCTTCATCACGCCGGGGCGGCGGGTGCGCTCGATCGATGCGCTGATGACCAACTTCCATCTGCCGCGCTCGACGCTGTTCATGCTGGTGTCGGCCTTCGCCGGGCTCGACCGGATGAAGCGGGCCTATGCCCACGCGATCGAGACCGGCTACCGGTTCTATTCCTACGGCGATGCGTCGCTGCTCTTCCCGGAGCGTTCATGACCGAGACCGACACCCCCGACTTCGGCTTCCGCCTCCACGCCACCGACGGCGCGGCGCGGCGCGGCACGGTCGTCACCGCGCACGGGGAGATCCGCACGCCCGCGTTCATGCCGGTCGGCACGCAGGCGACCGTGAAGTGCATGTATCCTGCACAAGTACGCGATCTCGGCGCCGACGTGATCCTCGGCAACACCTATCATCTGATGCTGCGGCCGGGGGCGGAGCGGGTTGCGCGGCTCGGGGGGCTGCACCGGTTCATGAACTGGCCGCATCCGATCCTGACGGATTCGGGCGGGTTTCAGGTGATGTCGCTGGCGCAGTTGCGCAAGATCACCGAGAAGGGCGTCACCTTTCAGAGCCACATCGACGGCTCGCGCCACGAGCTGACGCCGGAGCGCTCGATCGAGATCCAGGGGTTGCTCGGGTCGAACATCCAGATGCAGCTCGACGAATGCGTGGCGCTGCCGTCGACGCGGGCGGATATGGAACGGGCGATGGAGCTCAGCCTGCGCTGGGCGGAGCGGTCGAAGGCGGCTTTCTTCGGCAAACGCGGCCACGGCATCTTCGGCATCGTCCAGGGCGGCGACGACGAGGAGCTGCGGCTGCGTTCGGCGAAGGGGCTGGTCGACATCGGCTTCCACGGCTACGCGCTCGGCGGGCTCGCGGTCGGCGAGCCGCAGGAGGTGATGCTGCGGGTGATCGAGGCGACGGTGCCGTCGCTGCCGACCGACAAGCCGCGCTATCTGATGGGAGTGGGCACGCCGCACGACATCGTCGAGGCGATCGGGCGGGGCATCGACATGTTCGACTGCGTGATGCCGACCCGTGCGGGCCGTCACGGGCAGGTGTTCACGCGGCGCGGCCGGGTCAATCTGAAGAACGCGCGCCATGCCGACGATGCGCGGCCGATCGACGAGACCTCGACCGAGCCGGCGGCGCGCGATTGGTCGCGGGCCTATCTGCATCACCTCACCCGCACCGGCGAGGCGCTGGGGGCGATGCTGCTGACGCGGATCAATCTGGCCTACTACCAGACGGTGACGGCGGAGGCGCGCGCGGCGATCGAGGCCGGGCGCTTCTCCGAATGGAAGGCCGAGACCATCGCCGGCTGGGCGATGGGCGACATTACGGCCCTGTGACGCGATCCGGTGACGCCCTTTCCTGTTCGATGGAGATTCGTCTCGGGGAGAGGAGGGCGCATGGCGTCCCTCGGGCCACGAAGCGCCGGGCCGAAAACGCGGCGATGGCGGTGCCATAGGACCCTTTCGCCCTTCGAGGCTCGCTCCCCAGGATGAAGGGCCTCCGCGCCTCCGTCACAGGGTGGGACTTCCTCGGTCCGGCATCACTCTTCGATCAGTTTGCAGGCGATGGGGATCGGCGAGGCGGCGGCGGCCTCGGCGAGGGTGCCGTCCCATATGGCGCAATCGAGGATGTTGTCGTCGAAGGCGCGGCGGGCGGAGTAGCCGTTGATGAGGATGCGGGCGGTGCCGGTCTTCACGTACTTCATCTCGGCCGCCTTGAAGCCCTTGCCGGTGAAGTCGAACTCGACCTTCGCGCCGTCGGCGACCCTGGTGAGGTCGTCGTTGCCGAGGTTGATCTCACCTTCGATCGCCCGGCTCTCGCCGGCCTTGTTGGGCTCGCCGCCGTACATGGCCGAGATGGTCACGGCCTCCTTCTTGGCGGTGAGCTTGGCCAGGGCCGCGGGGGAGAGGGTGACGGTCAGCTTGAACTTCGGTCCGGCCGGGGGCGGGGCGGCCAGCGTCGACGCGGGGGCGGCGGCGAGGGCGACGGCGAGGAGGCCGAGAGCGAGGGTCGTGCGCATGGGACACTCCGGGTTCGGGTGGCGCGGGACGTGGGCGCGATCATGGGATCGGGAGACGGGGCGCGCAAGCCGGGGAGAGCGCGGAGGCGAGGCCGCGCTCGGGTCGTGTCGATCCGGGTCCGGCGCGGCCGTCAGGCGGTGGGCGCGGCGAGGCCGTCGTTGGCGCGTTCGATCGCGTCGGCCTCGGCGGCGGCGAGTTCGGGATGGGCCGCCTCGTGGGCGTTGGACGGCACCTCCGACGGGTAGGGCTCGACGCGTCGTTCCTCGATCGCCACCAGATCGGGCGCCGGTTCGGGCTCGACGATCAGGTGGTCGATCGACTTGATCAGGTGCGGTTCGCACAGCACGGCCATGCGCTCCTTCGGGCCGAGCCAGGCGAGAACCTCGCCGAAATTGGTGGCCTCGGCGATCTTGGCGGCGGCCATGACCGGCTCGAACTCGGGCTTGCCGCGGGCGCGCAGCGGCACCGGCAGGTGCATGCGGGCGTGGACGGCGCGGGCGTGGGCGTCCTCGACCACCCAGGTGAGCCCGTCTTCGACGCCGGGAAGCTCGGCCTCGGCCAGGGTCTGGGCGGCGTGGGCGGCGGCGATGATCGGCGGCGGGTCGGTCTCCTCGGGGATGAGGAGGAGACGCACCTTCTTGAGCGCCAGACCGGTGGCGAGGGAACCGGAGGTCCAGGACAACGGCACGGCGAGCATCAGGCCGATCAGGGTCGGGGCCATCCAGGCGAGAATGGCCGGCGAGATCACGTAGGCGGCCAGCGTCATGACCACGCCGATGAAGGCGTGCTGCCAGTGATGGCGGATGACCTCGGCGAGGGGGATGCCGCCGTCGTCGCGGCGCTGGGTCTTCCAGCCACTGTCGCGGCCGAGCAGGATCTCGGCGACGTGGCGCGACTGCAGCAGCATCATCACCGGGGCGACCAGCGCCGAGACCAGGGTCTCGAGCAGCATGCCGATCAGGATCGAGATCGTGCCGCCGGACCTGCGGCGGACGTCGGAGCGGAAGATCGACTCGATCACGCCGAGCACCTTGGGCAGCAGCAGCACGCCCATGGTGACGATGAACAGATCGAGCGCGCGCTCGCTGTCGAAGCGGGGCCAGGCCGGATAGAGCGAGAACTCCTTGGAGAAGTACTCGGGGCGAATGAACTTGGCCTGCAAGGCCAGCGCCAGGCCGACCAGGAGCAGCATCAGCCAGATCGGCGAGGCGAGGTAGCTCATGATGCCGGTGGTGAAGTGGACGCGCGAGGGCCACACCAGACCGCGGGTCGAGACCAGCGCCATGTGCTGGAGATTGCCCTGGGCCCAGCGACGGTCGCGCATGGCGACGTCGAGCAGCGACGGCGGGCTCTCCTCGTAGGAGCCGCCGAGCCACGGCACCATGTAGACGCCCCAGCCGCCACGGCGGATCAACGCCGCCTCGACGAAGTCGTGGGACATGATGTGGCCGCCGAAGGGCTTGCGACCGCGCAGGTCGGGCAGGCCGCAGGCCTGGGCGAAGGCCCTGGTGCGGATGATGGCGTTGTGGCCCCAGTAGTTGCCGTCGCGGCCGTGCCAGACGGCGAGGCCACGGGCGATGACCGGGCCGTAGATGCGGCCGGCGAACTGTTGGAGGCGGGCGAACAGGGTGTTGCGGTTGACGATCACCGGCAGGGTCTGAATGATCCCGGCCTCGGGGTCGTCCTCCATCAGCCGAGCCATGGTGACGAGGGTCGAGCCCATCATCAGACTGTCGGCGTCGAGCACCAGCATGTGGTCGTAGCGACCGCCCCAGCGGGTGACGAAGTCCTGGATGTTGCCGGCCTTGCGGGCGGTGTTCTTGTGGCGACGGCGATACCACACGGCCATGCGGTCGCCGAGGCGGCGGCGCAGGCGATCGATCGCCAGTTCCTCCTCGACCCAGACGGTCTGGTCGGTGGTGTCGGAGCAGACGAAGACCTCGAAATGCGCGCCTTCGCCCAGCGCGATGATCTCCTCGGCCATGGCCTCGAGGGCGCCGATGGTGCGGGCCGGGCTCTCGTTGTAGACGGGCATGACCAGGGCGGTCATGGCGCCGAGCGGGCGATCGAGATCGGTCGGGCGGCGCTCGAAGAAGCCGGCGACGAAGCCGGCGATGCCGGAGGCGGCCGACAGGGCGATCCACGAGAAGGTGAGGGCGAAGAAGACGATCAGCGGCCATTCGAGGCCGACGATGCCGCCGGCCGAGACCACGCCGACCATTTCGCGCACGCCGTACCAGGAGATCGCGCCGCCGAGGCCGAACACGAACAGCCGGACGAGGCGGGTGGCGACGCCGGTCGGGCGGTCGACCTCGGTCGGACGCGGGCCGTCCCAGCGCTCGAGCCGTTGCACCGGCATGTCGAGCGGGCTCTCGGGCGGAACCGGGGGCAGGTGATCGACGTCGATCGCGGAGGAAACGGCCATGGTCAAGCTTCGGTCTTCCAGCAACGGGAACGGGGAGGGATCAGGAGGCGACCCACCGGTAGAGCCAGGTCTCGCTGACCGGATGGGTGGCGTCGGTCAGCTGGACCCGCAGCTCGCACAGGGAGGCGCTGCCGGGGTCGAGGTCGAAGGTCACGCGGTAGCCGCCGGTGGCCGGGTTGGGCGCGATGACCGGAGCGATCAGACGACCGGCCGAGGTCGAGGCGGCGAGGCGGATCTCGCCGACCGTCGGCATCGGGCCGACGAAGTCGACGGCGAAGCGGCGGTGGCCGGAATCGGCGCCCTGCCCCTCGCGCGAGCCGGCGACGCGTCCGAGATCGGTCGGGGCGAAGGGCGTGGCGGTCCAGTGCAGCCGGTAGGCGGCGGAGAACTCCTGACCAGCCGGCAGCTTGGCGTGCGGGCGCCAGTAGGCGACGATGTTCTCGTGGATCTCGGCGTCGGAGGGGATCTCGACCAGGACGACCGAGCCCTTGCCCCAGTCGCCGACCGGCTCGACCCAGGCCGAGGGGCGCAGATCCCAGCGGTTCTCGATGTCCTGATAGGCGGCGAAGTCGCGGTCGCGTTGGACGAGGCCGAAGCCGATCGGGTTCTCGTCGCCGAAGGCGGAGATCTGCAGAGTGCGCGGATTGGTGAGCGGGCGCCACAGGCGTTCGCCGGCGCCGGTCCGGATCGCCAGACCGTCGGACAGGTGCACCGCCGGGCGCAAATCGTCGCGGGTGCGGCCGATCGAGCCGTAGAGATACATCGAATTGAGCGCGCCGAGGCCGACGTGGGCGAGGTCGACGCGCGGGAACAGCGACAGTTCGACGTCGATGATGGTCTCGCCGCCGGGGCGCAGGGTGAAGCGATAGGCGCCGGCGACCGAGCGGCTCTCGAGCAGGGCGTAGATGCGGATGGTCTGCGCGTTCTCCTCCGGCCGCTCGACGTAGAAGCGGGTGAAGGGGGGGAACTCCTCGCCGTCGGGCGAGGCGGTGTCGAGGGCGAGGCCACGGGCGGTCAGGCCGTAGCGCATGTCGCGGGCCAGCGCCTTGAAGTAGCTGGCGCCCTGGAACACGGCGAATTCGGGCGAGCGGTCGGCATCGGTGGTGCCGCGCAGCTTGACGCCGGAGAAGGGCAGGGTGTGTCCGTCCTCGGTCGGGGTGATCTGACCCCAGTCGTAGAGGTCGCGATCGTAGGCGATCGGCCGGGCGGCGCCGTCCTCGACCAGCCACAGCGACACGGCCTGACGGTAGACCGAACCGGCGGCGAGCGGCTCCACCACGAAGCCGCGATGCTGATCGCGCCAGATGCGGCGGTCGCGCTTCCAACGGATCTCGCGATGCTGCTCGAAGGTCAGGTCGGTGAAGCGGCGCGGCACGGTGGTGCCCGGATCGACGTGGGGCGCGGAGGCGATGCGCCGAGCCTCGTCCTTCAGCCACGCGAAGGTGAAGGGGACGGCCTCGGCCGGTTGCTCGGTGGCGAACGCGGTCGCGCTTCCCGCGAAGGCATACGCGGCGGCGAAGGCGAGGGACGAGGAGAGAAGTTCGCGACGATCCATGTGCGAGATCCGTCGGCCGAAACATGGCCGGAATTACGGCAGCGGGCGGGGCTTGTGGTCGCGGGGCACGTCGGGGTCGCCGACCTCGCGGGACGAGGAGCGATCGACGGAGCCTCGGCAACGCGGGAAGGCGGCCGACCATAGCTCATTCGCACGTGCGGTCAACGACTTCTCGGTCGCCGGGGGCGGCGCGGAGACGAAGACGCGACGGCCGCGCCGAGAGCGTCGGCGCGACCGTCGCGGCAAGTGAAATTCGAGGTGTCAGGCGCGCAGGCGCTCGACGAAGGCGCCGACCTCGCGTCGCAGACGGTCGGCGACCGAGCCGAGATCGCCGGCGGCGGCGACCATGGTGCCGGCGGCGGAGGTGGTCGACTGCGACGAGCGGTCGACCGAGGCGATGTGGGCCTCGACCGCGCGGGTGCCGTGGACGGCGCCGTCGATCGAGCGGGCGATCTCGCGGGTGGAGACGGCCTGTTCGTCGACCGCGGCCATGATGGTGCGGGAGATCTCGCCGATCTCGCCGATGGTGCGGGTGATGCCGCCGATGGCCTCGACCGCCTGGCCGGTTATCGACTGGACCGTGCCGATCTGGGCGGCGATCTCCTCGGTCGCCTTCGAGGTCTGGGCGGCGAGCAGCTTGACCTCCTGGGCGACGACGGCGAAGCCGCGCCCCATCTCGCCGGCGCGGGCCGCCTCGATGGTGGCGTTGAGGGCGAGCAGGTTGGTCTGGGAGGCGATGGCGTTGATCAGGTCGACGATCTCGCCGATGCGGCCGGTGGCGTCGGCGAGGTCGCGGACGATGGTGTTGGTGCGCTCGGCCTGTTCGGCGGCGACGTTGGAGACGGCCTCGGCGTGGTGCATCTGCTTGCCGACCTCGCCGATCGCCTGGGACAGTTCCTCGGTGGCGTCGGCGATGGTGGCGACCGAGGCGTTGGCCTCGACGGCGGCGGCGGTGACGCGGGCGGATTCGTCGGAGGTGGCGCGGGCGTTGCCGTCGACGCGGCGGGCGTCGCCGGAGATGGTCTGGGCGACGCGGCCGACGGTCTCGACCACGTCGGCGACCGAGGCGGCGAAGGCGTCGGCCATGGCGTTGCGCTCGCGGCGGCGCTCCTGCTCGAGGCGTTGCTCGGACTTCATCGCTTCGATGCGCAGAGCCTCGCGGCTCTCCATCGCTTCGCGGAAGACGTCGGTGGCGCGGGCCATGCGGCCGATCTCGGTGCGACCGGCGGTGAAGGGCACGGCGAGGCCGGAGCGGCCGGAGGCGAGGCCCTCCATGGTGGCGGTCAAGGTGGTGATCGGGCGGACGACGAAGCCGAGGAAGCCGATTGTGCCGGCGACGAGAACCAGGGTGGCGAGGGCGGCGGCGACGCCGGTGACCCAGGCCGAGCGCGAGGCGCCGGCGGCGAGACCGTCGAGATCGGTGCGCACGGCGGAGGTGGCCTCGGCGACCATCCGATCGCGGATCGCCAGGATCTGCTCGAGGCGTTCGCCCATCGCCTCGGAGCGCTCGTCGAAGTCGGGCATCATCGGATTGCCGCCGGCGGGACCGGAGGCGACGTAGGCCTGGGCCATCTCGCGGCCGATCGCATAGAACGGAGCGAAGGCCCTGCGGGTGTCCTCCAGGGCGGCGCGCATGTCGGCGCGGCCGAGGGCGTCGGCGAGGCGGACGGCCTCGGCGACGTCGGTCTCGAACTTGGCGGCGAAGGCCTCCGCCTCCTTCCAACCGCCGTCGAGCCCGTCCTTGGCGCGGGTGGCGGAGACGTCCTGGAGGAACTGCTGGACCTGGACGACGTCGAGCTGCACCTCCTTGATGCGATTGCCGAGCGGCACGATGCGGTCCTTGACCGTGTCGGCGCGTTCGGCGACGCGGGCGATGTCGGCCAGACCGCCCTGCCGCTGCAGAAGAACCAGCGACATCGTCGCGATGTTCGCGACCGCGAGGATGAGGACGGCGGCGATGGCGAGATTGCGCAGGGATATGGCCATGATTCGCTCCGGCACGGTCACGTTCAACCGATTTGAAGCCGGGGGCGTCAATAAATCGCTAACCACACGCGATGTTTCGGCGCGAAACCGGGTGGATTCGAGCAAATGGAGCCGGTGGGCGGCGCATTCGGGCGGCAGCCGCCGTCTCCGCGACGCGTGCGAGCGCACGCCGCGCGGAGGCGACCCTTCCGCCCGGCGCGACGTGCCGGACGATTCGCGCGGCGGTCGCGACGACTCCGCCCGGCGTCCGTGGGGCGCCGGGGCGGGGCGATCGTCGATCCCTCGTCACCCGAACGGCGGGCGCGCGGGTGAGCACTGTTCAGAGGCGGCAGCGGCGGGCGCGGCCGTCGTTGCCGATGTAGGTGTCGGTCGAGGGATCGTAGGAGCGATAGCGGTTCAGGCAGCGCTGAACGTGGCGATCGCCACGGGCGCCGTCGGCGGCCGCTCCGGCGATGATCGCACCGGCGGCGAGGCCGATGACACCGGCGGCCACGGCGGCGCCGGGATCGTATCCGCCGCCGCCGTGGTGATGGATCGGCGGGCGATGACGCACGGGTCCGCCCCATCCGGGACCCGGACCGGGGCCGGGACCGCCGGGGCCGACGCGATGAGGACGTCCGCCGGGCGGGAAGATCGGCTGAGCGGAGAGGGCGACGGGTTCGAGGGCGAACAGGGCGGCCATCAGAGCGGCGGCCAACTTCGTCGCGGTACGCATGGAAGTCTCTCCTTCCTCTGCGGGGTCCGCACGTCGGGCGATGTCGCTCGACACCCCGCGCGCGCCCGACGGCTCGAGCCGCTCCGGGCGCTGAGGGCATTCCATACCCGCAGTGCGGCGGAAGAAAGACAAAAAACGATTTAAAATCAGATATTTCAAAGGCGACGCGCGGGGCGGGCGGGGCGCTCTGGGGGGCGGTCGATCAGAGCCGGCAGGGGCGGGCGCGACCGTCGCGGCCGGTCCAGGTGTCGGTCGCGGGGTCGTACGAGCGGTAGCGGGCGCTGCAGCGGGCGGCGTGGGCGTCGTCGGCGCGGGCGGGGGCGAGGGTGCCGCCGAGAATGGTGCCGAGGGTCAGGCCGACCAGACCGAGCGAGACGATCGGGCCGATGTCGGCGGCGCCGTCGCTCGAGTAGGGCACGCGATAGGAGCCGCCGAAGCGGTAGCCGGGATCGCCGATCAGGCCGCCGAAGTCGCCGGCCGAGGCGGTGGCGGGGGCAAGCGCGAAGAGGCCCGCGAGCGCGAGCGAGACGAGACGGACGGGGCGAGCCATGGGGCACCTCTCGATCTGGGCGACGAGGCGCGGCCGAGCGGGCGCCTGCGACGGGGTTCGCGCCATGGGACACCGGACGGGGCTACGGCGCAAGTCTCCTGCACGCCGCGCCGCACGGCGTCCGGCGCGGACCTCGGGGAGGGGCGTGGTTCGGGGAACCGCGCCGCTCGCTCCCACCTTCTCCCCTCCGTGGGAGAAGGTGCCCGAAGGGCGGATGAGGGGGCGAGGGTATTATGTTTTGAAATCGATAATGGAATCAATTTGTTGTCTATGCTCCACCCCCTCATCCGGCCCTTCGGGCCACCTTCTCCCGCGAGGGGAGAAGGAAGAGCGCGCGTTCCGCGCAAGAGGTTCTCGAGTCGAGCCCGTGGAGGACGCGAGGGGAGGGACCCCACCCGAAACGCGGAACGCGCCCCGGAGGGCGCGTTCGGTATTCGATCGGTGCCGTACGCGGCGATCACGAGCAGCCGGAGGTCGAGCCGCAGGTGTCGCACTTCAGGCAGGTGCCGTTGCGCACCATGGTGAAGTTGCCGCATTCGCCGCAGCTCTCGCCCTCGTAACCCTTCATGCGGGCCTCGGCGCGACGGTCGGCGGCGGTCTGAGGCTTGGCCTCGGTCGCGCCGGCGACCACGGGCTTCTGGTCCACGACCGCGCCCTGCTTGAGGGCGGTGGCGCCGAAGACCGCGTTGAGGGCGGTGACGGCGGTGGTCGAGGCGGCGACCGTGCCGGTCGGAGCGGCGGTGGGGGCGGGACGGGGGCCGGAGCTCTCGACCAGCTTCAGACGCTCCGGCAGCTTGCCGCGCACCAGACCGCGCGAGACGGCGGCTTCCGGGCCGGACGGCTTGGCGCCCTCGTCGACGCCGGTGCCCATCGCCGTCGCGCCGATGTCCTCCGGCTTGACGTGGGCGAGGTCGTGGCGGCCGAGGTAGGAGACCGCCAGCTCACGGAAGACGTAGTCGAGGATCGAGGTGGCGTTCTTGATCGCCTCGTTGCCCATGACCATGCCCGCCGGCTCGAAGCGGGTGAAGGTGAAGGCGTCGACGTATTCCTCGAGCGGCACGCCGTACTGCAGGCCGAGCGACACGGCGATGGCGAAGTTGTTCATCAACGAGCGGAAGGCGGCGCCCTCCTTGTGCATGTCGATGAAGATCTCGCCGATGCGTCCGTCGTCGTATTCGCCGGTGCGCAGGTAGACCTTGTGACCGCCGACGATGGCCTTCTGGGTGTAGCCCTTGCGGCGGTTCGGCAGCTTCTCGCGCGAGCGCACGGCGCGCTCGATGATCCGCTCGACGATGCGCTCGGCCATCACGGTGGCGCGGGCGTTGGCGGGCTCGGACGCGCGCAGCGCCTCGGCCACCTCCTCCGCGTCGTCCTCGTCGTCGGCGAGGAGCTGCGAGTTCAGCGGCTGCGACAGCTTGGAGCCGTCGCGATAGAGGGCGTTGGCCTTCAGACCCAGACGCCAGGACATCATGTAGGCGTTCTTGCAGTCCTCGACGGTCGCCTCGTTGGGCATGTTGATGGTCTTGGAGATGCCGCCCGACATGAAGGGCTGCGCCGCCGCCATCATCAGGATGTGGCTCTCCACCGACAGCGAGCGCTTGCCGAGGCGGCCGCAGGGGGTGGCGCAGTCGAACACCGGCAGGTGCTCGGGCTTGAGGAACGGCGCGCCCTCGACCGTCATCGAACCGCATACGTGGATGTTGGCGGCCTCGATGTCGGCCTTGGAGAAGCCGAGCGCCGACAGCATCTCGAACGACGGGTCGTTGAGCTGCTCGGGGGTGAAGCCGAGCACGTCGGTGCAGAAGGGCTCGCCCAGCGTCCACTTGTTGAAGGCGAACTTGATGTCGAAGGCCGACTTCAGGCCGGACGACACCTTGGCGATCGCCTCGTCGGTGAAGCCGCGGGCGCGCAGGGTCTGCGGGTTGATGCCCGGCGCCTGCGACAGGGTGCCGTGACCGACGGCGTAGGCCTCGATCTCGGCGATCTCGCTCTCGCGATAGCCGAGGACGCGCAGCGCCGAGGTGACCGACTGGTTGATGATCTTGAAGTAGCCGCCGCCGGCCAGCTTCTTGAACTTCACCAGCGCGAAGTCGGGCTCGATGCCGGTGGTGTCGCAGTCCATCACCAGGCCGATGGTGCCGGTGGGGGCGACGACGGCGACCTGCGAGTTGCGGTAGCCGTGCTTCTCACCGAGGGCGAGGGCCTCGTCCCACACGCGCTTCGCCGCGGCGACGACGTCGCGATCGGGGCAGGAGGCGTGGTCGAGCGGCAGCGGCGGGATGGTCAGGCCCTCGTAACCCTCGCTCACGCCGTGGGCGGCGCGGCGATGGTTGCGGATGACGCGCAGCATGTGCCGAGCGTTTTCGGCGTAGCCGGGGAAGGGGCCGACCTCGCGGGCCATTTCGGCCGAGGTCTTGTAGGCGGTGCCGGCCATGACGGCGGAGATGGCGCCGGTCAGCGCGCGGCCCTCGGCGCTGTCGTAGCCGAGACCGGAGGCCATCAGCAGGCCACCGATGTTGGCGAAGCCGAGGCCGAGGGTGCGGAAGCGCCAGGAGCCGTCGGCCATGGTCGCCGAGGGGAACTGGGCCATCATCACCGAGACCTCGAGCACGATGGTCCACAGACGGCACAGGTGCTCGAAGGCGGGCGTGTCGAAGCCGTTGTCGTCCTTGCGGAACGGCAGCAGGTTGATCGAGGCGAGGTTGCAGGCGGTCTCGTCGAGGAAGAGATACTCCGAGCACGGGTTCGACGCGCGGATCTCGCCGGAGGTCGGGCAGGTGTGCCACTCGTTGATGGTGGTGTGGAACTGCAGGCCCGGATCGGCCGAGGCCCAGGCGGCGTAGGCGATGTCGTCCCACAGGGCGCGGGCGTCGATGGTCTTGGCGACCTTGCCGTCGGTGCGGCGGGTCAGCTCCCACTTCGCCCCGCGCTCGACGGCGCGCAGGAAGTCGTTGGTGACGCGGACCGAGTTGTTGGAGTTCTGGCCGGAGACGGTCAGATAGGCTTCCGAATCCCAATCGGTGTCGAGGATGGGGAAGTCGATGTCGGTGTAGCCCTGCTTGGCGAACTGGATGACGCGCTTGACGTAGTTCTCCGGCACGAAGGCCTTCTTCGCCGCGCGGATCTCGCGCTTGAGCGCCGGGTTCTTCAGCGGGTCGTAGCAGTCGTCACCGGAGGCCTCGCAGTTCACGCAGGCCTTCATGATGGCGGAGAGGTGCTTGGCGCAGGCCTTGGAGCCGGCCACCAGCGCGGCGACCTTCTGCTCCTCCTTCACCTTCCAGTTCACGTAGGCCTCGATGTCGGGGTGATCGACGTCGACCACGACCATCTTGGCGGCGCGGCGGGTGGTGCCGCCCGACTTGATGGCGCCGGCGGCGCGATCGCCGATCTTGAGGAAGCTCATCAGGCCGGACGAGCGGCCGCCGCCGGCCAGACGCTCACCCTCGCCGCGCAGGCGGGAGAAGTTGGTGCCGGTGCCGGAGCCGTACTTGAACAGGCGCGCCTCGCGCACCCACAGGTCCATGATGCCGCCGTCGTTGACGAGGTCGTCCTCGACCGACTGGATGAAGCAGGCGTGGGGCTGGGGGTGCTCGTAGGAATTGGTCGAGCGGGTCAGCTCACCGGTGGCCCAATCGACGTAGTAGTGGCCCTGGGAGGGGCCGTCGATGCCGTAGGCCCAGTGCAGGCCGGTGTTGAACCACTGCGGCGAGTTGGGGGCGACCAGCTGGCGGGCGAGCATGTAGCGCAGCTCGTCGAAGAAGGCGCGGGCGTCCTCCTCGCCGTCGAAGTAGCCGCCCTTCCAGCCCCAGTAGGTCCAGGTGCCGGCGAGACGGTCGAAGACCTGACGGGCGTCGTGCTCGGAGCCGAGGCGCTCGGCCTCGGGCAGGCTCGCCAGCGCGGCCTCGTCGGGGACGGAGCGCCACAGCCAGGACGGGACGGTCTCCTCCTCGACCCGCTTCAGCCGGGCGGGGACGCCGGCCTTGCGGAAGTACTTCTGGGCCAGGATGTCGGCCGCGACCTGGGAATAGGCCGAGGGCACCTCGATGCCGTCGAGCTTGAAGACGATCGAGCCGTCCGGGTTGCGGATCTCGCTCGAGGTCGTGCGAAATTCGATCGCCTGATAGGGCGAGCTGCCCGCCGTCGTGTAGCGACGTTCGATGTGCATGTCCTTCGATCCCCAACCCGTCGGTCGGCGCGCTCGGCGCCCCCGATTCCGTCTCTTCCAAGGGCGGGTTCGACCCCGCCCCGACTTCGATGATTCCGTCGGTGGAACGGAATATCTTGTGCTCAGGTTCGCTGCAAACACCAAATATAGCGTTAACGAGACGTGTCCACAGTTCCTCCGATCACGCTCTCGCGACTTCGGACACACGTTTCCCGGGCCCCGTGCGACCGACGACGCGAACACGGGAACCGGAACCCTGCGACTGATTTCACTCGAGAAGATCCGAGGGGGCGGACGAGCCGGAGCCACCTGCGGTACCGAACGATCGAAAGCTAGTCCGAGTCCGGAGAATGCGTCAAGCGATTGGGGCGAGGGATGTGGCGACGGCTAAATATGGTGTGGCGAGCATGTGGAAATCGGGGACGGAGGCGGTGGGAATCCATCGGTGGCGGAACGCCTCGGCAATTCGATTCGAATGCCGCACAAATTTGCCGCCGCTCCGCAACGTCGTCCTCGAGCGGGCGTGACAGGATCGCCGCGATCGAAGCCCGAAGGCGGCCGTCGAGGAGTGCGTCATGCGTCAGAATCGGGCCGAAGGCCGTGAGATCCGCGATCTCGACATCGTCGTGGTCGACGATTCGAAGCCGCTGCAGGGCATCGTGCGCTCGATCCTTTCGGCGGCGCGGGTGGCGCGGATTCGGGTGTTCGACAAGGCGGAGGACGCCCATCGCTCGATGCTGGTGGAGCCGCCGCACGTGGTGCTGACCGACTTCGACATGCCGGAGGTCGACGGGCTGACGCTGGTGCGGACCATGCGCGATCCGCGCTCGGGGCCGCTCACGGCCATTCCGGTGATTCTCGCCGCCGATCTGCCGACCCGTCTCCTGGTGGAGCGGGCAATCGGGCTCGGCATTCACTACGTGCTGGCCAAGCCGCTGTCTCCGGCCAACGTGATGAAGCGAATCGAGGCGGTGACGCGCGACGAGCGGCGATTCGTGCTCGACGAGGGGAACGGCCACTGGGTGCTCGAGGACCGCGACGCGTTGCTGGTCGGGCAGCGCGAGCGTTGGCGTGATCTGCAGGCGGGGTCGCGGGTGTTTCCGGTGCGCGGAGTGCCGGAGACGATGGCGAGGAGGCGGGTCGAGCCGGCGGCGTCCGAGATCGTGGTGCCGGTGGAGATCGGTCGGCCGGAGATGCCGGCGACGGCGGCGGGAGCCTCGCGGTGCCGGTCGTTCGGACTGGCGGGCGAGAAGCGGCGTGGATCGGTCGAAACGTCGACTGGACAGCCGACACGGCGCACGGCATAACTCGGCCGAACGGAACGAGTGCGGAGCGGCGTCACGGCCGATCGCGTCATCGTTTCCGCCGTTCGATACGGGATTCGGGTCCGCGCGGGGGCGTCCTCGCACGGGACAGACCGACGGGGCGCGCCGATGAAGAAGCTGCTGTTGTTGCTGCTGACCTGGTGGCAGGGTCAGACCTGGGGCACCATGGTCACGACCCGCCTCAAGGGCGAGTTCGTCGGCGAGGACGAATTCGGCAACAAGTACTATCGCACGCGCGGTGGCGCGATCGATCCGTGCCTGGGTGTCCAGCGCCGCTGGGTCATCTTCAACGGCGAGGCCGAGGCCTCGAAGATCCCGCCGGGCTGGCACGGCTGGATGCATCAGCGCACCGACGTGGCGCCGAGCGAGGAGAAGGGCTATCAGCCCTGGCCCTGGCAGAAGCCGCACATGGTCAACCCGACCGGAACGGCCGCGGCGCATCGCCCGCAGGGCTCGATCCTGGGCGCGGCCAAGCGCGCGGCGGCGGGCGGCGACTACGTGGCGTGGAAGCCGGAGTGAGGCGAGCCTCGCGGCGGCGCCGGGCCACGGGTCCGACGTCGCGAGGGGAGCGGCCTTTTCTTCGCCACGACCGACCGTCATCGTGATCGGCGTTCCGACTCGCTCGGAGCGCCTTTCCTTTTCCTCCTCGGAACCGATCCCCCGCGATGCCGATCTTCTCGAAATCGACCCGCGCCCGTGCGTTCGCCGCCGTGTTCACCGTGGTCTCGTCGGTCGCGGCGACGGCGGTCGGAGCGGCGCCACAGGCGGTCGCCCCCGCCACGCCCGACGACAGCAACAAGATCGCGCAGCCGACGGCGGTGTTCTCCGGCCTCGACAAGATCACCGGGCGGATCATCTCCTTCGACGTGGCGATCGACGAGACGGTGCAGTTCGGCGCGCTGCAGGTGACGCCACGGGTGTGCTACTCGCGGCCGCCGACGGTGGCGCCGCTGACCACCTCGTTCGTCGAGGTCGACGAGATCACGCTCGACAACAAGATCCGCCGCATCTTCACCGGCTGGATGTTCGCCGACAGTCCCGGTCTGCATGCGGTCGAGCACGCCGTCTACGACGTGTGGCTGACCGGGCGTTGTTGAGCATGTTCATCGAAACGATCGGCGCGCCGCAGAAGTGCGTGACGCGCTCGGTGGAGATCGCATCGTAGA
>JBEOKB010000126.1:0-3143 GCA_040275425.1 Siculibacillus sp. | reverse complement strand
CCCGCGCGACCAGCGGGGCGGGCGGCGCGGCGGGCGCGGGAGAGGCGGCGGCGGTGTCGGTCATGAACGTCGTTCCCGATATGGAGACATGCGAGGTTTCTGATAGGGCGATCCCGGCCGCGACGCCAGCGGCGCGTCGCCGCGCCCCGTCCGAGCTTCTGAGACGGGCCCTCAGCGGAAGGCGCGCAGATAGTGGCGCTCGAACGCCCGCTTCATCCAGTGGAAGAGGATGCTCTTCGGCCCGACGAAGTTGAAGCGCTCGTTGCGGAACACCAGCATGCCGGCGTCGAGCGTGTCGACGATGCAGATGAGTTCCGGCTTGAAGTCGACCGACGGCGCCCGCCCGGTGAGTTCCGCCGCGATGTTGGCGGCGGCGGCCTTGGCCTGCAGATCGGCCTGATGCGCCTGCTTGGGCATCCAGTCCGGCCCAGGATAGGAGCCCGAATCGCCGACCACCCATACCCCCGGCCGTCCCTCGACCCGACACTTGCGGTCGGCGACGATCATGCCGCCCGGCGACAGCGGCAGATCCGCCTGCGCCAGAAACGCCGGACCGGTCAGGCCGGGCATGAACAGGATCAGATCGGCGTCGATCTCCCCGCCCTCGGTGACGACCTTCCTCTCCTCGAGCCGGACCATCTTGTGGCCGAGGTGGGTGCGGATGCCGCGCCTGCGCATCTCCGCCAGGAGCCCGTCGACCGCCTTCGGCCCGAGCCGCTGCCCCGGCCGCTCGGCCGGATTGAAGAACACGATCTCGAACTTCTCGCGCCGCCCCTGCTTCCTGAGCAGCGTGTCGATGATGAACAGGAACTCGAACATCGGCCCGCCGCGCATGGCGCCCTGTTCGTTCGGGTTGGTGGCGAAGCCGACCGCGATCGTGCCGCCCTCGAGCGCCGCCAGCCGCCGCTCGATCTCCTCGCCCACCGCGATCCCCTCGCACGGGATCAGCGCATGCTCGATGCCGGGAAGCTTGCGGATGAACCGCCCACCGGTCGCCACCACCAGATGGTCGTTGCGATGCTCCCCCGCCTCGCTGATCACCGTGCGCCCGCCGTCCGCGAGCCCGGTCACCGCCGCCTTCACGAAGCGCACGTCGTGGCGCGCGAAGAAGCGGGCGAGCGGGATCTTCAGCTCCGCCCCGGTGCGCAGATGCGCCGGCAGCCAGATCGTGCTCGGCAGATAATGCAGCTCGTCGCGCGGCGAGATCACCGTGATCTCGGCCGCGACCCCGTGCCGCCGCAGCTCGCGCACCGTGGTGAGCGCCCCGAACCCGGAGCCCAGAATGGTGATGTCGGTCATCGACCTCTCCTCGCGCGTCCCGCCGCGCCGCAATCGTGTCCCTGCGCGTCCGCCGCGCCTCCCCCATCCCTGTCGCCTTCGCGCGCTCCGGTCAACCAAGTTGCATCCTCGATCGATCTTTGATCCCTGCGACATGGTGCGCGCCGCCCCTACCCCACGAAGCCCTCGCCGGGAATACAACCTTGAGCACGTGTCTTAAGTGATATTCCATGAGATCGAGTCATGATCCCGTCCAGAGGAGTGAAATCGGGGGACGTGGAATGACGACGACGAGTTTCGGACGGCGCGGGGTTGCGACCAGGATCGATACGACCCTTCACAAGGCCGGGTTCACCGAACCGCAGGAACCGGCCCGCATCCGCCGCGACCAACCGACGTCGCTCGACGACATCTCCGAGGGCCATGATTTCGAGGCCGTGCTCGCCCTCCTGCCGGTGATCACGGCTGCGACGATCGTCCTCCTGATGGTCGTGTTCCTGATCCAGAAGCGCTTCGCCTACGACGTCGGCGCCCATGGGGCGATGAGCCACGAATCGCTCCTGGCGCTCGGCGCCGCCAGCCGCGATCTGGTGATCCGCGGCGGCCAGCTCTGGCGCGTCTTCACCGCGCCGCTGATGCACCTCGATTCCAGTCACCTGTTCGGCAATCTCTTCGCCCTGTTCTGGATCGGCATGCGCCTCGAGCCGATCATCGGCCGCGGCTGGTTCTCCACCATCTTCCTGGTGTCGGCGCTGACCGGCGTGATCGGCTCGCTCGCCGGCAACCCCGCCCACATCGTCACGGTCGGCGCCTCGGGCGCCATCACCGGCGTGATCGGCGCCGCCTTGGTCATGAGCTTCCATCGCTCCGCCGACGAGGACCACCGCCGCAAGATGCGCAAGTCGGCTCTGTGGTTCGGCGTTCCGGCGCTGCTGCCGCTGGTGTTCGGCGGCCTCGGCAACACCGACTACAACGCCCATCTCGGCGGCGCGCTCGGCGGCGCCGCGGTCGGCCTCGTCCTGATTACCGTGTGGAACGGCTACACCCGCCGCCCGCCGCACGCCCGCATGCTCGGCCTGATCGCCACCTTCTCGCTGTTTCTGCCGCTCGGCGCCACCGTCTTCGCCGCCGCCCAGTACGGCGATCACGGCGAACGCGCCTCCCGCATGATCCCGCAGAAGATGCTGCCGACCAACATGCGCGACGGCGCCGCCCAGTCGCTCGAGCTGATCCGCAAGTATCCCGACGATCCGCGCGGCCATCTCTTCCGGGCCCTCGCCCTCCAGTCCGAGAAGAAGACGAGCGAGGCCGAACGCGAGTTCCGCGCCGTGTTGGCGATGGTGCCGGAGAACTCGACCGACGTCTTCCGCCCGACCCGCGACATCGCCATCGCCCTCCTCGCCACCTCCATGGCCTCCCAGGGTCGTCGCGACGAGGCCCTGCGCATGGCCGCGCCGATCTGCAATGGGGCGTTTCGCCTCGTCCTGACCCAGGCGAAACTGTGCTCGTGAGCGCCACCCCGAGGCTCCCGAGGCGGCGTGCGCGCCGCCTCAGCCCAGTTCGAACGCCTTGAGCGCGGTGACGGCGGCGGAGGCGCGGTTCTCCACCCCGAGCTTGATGAACACCTGCTCCAGGTGCTTGTTCACGGTGCGCGGGCTGAGACCGAGAATGTCGCCGATGTCGCGATTGGACTTGCCGCGCGCCACCCACAGGCACACCTCGGCCTCGCGCCCGGTCAGCCCGTAGCGCCGCCGCAGCACCGCCTCCTCGCCGCCGACCGCGTCGGACATCAGCCGCCACAGCCATTCGTCGTCGCTCGCCCGCCCGAGCGAGGTCAGCGTGATGCGCCGCCCCTCGCTCTCGCC
>JBEOKB010000125.1:0-6252 GCA_040275425.1 Siculibacillus sp. | reverse complement strand
GCACGCCGCGCGAGGAGCGCTCCAGCAGGCGGACGCCGAGCCAGTCCTCGAGATTGCGGACGTGGCGGGAGACGACGGTGTGGCTCACCGCCAGTTCCTCGGCGGCGCGGCGCATCGAGGCGAGACGACCGACCGCTTCGAAGGCGCGCAGCATCGACAGGGGCGGCAGGCGCCCGCGCCGAGGCGCGGCGTCGGTCTCGGCCGGCGGGGCGGTGGGGCGGGTCGCTCTCGCCATCGTCCTTCGCGTCTCCCCTCGGCTGGTCGGTCGGCGGCGATCCTAGCACCGGCGCGCGCGGGGAGGCGAGGGGCGGTGGAGGGACGGCTTTCCGCCGTTAAACGGAATGTTTGCGGTTCATGACGTAGGGAAGGGGCAGTCATGGACGGGTATCGTCGCCGGAGGGCGGAGAATGTTCAAATCGTTGCGTCGCGGATTCGCCATTCTGACCGGAAGCTGGGCGATCCTGCGGGCTCAACCGCAGTTGATCCTCCTGCCGATCTTCGGGCTCGCTTCGGTCGCGGCGATCGTGATCGGCGGGATCTACGCCTGGTTCACGGTTCTGCAGCACACGGCCGGTAATTCGGACTGGACGACGCTCACGGATTCGCCGTTCTTCTGGATCGGGCTCGGGGCGGTCTACTTCTCGTCGGCCTTCGTGATGATCTTCTTCAACGCGGCGCTGGTCTATTGCGCGCAGGCGGCGTTCGAGGAGCAGCCGGTGGGCATCGGCGCCGGGCTCACGGTGGCGGCGGCGCGCTGGCGCCAGATCCTCGGCTGGGCGATCTTCACCGCGACCATCGGGCTCCTCGTTCGCATGATCGGGCAGATGCTCGAGAACCTCGCCGGGGACGAGGCCGGACCGATCGGCGCGCTGTTCGGTGTGGTGGCGCATCGGCTGCTCGAGGTCCTGTGGGTGACCGCGACGCTGTTCGTGATGCCGGTGCTGGTGATCGAGGGCTATGGGCCGATCGGGGCGCTGAAGCGCTCCAAGGAACTGATCACGACGCGGTGGGGCGAGGCACTCGGCGGCAAGGGCGGGCTCGGGATCATCACCACGCTGCTGATCCTGCCGTGCATCGGGGCGATCGTGTTCGGCGCGGTCGGGCTCGGGGCGTTCGATCGGCCGGCCCTTCTGCCGCACCAGATCGCCGTGGCGCTGATCGCCGCCGGGGGGGTCGGGTTCTGCGTGCTGTCGCTGCTGCATTCGGTGCTCGACACGATCTTCACCACCGGCGTCTACGCCTATGCGATCTCGGGCCTCCGTCCGGGCGCGTTCGACGAGGGCACCGTCGACGCCTCGTTCCGGTCGCGCTGAGACGGGCGGGGCTCGCGCGTCGCGATCGGCGACGATCCGGTCTTCGCTTTTGCCCATGTCCGTGGCATGTCGGGGCGATGATCGATCTCGCCGCGCCGACCGGACTGTTTCTCGCCGCCTTCGTGTCGGCCACCATCCTGCCGATGCAGTCGGAGGCGGTGCTGGTGGGGCTGCTGCTCGCCGGCACGCACGATCCGTGGCTGCTGGTGACGCTCGCCAGCATCGGCAACATCGGCGGATCGGTGGTCAACTGGGCGATGGGGCGCGGGATCGAGCGCTATCACGACCGCCGTTGGTTTCCGATCGACGCCGAGACACTGGAAAAGGCCGGGGCGTGGTATCGCCGTTGGGGCAAGTGGTCGCTGCTGGGCAGCTGGGTCCCGTTCGTCGGCGATCCGCTGACGGTGGTCGCCGGGGTGCTGCGCGAGCCGTTCGGGGTGTTCCTGCTGCTGGTGACGATCGGCAAGGTCGCCCGCTACACGGCGCTCGCCGCGGCGACGCTGAACTGGGCGTGAGCGCGGGCGAGCGACGGCCTACGTGACCTCACCGAGCGACGACGTGCCTCCTGGCGTGACGACCGATTTCGCGTTCGACTGAGGCCACCGTACGGATGATCGGGAGGTCGATCATGACGATCGGGCGTTTCCTCATACGGGTCCGGTGGGTTTTCCGGTGCGGACTGGTCCTGGCGGCGGCGGCGGTGGCGCTCGGTCCCGCCCGCGCGGGCGGGACGCTCTACGACGAGACGATCAACTGGACCGGCGTGCGCAACGCCTCCGATCAGGAGGCGCACGGATGTCGGACGGCGGCCTATTCGATCACCGGCCCCGGCATCCTCGAAGTCCGGGAGACGATGGATCCGGGGCTGGGTCGCGAGTTCTTCAACCGCATCGAATCCTCGTTCCGCTGGACCACCCATGAGGGGTGGGAGGTGATCTTCAAGGAGCGACGCGTCGGCGGACGAGTGGTCACCGAGGCCGGACCACGCGGGGCGCCGTTCGAAAACCGCTACGAGTACCGGGTGCCGGCGCAGAGGTACTCCGGCGAGATCGCGATCTGCCCGCCTGTGAGCTGCAACCTCGCCACGTGTGATCGGTTCGCGGCGCTGACCAGCCTGCGCGTCGAGTTCGACGGCGGCATAACCGCGCCGGTGGGCGGGGCGTCGGGCGGGGCGGGCGGTGGAGCGGCGGAGACGCCGTCGGGGTTCCTCGGCTCGCGGGCGCTGGTCGTCAACGGCTACGGCGGTCGGATCGAGATCACCGGGTCGGGGACGTCGCCGACGGTTCGGCTCTACTACGACGCGACCGGGCAGTGGGAGACGATGACCGACGTTCGGGTCGATTCGGCGAGCGGGGAAATCTCGTTCACGCGGCCGTGGGCGGGGCGCCCCGCCTTCCAGAAGTATCGGGGGCGGCTGTCGGGCGGCGCGTTCGTCGGCACCTTCACGGACGCCAATTCGCCGGGCCGGACCTTCGGCTGGCAGGCCGGAGCGAACTGAGGCGGACGCCCCCCCGGCATCGGAGGGCTGGTGCGGACGGGGGGGCTCGAACCCCCACGCCTTGCGGCGCAAGATTTTAAGTCTCGTGCGTCTACCGGTTTCGCCACGTCCGCATCGGTCTCACCGGTAGCGAGCGGCGGGGGGGAGATCAAGTCCCGTCGGTTACCGAGGCCGTCGGCGCCGCGGTAACGGGTGGCGCGCGCGGGCGGTTGCCGCATAGTCACGACATGGGTCCGCAATCGCCGCGATTTCGCCACCGTGCCGTCGAAGGGCGACCGCGATCGGGTTCGATGGTCACCCTCGATCGAGGCCGACACACGCAACCGTGATCGTGGGGATCGCGGGCGGGGTCGGGTTCGAGGGGCGTGAGGCGTGGCGTGCGCCGATCGGCCCGAACGGATCGGGAGGATCCCATGAACAAGTTCATTCTGGCGACGGGTCTGGCCACGGCGCTGCTGGTGGCGGTGACGGGTGCCTCCTCGGGCACCGAGGCGACGCAGGCGCCGACCGAGACCTCGGCCAAGGCGGCCGCCCCCTCGGGCACCGCCGGGACGTCCATTCCGTCGATCGGCTCGCCCAAGCGCATCGAGGTGGCGTTCGTGCTCGACACCACCGGGTCGATGGGCGGTCTCATCGACGGCGCCAAGCGCAAGATCTGGTCGATCGCCGACGAGATCCGCAAGATCCATCCCAATGCCGAGATCCGCGTCGGTCTGGTCGGCTATCGCGATCGCGGCGACGTCTACGTCACCGACAAGACCGATCTGTCGACCGACATCAGCGCGGTCTACGGCAAGCTCCTGTCCTATCAGGCCCAGGGCGGCGGCGACTGGCCGGAGTCGGTCAACGAGGCGCTGGCGACCGCGGTCAACGGGCTGGCCTGGACCAAGGGCGAGGACACCCGCCGCATCGTGTTCCTGGTCGGCGACGCCCCGCCGCACATGGACTATTCCCAGGACGTGCCGTTCTCCGACACGCTGAAGATCGCCGAGCGCGAGGGCATCGTCGTCGACGCGCTCCAGTGTGGGCGCGCGGCCGACACCGAACTGGCCTGGAAGACCATCGCCCAGCTCGGCAAGGGCCGCTATGCGCAGATCCCGCAGTCGGGCGGCGTGGTGCAGATCTCCACGCCCTACGACGAGGAGATCCTGCAGATCCAGATCAAGCTCAACCACACCATCGTGCCCTACGGCACCCTGCATCGTCAGTCGGAGATGCGCGACAAGGCGGCCAAGGCGGCGGCGGCTCCCGCGCCGGCGGCCTCGGACATGGCGAGCTACAACGCGCGCGCCGGCGCGGCCTCTGAGCGGGCCAAGGTTGTGACCGGCGAGGGCGATCTCGTCGCCGACGTCATGGCCAAGAAGGCGGACGCCGAGAAGGTCAAGCGGGAGGAACTGCCGGAGGAGTATCAGAAGCTCTCGTCGGCGGAGCTGAAGGCGGCGATCGAGGCCAAGTCGGCCGAGCGCGCCCGGCTGCAGGCCGATCTCGGCAAGCTGGTCGCCAAGCGCGACGCGGTGGTGGCCGAGGAGAAGGCCAAGAAGCCCGAGGGCAAGGACGGGTTCGACCGCGTCGTCGAAGAGATGGTGCGCGAACAGACCAAGTGAACGACGCCTCGGCGTGACCGACGTCGACGAGCCCGGTGGGAGCGATCCCGCCGGGCTTCGCGTTTTCGCGCACCGGGCGAGTTCGATGTGGACGACCCGCTTTTCGCGTTGACCGAAAGGAAGCGCGACCTCAATCTCAGGTGGCACTTTCCGACGGAGGAAGCAATGGCGCGATTCGCCGATCATCTGTTGCAGGTCCATCGCGACGACAAGGACCGGCTGTTCGCGAAGTTCCGCTATCCCGACGGCGACGGGCCGACGGTGCTGGCGGAGGGGGATTCGTGGTTCGAGTACCCGATGCTGAAGAGCGACATCCTGCTCGAGCTGGCGAAGCGCTACAGGATCAAGAGTCTGGCCAAGGCGGGAGACACCTGGCAGCGCATCGAGGCGCAGGGCGAGCTGTCGAAGGAACTGGAGAGCGGCCATTACGACCTCGTGCTCGTCTCGATGGGCGGCAACGACGTCGTCGACGAGATTTCGAGCTTCGTGAAGGTCGACGATCACAAGACCGCGTACCGGGTCGGCGACTTCCTCCTCGGCCACGTGTTCGCGGTGGCGGTGAAGAAGATCGTCAATCACTACCGGGATCTGTGCCGCACCATCGCCGAGAGGCACGGCATCGACGTGATCGTCTCCGGCTACGACTATCCCGATCCGCGCCAGCCGCCGCTGCCGGGGCAGGAGGGCGAGCCGGGGGCGCACTGGATCGGCCCGGTGCTGGCGCGCGAGAACAAGTTGTGGCACCGCCGCCTGTGGCACGAGTTGACCCACGAGGCGATCCGCCGTCTCGACGCGGCGATGACCCGCTTCGCCGACGACTTCAACCGCGAGGCGGTCGGCAAGGGCTGGTCGACCCGCGTCACCTTCGTCTCGCAATGGGATGCGGTGAACGAGGGCGACCATCGGCCCGATCGCGGTGTCGCCAATCCGAAGTGGAACGACGAGATGCATCCGACCGCCGACGGGTTCCGTCGCATGGCGGCGCGGATCGCGCCGGTGATCGACGCGGCATGGCAGCGGCGCCGGGGCGCGACGACGCTGATCGCGGCGGCTTCGGCCGGCGCGACGCCGGCGGTTCGGGTCGCGAGCGCGCCGACCCGGGGCAAGGGCGGCAAGGTCGCCTGAGGCGCGCGCCGTCGCGCGGGTCCGAAGGGTTCGGGGAGGCCACGAAGAAAGAGACCCGGCGGGGTGCGGCCCGCCGGGTCTCTTTTCGTCTTCGCGTCGCGGATCGACCGGGCTCACACCGACTCGACGAGATTCGGACCCGTTCGAAGAAGGGCCTCTGCTTCACGCCGCAGAAGGTCGAGCCCTCATCGGCCCGTCGTCAGGCGTTGCCCGGCTCGTTGCCCTCTTCCTCGTCGGCGAGGGCGGCGAGGGTCTCCTCCACGAAGGTCTTGGCGTTCTTCTTGGCTTCGCGCACCAGATCGGCGACGTCCTTGCCGAGGCGATCGAGGGCCATCTGCAGGCCGCCGGCCGAGGGCTTCTCGGTGCCGAGCACGTAGCCCGACATGGCGATCGACAGGGCGATCTCGATCAGGCCGAACACGGCGGTGCCCTCGTCGACGTCGTTGTTGTCGAGGTAGTCGAGGACCATCTCGCGGATGGCGTCGGCGTGCGCCTCCTGCTCGTCGTCGTAGGATTCGAATTCGCCGTTGTCGTTGCCGGGGGTGTCGATCACGGGGTCACCTCTCGAGGGTGGGGGAAGCGGAAACGGACGCCCGCGGGCGACCGAGGAAGCGGACGGGCGCCCGGGGGGCGAGCCTCAGGCGCCGCCTTCGCGGATCGGCGGCTGGAAGGTGAGGCCCATGTCCCAGGGGAAATAGATCCAGGTGTCCTG
>JBEOKB010000124.1:0-2364 GCA_040275425.1 Siculibacillus sp. | reverse complement strand
CCAAGCGCATCGGCGACGTCGTGCGCATGACCTTCCCGTTCGCGCAGAAGGTGGCGGCCGCCGCCTTCATGCGCAACGAGGCGCTGTGGGTGGTGTTCGACACCGCGAGCGAGGTCGACGTCGCGACGATCGCGCCCAATCTCGGGCCGCTGACCAAGGGCGTGTCGACCATTCGCGGCAAGACCTGGACCGCGCTCCGGATCGAACTGACCGATCCGCTGCTGACGACGCTCTCGCCCGACGGCAACAACTGGGTGCTGTCGGTCGGCGAGATGGTGCTGGAGCCGACCAAGCCGCTCAAGCTGCGCCGGTTCGTGCGCGGCGACGGCAACTCGATGCTGAAGATCGATCTGCCCGGCGGCGGCGCGGTCCACGAGTTCGTCGATCCGGTGATCGGCGATCGGCTGGTGGTGGTGACGGCGCACGCGCCCTCGCGCGGGCTGGTCAAGCCGCAGACCTTCGTCGATCTCGAGACGCTCGCCTCGGCGCACGGCATCGCGCTGGTGCCGCGCGGCGACGATCTCCTGGTGGCGCTCGAGAACGGCGAGGTGGCGATCGCGCGCGAGCGCGGGCTGTCGCTGACCAACGGCGCGGTCGAGGAGCGCGGCGTTCCGGTGCCGCGACTGCAGACGACGTTGCATCGGGTGCCGATCGATCCGAGCGTGTTCGAGCGGGTCGACGCCCAGGGCTACGAGCGGCGCACGCGCGAACTGCTCGCCGCGGTGGTCGAGGGCAGGGATCTGCCGCGTCGGCAGGCGCGCATCGATCTGGCCGAGTTCTTCATCGGCCAGCGCTTCGCGCCCGAGGCGATGGCGCAGCTGCGCATCCTGGCGGAAGAGGAGCCGGCGATCGCGCACGATCCCGGTTTCATCGTTCTCTACGGCGCGGCGCAGGCCCTGGCCGGACGGGCGACGCAGGCGCGCGAGGCGCTGGGGCGCTCGGAAGTGGCGGAGAATTCGGACGCGTCGCTGTGGCGGACCATCGCCGCCAACGAGGCGTCGAAGTGGGACGAGGCGCGCGAGAACGCGCTCAAGGCGACGCACGTGCTCGGGGCCTATCCGAAGTCGGTGCAGGCGCTGTTCAACATCTCGGCGGCGGAGGCGGCGACCGAGCTCAACGACGTCGGTCTCGCTCAGGCGCGCATGGCGGAGATCGAGCCGGAAATGCTCGAGCCGGATCTGGCCGGGCGGTTCGAACTGGTGCAGGCGCGGCTGGCCGACGCGGCCGGGCGACCCGAGGACGCGATGGCCCGATTCGATCGGGCCAAGGCGACCGGGCATCGGCGTACCCAGGCGGAAGCGGAATACCGCATCGTCCGCAATCTGGTGCGCGACGGCAAGATCGACCGCGAGGAGGCGATCGAGCGGATGCGGTCGCTCACCTTCGGCTGGCGCGGCGACGAGATCGAGCTGCGCACGCTGCGCTTCCTCGCCGGGCTGCTCGCCGACAGCGGGCGTTATCGCGAGGCGTTCCAGGCGATGCGCTCGGCGCTGCAGGTCGCGCCGGACGCGCAGACGACGCGTCTGCTCCAGGACGAGATGGGGCGGCGGTTTCTGGCGATCTATCTCGACGACGCCGACAAGGCGCTGTCGCCGATCGACGCGCTCACCCTCTACTACGACTTCCGCGAACTGGTGCCGGTCGGACGGCGCGGCGACGAGGTGGTGCGCAAGCTCGCCGATCGTCTGGTCGGCGTCGATCTGCTGCCGCAGGCGGCGGAACTCTTGACCCATCAGGTCGACAATCGGCTCAAGGGCGCGGCGCGGGCGCAGATCGCCGCCGATCTCGCCGTGGTGCATCTGCTCGACCGCAAGCCCGACCGGGCGCTGGCGGTGCTCAACAAGACGCGGCAGTCGCAGCTGCCGCTGGCGCTCGAACGTCAGCGCCGTCTGGTCGAGGCGCGGGCGCTGTCCGACGCCGGGCGGACGGAGGTGTCGCTCGAGCTCCTGTCGTCGATGTCGGGCTCGGACGTGCTGCGGCTCAAGGCCGACGTGCTTTGGAAGGCCAAGCGCTGGCGCGAGGCGGGCGAGCGGCTGGAGGCGATGCTGGGCGCGCGCTGGCAGGACGGCACGCCGCTCGACGATCAGGAGCGCCAGGACGTGCTGCGGGTGGCGATCGGCTATGCGCTCGCCAACGATCAGCTCTCGCTCGACCGGCTGCGCGGCAAGTACGGGGCGAAGATGGCGGCGAGCCCGAACGCGCGCACCTTCGACGTGGTGACCCAGCCGATCCAGGCGCAGGGCAAGGAGTTCCGCGACGTGGCGCGCGATCTCGCCGCGCTCGACACCATGCGCCAGTTCCTTCAGGAGTACCGGGCGCAGTATCTCGACCCGAAGGCGCGCACGGTGGTGCCGGAAGAGGCGG
>JBEOKB010000123.1:0-8250 GCA_040275425.1 Siculibacillus sp. | reverse complement strand
CGCCGCCGCCGAACAGCATCGTGAAGAAGTTGCGCGGTTCCGGCTGCGTCGGCTGCGCCACCGGGCGCGGCGGCGCAGGACGCGCCGGCCCCCAGCCGGGACCGACGCCCGGCGGCGGCCCCCAGCGATTGCCGTTCGCCACCGGCCCGACCGGCTGGCCGTTGACGAACACGGTGGTGCGCCGCGTGTCCTGAACCGGGGCGGCGGGCGCGATCTGCGCCGGCGATCCGCCCAGACGGGCATACTGGTTCTGAAGGCGGGCGAGATTCTGCTGCATCGCCGCGCCGCGCGCCGCCACCGCCGCGCAGGTCGGATCGTTCGAGGCGCCGCACCGTGCCTGCGCCGCTCGGTTGCTGGCGATGGCCGCGCGCTGTTCCTCGATCGCCGCCGCATACTGGCCGGCCGACCCCTGCGCCGCCGCTTCGCCCGCGAGACAGCCGATCACGGCGAGCGCCAGGGCCCACGGCCGCGTTCCAGCGAGGGTGCGTCGAAGTCGGATGTGCATGCTCGTCCCCTGCTCGCCGATCTCGCGCGGCGAAGCCGTCTCGGATGGGATATAACAACCGTCTCCTCGAGAAAAGGGTTCCTCGGCGTTTCCATGTGTTCCCCAGGGGAATTGATACGAATTTTCGCGTCTCCCCTCCCATTTTCCGCCGATGGGCCTCATATGAAGACGCGTCAACGGGAGTGTTTCATGTCCGACCTCGCCCTGCTTCCCCGCCTCTTCGCCGCGACGATCGCCCTCTTCCTCCTCGTGCCCGCCGCGCGCGCCGAGGAGCCGGATCTCGTCTTCGAGAAGTCGACGGTGTGGAAGCTGCTCACCCCCGACGACAAGCTCGCCGTCTACGGCATCGACGATCCGGATGTGGACGGCGTCGCCTGTCACTTCACCGTGCCCGTGCGCGGTGGCGTCAAGGGCATGTTCGGCGTGGCGGAGCAGACGTCGGACGTCTCGCTCGCCTGCCGTCAGGTCGGCCCGATCAAGTTCAAGCGCCGGCTCGAACAGGGCGACGAGATGTTCCGCGAGCGCCGCTCGCTGTTCTTCAAGAAGATGCAGATCGTGCGCGGCTGCGACGCCAAGCGCAACGTGCTGGTCTACATGGTCTATACCGACAAGCTGATCGAGGGCAGCCCGAAGAACTCGACCTCCTCGGTGCCACTGATGCCCTGGGGCGCCGAGCCGCCGCCGCGCTGCGCCGACTTCGTCCAGTGAGCCTGGCGGTCGGGTGATCGGCCGGGCTCGCTCGGGCGCCGGGAATCGGAGATGGTGACGCGACACGACCATCCCTGAGCCGGAGACGCACGCATGGCCCAGCCCTTCCCCGGCCTCGACCGGTCCCATCGCGAATTCATCGAGCGGCAGAAGATCTTCTTCGCCGCCTCCGCCGCGCCGCAGGGCCGCGTCAACGTCTCGCCGCGCGGCACCGAGCACTTCCGCATCATGAGCCCCAACGCCGTGATGTGGCTCGATCTCACCGGCTCGTCGAACGAGACCGCCGCCCATCTCCTCGTCGACGGCCGCATGACGGTGATGTTCTGCGCCTTCGACGGTGCCCCGCGCATCCTGCGCCTCTACGGTATCGGCCGGGTGATCGGGCGCGGCAGCGGCGATTGGGACACGCTGGCGACGCTCGAATTCGACGGCCGCATCCCCCACGGCGCCCGCCAGATGATCTGGCTCGACGCCGATCTGGTCCAGACCTCCTGCGGCTACGGCGTGCCCCTGTTCGACTTCGTCGCCCCGCGCGACAACCTCGACCGTTGGGCCACCGCCAAGTCCGACGCGGAGCTCGAGGCCTATCGCCGCGAGAAGAACGCCGTCAGCATGGACGGCCTGCCGACCGGCCTCTTCCCCGATTGATCGGCCCTCGCGGGAGGCGGGGCCGCCCCGCTCCGCCGTCGCTGGACCGCGCCCGGCGGCCATGAGAAGAAGGACCGGGCGCCCGGAGGCGTCGCCGAACACGTCCGGCACGCCGTCGCGACGACGAAGAGAGGCCCCCGCGTGGCACTTCCCGATCTGTGGCCGCTTCTCGCCTTCGCCTCGTTCTTCGCCGGCATGGTCGATGCCGTCGGCGGCGGCGGCGGCCTGATCCAGGTGCCGGCCCTGCTCGGCCTCTTTCCCACCGCCTCCATCCCGACGCTGTTCGGCACCAACAAGGTGGCGAGCGTGTTCGGCACGGCGGCGGCGGCGGTGCACTTCGTCCGCCGCGTGCGTCTGCCCTGGCTGATCGTCGTGCCGGCGACCGTCGCCGCCTTCGTCGGCTCGTTTTCGGGCGCGATCTTCGCCTCCGCCCTGCCGCGCGCGGTGATGCTGCCGCTGGTGATCGTGCTGATGATCGCCGCCGCGACCTACACCTTCGTGAAGAAGGACTTCGGCCACGTCGCCACCCGCGAGCCCACCGCCGCCGATCGCCCCGGCGCCGCGCTGATGGGCGGCGGCATCGGCTTCTACGACGGCATCTTCGGCCCAGGCACCGGCTCGTTCCTGATCTTCGGCTTCGTGCGGCTGTTCGGGCTCGACCTCGTCACCGCCAACGCCGCCACCAAGATCGTCAACGCGACGACCAACGTCGCCGCCATTCTGTTCTTCGCCTGGAACGGCGCGGTGATGTGGCCGGTGGCGCTGATGATGGCGGCGGCGAACTTCCTCGGCGGTCAGGTCGGCGCCCGCATCGCCCTGCGCTTCGGCTCCGCCTTCCTGCGCAAGGTGTTCCTGGTCGCCGTGATCGCGCTGATCGCCAAACTGGTGGTCGATTTCCTCGAGTCGTGAAGATCGTAGGGTGCAATGAGCGAAGCCAATTGCCCCACGCGGCGATCGTAGCGGCGCGGTACATTCCTCGTCGGCTCCGCCGGTGCAACGCGCTTCGCTCGATGCACCCTACCGTTCTGTTCGGCTTCGGCCTTCGTCCCCGGCCCTTCTCGGCTCGAGGGCGGCCACCTCACCACGAAGGGTCCTCGGGAATCGAGCGCGCGGCTTCGAGCGCTCGCCCGCGCTCGAATCCCGCCCCTCCCTTGACGCGCGCGCGCAAATCCGCCAAGGATCGCCCATGTCGAACGGAACCCCGGCCGCGCTCGCGCGCATCATTATCGGCTCGATTTGCGGCTAGCAGTCTCGCTGGCCCGGTTCCGTCTGCCTTTCCCCATGAAGACCAGATGAGACCCCGGCCGGTGGGCGGGAGATCTCGTTCGTACGTCAACACGTCGTATCGTGTGCCGCCCGGCGCCCGAACGGTCGAAGGAGTTCGCAGGTGACCTTGAAGCTCTACAACACGCTCACCCGCGAGAAGGAAGTCTTCTCGCCGATCGATCCGAAGAACGTGCGCATGTACGTCTGCGGACCGACGGTCTACGACTTCGCCCACATCGGCAACGCCCGCCCGGTGATCGTGTTCGATCTCCTGTTCCGGCTGCTGCGCCTGACCTACGGCGCCGGCAACGTCACCTATGTCCGCAACGTCACCGACGTCGACGACAAGATCAACGCCCGCGCCGCCCGCGATTTCCCCGGCCTGCCGCTGAACGAGGCCATCCGCCGGGTGACGAGCGACACCGAGGCCCAGTTCCAGGCCGACGTCGCCGCGCTCCTGACCCTGCCGCCGACCGTCCAGCCGCGCGCCACCGAGCACATCGCCGAGATGATCGCCATCATCGAGAAGCTGATCGCGAGCGGCCACGCCTACGCCGCCGACGGCCACGTTCTGTTCGACGTGCCCTCGATGCCCGACTACGGCAAGCTGTCCAAGCGCCCGCTCGACGACATGATCGCCGGCGCCCGCGTCGACGTCGCCCCCTACAAGCGCGGCGAGATGGACTTCGTGCTGTGGAAGCCGTCGAGCGAGAACGAGCCCGGCTGGGACAGCCCCTGGGGGCGCGGCCGTCCGGGCTGGCACATCGAGTGCTCGGCCATGAGCTGGAAGCACCTCGGCGAGGTGTTCGACATCCACGGCGGCGGCATCGATCTGGTCTTCCCGCACCACGAGAACGAGGTCGCCCAGTCGCGCTGCGCCTTCGGTCACGACGTCATGGCCAATGTGTGGATGCACAACGGCTTCCTTCAGGTCGAAGGCGAGAAGATGTCGAAGTCGCTCGGCAACTTCCTCACCATCGCCCAGCTGCTGGCCGACTGGCCGGGCGAGGTCCTGCGCCTGACCATGATGAAGACGCACTACCGCCAGCCGATCGACTGGACGGTGAAGAACCTCGAGGAGAGCTGGAAGACGCTCGACGACTGGTATTGGTTCGCCGGCGAAATTCACGGGTCCACCCCCGGCAAGGCGGTGGTCGAGGCGCTGGCGGACGATCTCAACACACCGAAGGTGATCGCCGAGCTGCACGGCCTGCGCAACGCCGGCCAGCGCGCCGGCGGCGACGGCGCCCGCGACGTCTTCGCCGGATCCCTGCGCTTCCTCGGCTTCCTCCAGGAGAGCCCCGAGGCGTGGAAGGCCCGGCGCGGCGCGGCGGTGACCGTCGACGTCGCCGCCGTCGAGGCGCTGATCGAGGCTCGTCTCCAGGCCCGTCGCGACCGCAACTGGGCCGAGAGCGACCGCATCCGCGACGAGCTGACGGCGATGGGTCTGGTGATCAAGGACGCCAAGGACCCCTCGACCGGCGAGATGAGGACGACCTGGGAACCGGCCCGTTGACGGCCGCCCGCCGCGGCGGGGAGGGGAGGGACGCATGAGCGAGACCGAACGCAAGCGCATGAACCCCGTCGCGAAGGTGGTGATGTTCATCGCGATCAAACTCGCCCTCCTCTCCGCCCTCACCGTGGTGATCCTGCGCTGGAAGGGACTGATCTGATGATGATCTCATCCGATCACGGCACTCTCGGTCTCGCCCGCGGCATGCGCTCCATGCCGACGGAGGCCGAGCGCGTCGTGTGGCGGATGCTGCGCGGCCGCCGTTTCCTCGCCTGGAAATTTCGGCGCCAGGTTCCGATCGGCCCCTACATCGCGGACTTCCTCTGTTTCGAGGCACGGCTCGTCGTCGAAGTCGACGGAGGGCAACACGCCGAGAATTCTCGCGACGTCGCGCGAGATCGATGGTTCGAGGCGGAGGGCTTCCGGGTGCTGCGCCTAGGGAACCACGAGGTGCTGAAGACCCCCGAGGCCGCGCTCGATGCGGTCTATGCCGCGTTGGAGCCGGTGTGCACCGAAGGGACGAAGAAGGCCGATAGCGCTGCGCGCGCCCCCTCATCCGGCCCTTCGGGCCACCTTCTCCCGCGAGGGGAGAAGGGAAGACTGGCCGCGCCGTCGGCGACCCGAGCCGCGACCACCGCGCGCGTCGATGGAACGACGGCCCGGCTGCTCGCTCCCCCCCTTCTCCCCTCGCGGGAGAAGGTGCCCCCGCAGGGGGCGGATGAGGGGGCGCGCGCAGCGCAACGAGCGAGCCGAGAGGAGACACCGTCATGACCACGCTCACCGGTGGGTGCCAGTGCGGCGCCGTGCGGTTTCGCTGCGAGAGCCTCGGCCGCGCTTCGATCTGCCATTGCCGCATGTGCCAGAAGGCCTTCGGTGGCCACTACGGCCCCCTCGTCACCGCCCACGGCCTGACCTGGACCCGCGGCGAACCCAAGCGCTTCCGCTCCTCGAACCGCGTCTCGCGCGGCTTCTGCGCCGAGTGCGGCACGCCGCTGACCTACGAGTTCGACGGTCACGACACCGAGATCGCCCTCGGCGCCTTCGATCGTCCGGCCGAAATTCCGCCCGCGATCCAGGTCGGCGTCGAGAACCGCATGCCCTGGTTCGATCGTCTGGCGAGCCTGCCCGGCCGAGCCCCCGAGCAGCAGGCGAAGGTCGCGGCGATCTTCGCCGAGATCGTCTCCCGTCAGCACCCCGATCACGACACCGCCGTCTGGCCCGCCGACAAACGAGAAGCCGAATGAAAGAGCGCGTCTATCTCTTCGACACCACCCTGCGCGACGGCGCCCAGACCTCGGGCGTCGACTTCACGCTCGACGACAAGAAGAAGATCGCCCGGCTGCTCGACGGCCTCGGCGTCGACTACGTCGAGGGCGGCTATCCCGGCGCCAACCCGACCGACAGCGCCTTCTTCGAGAAGAAGCGCACCCAGAGGGCCCGCTTCACCGCCTTCGGCATGACCAAGCGCGCCGGTGTCTCGGTGTCGAACGATCCCGGCCTCAAGGGCCTGCTCGCCGCCGAGGCCGACGCCAACTGCTTCGTCGCCAAGGCCTGGGACTACCACGTCCACGTCGCGCTCGGCACCACGCTCGAGGAGAACCTCGACTGCGTCCGCCTCACCGTGGAGGCCGCCGTCGGCGCCGGCCGCGAGGCGATGATCGACTGCGAGCACTTCTTCGACGGCTACAAGGCCAACCCGGACTACGCCCTCTCCGTGGCCCGCGCCGCCTACGACAGCGGCGCGCGCTGGGTCGTGCTGTGCGACACCAACGGCGGCACGCTGCCCCACGAGATCGACACCATCGTCCGCCGGGTGACCGAGGCGGTGCCCGGCTCGCACCTCGGCATCCACGCCCACGACGACACCGGTCAGGCGGTCGCCAATTCGCTCGCCGCCGTGCGCGCCGGCGTGCGCCAGATCCAGGGCACCCTCAACGGCATCGGCGAGCGCTGCGGCAACGCCAATCTCGTCACCATCATCGGCACCCTGTCGCTGAAGCCGGAGTTCGCCGACCACTACGAGACCGGCATCGCCACGGAGAAGCTCACCGAGCTGACCCACGTCAGCCGCGCCGTCGACGACATCCTCAACCGCTCGCCCAACCGCCACGCGCCCTACGTCGGCACCAACGCATTCGCCACCAAGGCCGGCATCCACGCCTCCGCCCTGGTCAAGGACCCCAAGACCTACGAGCACGTCGCCCCCGAGAGCGTCGGCAATCGCCGCCGCGTGCTGGTGTCCGATCAGGCCGGCAAGTCGAACCTCCTGGCCGAGCTCGCCCGCTTCGGCATCGAGGTCGACAAGGCCGACCCGCGTCTCGACAAGCTCCTGGCCGAGGTGAAGGAGCGCGAGGCGCGCGGCTTCTCCTATGAGGCCGCCGACGCCTCGCTCGAGCTGCTCGCCCGCCGTACGCTCGGCACCGTGCCGCGCTACTTCGAGGTGCAGAGCTTCCGCGTCATGGTCGAGCGCCGCTTCAACGCCATCGGCGAGCTGATCACCCAGTCCGAGGCGATCGTGAAGGTGAAGATCGGCGACGATCTGCTCCTGTCGGTCGCCGAGGGCAACGGCCCGGTCAACGCGCTCGACGCCGCGCTGCGCAAGGATCTCGGTCCCTACCAGTCGGCCATCGCCGACCTCGAGCTGGTCGACTTCAAGGTGCGCATCCTCAACGGCGGCACCGGCGCCACCACCCGCGTGCTGATCGAGAGCCGCGACGGCGACGAGGCGACCTGGACGACCATCGGCGTCAGCGAGAACATCATCGACGCCTCGTTCCAGGCACTGATGGACTCGGTCAACTACAAGCTGGTGAAGAGCGGCATGCAGAAGGCGGTGTGAGCCGCCGCCCGCCGCTCAGATCGCCGCGCCGGGATCGACGTCGCCGGTCTCGGCGGGAGCGGTCTCGCGCCGCCGCCCGGGCCTCCGCCCGACCAGAAGCCCGAGGAGCGGCGCGACGAGGCGGCCGAGCACCAGTCCGATCGCCCCCAGCCCCAGTCCTTCCTGGGTCATCGGTACCGCCGGCTCGAAGTCGCCGAGCGTGCGCCGGGCGAGTTCCGTGTCGAGCCCCTTCACCACCGGGATCAGCCGGGCGAAGCCGACCGCGTCGACCAGTTCCTGGCGCTGCGCCCGCAGCCGGTCGAGCCGCGCGATCGAATTGGCCATGTCGCGCCCGCGCTTCTCCAGAAAGGCGTCGGCGGCCTTGCGATAGTGGGCGAGCGCCTCGTCGCGGCTGAGCCCGGCGCCGCGCGCGTCCCGGTCGAACTGCGACACCATCCCGGCGAGTTCGTCGATCGCCCCGGCCAGCCGCTGGCGATACTGCTGCGCGAATTCCGGCAGCTGCGAGAAGGCGATGCCGAGGGCGAGACTGCACAGGAGGGCGAACAGGCGATACATGGATCTCGACCGAACGGGGCGCGACGACGATCACCGCACCGGACCCCGCGACCATACCGGCGACCGCCCTCCGCGCAAACCCCACGCCGGTCGGTGGGACGCCTCGCTCGAAGCGGGATGGGCTTTGGCCGGAACGAAGCCGCGCACCGCGGAATCCCTTCTCCCCTTCGCGGGAGAAGGTGGCGCGGAACGCGCCGGATGAGGAGGCTGGACCTC
>JBEOKB010000122.1:0-55394 GCA_040275425.1 Siculibacillus sp. | reverse complement strand
ATGCGGCCCACCCTTCTTCGACATCTCCTCGCGGTCGCCGGTGCGGCGCTGATCGGACTCGGCCCCGCCGTCGACGCGGCGCGAGCGCAGGGGGCGCCGCCGGCGCCGGCGGTGACGGTGGCCAAGCCGGTGGTGCGAGAGGTGCAGGAGACGCTCCTGTTCACCGGGCGGTTCGACGCGGTGCAGTCGGTGCAGATCAAGTCGCGGGTGCCGGGCTTCCTCGAGAAGATCTCGTTCACCGACGGCAGTTTCGTGAAGAAGGGCGACCTGCTCTTCACCATCGATCCGCGCCCCTACAAGGCGGCGGTCGATCAGGCGGCCTCGGCGGTGACGGTGTCGGAGACGACGCTGCAGTTCGCCACCAACGATCTCGAGCGCGCCCAGCAGCTCCAGAAGTCGGGCAACATCACCGAACAGGTGTTCGATCAGCGGCGGCAGGCGTACATGCAGGCGCAGGCGCGCGCCGCGGGCGACAAGGCGGCGCTGGCGGCGGCCAAGCTCAATCTCGAGTTCACCGAGATCCGCGCGCCGATCACGGGTCGGATCTCGCGGACGCTGGTCTCGGAGGGCACGCTGGTGGGCGCGGCGGACACGCTGCTGACCACTGTCGTCGCCGCCGATCCGATCGACTTCTACTTCGATCTCGACGAGGCGACCTTCCTCGCGTTCGAGCGCGCGGCGACGGGCGGGGCGGCGCCGACGGCGCTCGCCGGCATCGTCGGGCGGGTCGGCACCTCCGACGAGGCGGAGCCCAAGCGCGAGGCGAAGATCGACTTCGTCGACAACCGGGTCGATCAGGCGTCGGGCACCATGCGACTGCGGGCCAAGGTCGCCAACGCCGATCTGTTCCTGACCCCCGGTCTGTTCGGCCGCATTCGCCTGCCGATGGGCGGGCCGAAGACCGGCGTTCTGGTGCCGGACGAGGCGGTCGCCTCCGATCAGACCCGGCGCATCGTCTATCAGGTCGCCGAGGACGGAACGGTCACGCCGAAGCCGGTGACCCTCGGGCAGAAGATCGACGGCTATCGCCTCGTGCGCTCCGGCCTCGACGGCTCGGAGACGATCGCGATCAACGGGCTGGTGCGCATTCGCCCCGGCGTGAAGGTCACCCCGCAGGCGACGACGCTGCCGCCCGTCGCGGCGACCAAGTGAGAAGGGGCGTCCGCCCATGCGCTTCGCCCATTTCTTCGTGCGCCGGCCGATCTTCGCGTCGGTTCTGTCGATCCTGACGGTGATCGTCGGCCTGGTGGCGTTCAACGCGCTGCCGGTGTCGCAGTATCCCGAGATCGCGCCGCCGACCATCGTCGTGCGCGCCAACTATCCCGGCGCCGACGCCGAGACGGTGGCCGCGACGGTGGCCACCCCGATCGAGGAGCAGATCAACGGCGTCGAGGACATGCTCTACATGTCCTCCTTCGCCTCGGCCGACGGGTCGATGTCGCTCACCATCACCTTCCGGCTCGGCACCGACCTCAACAAGGCGCAGGTGCTGGTGCAGAACCGGGTGGCGATCGCGCTGCCGCGCCTGCCGCAGGCGGTGCAGCAGACCGGCGTCACCACCACCAAGTCGTCGCCCGACATCATGATGGTGGTGACGATGTACTCGCCGGACGGGTCGCTCGATCCGCTCTACGTGTCGAACTACGCGCGCGCCAACGTGCGCGATCCGCTCTTGCGGCTCGACGGCGTCGGCGAGGTCACGATCTTCGGCGAGCGGCTCTATTCGCTGCGGATCTGGCTCGATCCTGAGAAGCTGGCCGGGCTCGGGCTGGTCGCCGACGACGTGGTGCAGTCGGTGCGGGCGCAGAACGTCCAGGTGTCGAGCGGCACGCTCGGGGCGCAGCCGGCGCCGAGCGACAACGCGTTCGAGTTCGCGGTGCGCACGCAGGGGCGCTTCCAGGAGGCGTCGCAGTTCGAGGACATCATCGTCCGCTCGACCGGCGACGGCCGGGTGGTGCGGCTGCGCGACGTGGCGCGGGTGGAGATCGGGGCGCAGAGCTACACCAACGCCTCCGCCTTCAACGGCTCGCCGTCGGTGTCGGTGGCGGTGTTCCAACGGCCGGGCACCAATGCGCTCGCCGCCGCCCGCCAGATCCGCGAGCAGATGGCCGAGCTGGCCAAGAGCTTCCCCCCGGGGCTCGTCCACACCATCGCCTTCAACCCGACCGAATACATCCAGGCCTCGGTCGACGCGGTCTACAAGTCGCTGTTCGAGGCGGTCGGCCTCGTCGTGCTGGTGGTGATCGTGTTCCTGCAGTCGTGGCGCACGGCGATCATTCCGCTGGCGGCGATCCCGGTGTCGCTGATCGGCACCTTCGCGGCGCTGTCGGCGCTCGGCTATTCGCTCAACACCCTGACCCTGTTCGGGCTGGTGCTGGCGATCGGCATCGTCGTCGACGACGCGATCGTGGTGGTGGAGAACGTCGAGCGCAACATCGCGGCGGGCATGCGGCCGCGCGACGCCGCCCACACCACCATGGACGAGGTCGGCACGGCGGTGATCGCGATCGCGCTGGTGCTGGCGGCGGTGTTCGTGCCGACGGCCTTCATCACCGGCATCACCGGGCAGTTCTACAAGCAGTTCGCCGTGACCATCGCGGTGTCGACGATCATCTCGGCGATCAACTCGCTCACCCTGTCGCCGGCGCTGGCGGCGCTGCTGCTGAAGCCCCACGACGAGAAGAAGCTCGAGGGGCCGATCGGGCGGGTGGCGCATCGGTTGGCGGACGGGTTCAACGGCGCCTTCGATCGGCTGTCGAACGGTTACGCGCGCGTGGTCGGCTTCGTGGTCCGCCATCGGGTGACCAGCCTCGCCGTCTACGGCGTGATGATCGCGGCGACGATCTGGGTGGCGCGCGTGCTGCCGACCGGGTTCATCCCGACCCAGGATCAGGGCTACGCCCTGGTGATCATCCAGCTGCCCGACGGCGCCTCGCTCAGCCGCACCCAGGCGGTGGTGGCGGAAGCGGGCAAGCGGGTGCGCGCGGTCGACGGCGTGCTGGCGACCGTCGAGGTGGCGGGCGTCAACGCCTCCACCTTCACGCCCGCCTCCAACGGCGCGCTGCTGTTCACGCCGCTCCAGCCGTTCGAGGAGCGTCTGGCCAAGGGGCGCAGCGCCGACAGGATCGTCGCCGACGTTCTGAAGGCTCTGGCGCCGATGCAGGAGGCGTTCACGGTCGTCGTCCCGCCGCCGCCGGTGCGCGGGCTCGGCAACCAGGGCGGCTTCAAGATGCAGGTTCAGGAGAAGGATTCGGCCGACATGCGCCGCATCCTCGGCCTGAGCTATCAGATGATGGGCGCGGCGGCGAAGGACCCCAAGCTCAGCCGCGTGTTCACCACCTTCACGGCGTCGACGCCACAGGTGTGGGTCGACGTCGACCGCACCAAGGCGCAGATGCTCAACGTGCCGATCGGGGCGATCTTCGATGCGCTCCAGCAGAACCTCGGTTCGGCCTACATCAACGACTTCAACACCTTCGGTCGCGTCTATCAGGTGCGGGCGCAGGCCGACGCCGCCTTCCGCCTGACGCGCGACGATCTCGCCCGGCTGGAGGTGCGCTCGACCACGGGGGCGCTGGTGCCGCTCGGCACACTCGTCTCGGTGCGCGAGGTGGCGGGGCCGGCGCTGATCCAGCGCTTCAACATGTACACCTCGATTCCGTTGCAGGGACAGGCGGCGGCGGGCATCTCGTCGGGCGAGGCGCTCGACCAGATGGAGGCGCTGGCGCGTCAGATCCTGCCGCAGGGCACCGGGTTCCAGTGGACCGAGCTGGCGTTCCAGGAGAAGGCGGCGGCGGGGTCCTCGATCTGGATCTTCGCGCTGTCGGTGGTGTTCGTGTTCCTGTTGCTCGCGGCCCAGTACGAGAGCTGGGCGCTGCCACTGGCGATCATCCTGATCGTGCCGCTCGGCGTCGGCGCGGCGCTGGCGGGAGTGTGGATGCGGGGGATGGACAACAACATCCTGACCCAGATCGGCCTGATCGTGCTGATCGGCCTCGCCGCCAAGAACTCGATCCTGATCGTGGAGTTCGCCTCGGCCGGTGAGATCCAGAACCGCGACGGGCCGGTGGCGGCGGTGATCGAGGCCTGCCGGATGCGGCTCCGGCCGATCCTGATGACCGCCTTCGCCTTCATCCTCGGCGTGGTGCCGCTCGCCTTCGCGACGGGACCGGGCGCGGAGATGCGTCAGGCGCTGGGAACGGCGGTGTTCTCGGGCATGATCGGCGTCACCTTCGTCGGTCTGTTCCTGACGCCGGTGTTCTACGTGGCGATCCGCAAGACCACCGGCTGGGTGCGCACGCGCGCCAAGCGGCGGGCGGTGGCGGAGGCGCGCGGAGGGTGAGTGGAGGGGCGCGCGGCGCGGTCTCGGACCGTCACGCGCGTCATCGGAGCGTCACGAACAGGGCGGCAAATGAGGCACCGCCATTCCCGAGAGGATGCCTCCCATGATCGATGAGCGCACGTCCCGTCAATTCGAGGGCGCCGGCGACGACGTCTCCGGCAACACGTCGGGCAACACGCCGTTTCCGGTGATCCTGGAGCGCGCGCTGTCGCGGCGCGGCTTCCTCGGCGGCGCGACCTCGACCGCGGTTCTCGCCGCCGCCGGCGCGCTGACCGGCACGGCCGGTTCGGCGATCCTCGCCTCGAAGACGGCGGCGGCGGCGGCCGGGTCGACGCTCGGCTTCACGGCGATCCCGCACGGCTACGACGAGACCCATCACGTCGCCGCCGGCCACGACGTCACCGTCCTGATCCGGTGGGGCGACGCGGTGGAGAAGGGGGCGCCCGCCTTCGACCCCATGAGGCAGACCGCCGAGGCACAGACGAAGCAGTTCGGCTACAACAACGACTTCGTCGGCTACACCCCCCTGCCCTACGGCTCGGGCGATCCGGCGCGCGGCCTCTTGTGCGTCAACCACGAGTACGTCAATCGCGAGCTGATGTTCCCCGATCCGGCCGATCAGGACATGAGAACGCAGTCGAAGGCGGCGGTCGACATCGAGATGGCCGCGCACGGCCATTCGATCGTGGAGATCGCGCGCGACGCGGCGGGCAAGTGGGCGGTCGTGGCGAGCGACCTCAACCGCCGCATCCACCTCGGCACGGAAATGGCGATCTCGGGTCCTGCCGCCGGCCACGACCGGCTGAAGACCTCGGCCGACGCCACCGGCCGGAAGGTGCTCGGCACGCTCAACAACTGTGCCGGTTCGATCACGCCGTGGGGCACCGTCCTGATGGCGGAGGAGAACTTCGACAACTACTTCGGCGGCGATCCGACCAGGACCCGCGAAGCGCGCAATCACGAGCGGCTCGGCGTCGGCGGCGGTTTCGAATACGGCTGGAGCCGCTTCCACGATCGCTTCGACGTCGAGAAGGAGCCGAACGAGGCCAACCGCTTCGGCTGGATGGTCGAGATCGACCCCTACGATCCGACCTCGGTGCCGGTGAAGCGCACGGCGCTCGGCCGCTTCAAGCACGAGGGCGCGCATGCGCTCGTCGACAAGTCCGGCCACGTCGTCGCCTACTCGGGCGACGATCAGGCGTTCGAATACGTCTACAAGTTCGTGTCGAAGGCCAAGTACGATCCGAAGGACCGCAAGGCGAACTTCGGCATCCTCGACGAGGGTACGCTCCACGTCGCCAGGTTCGCCGAGGACGGGACACTCGAGTGGCTGCCGCTGGTGTTCGGTCAGGGGCCGCTGACCGAGGCCAACGACTTCCACTCCCAGGCCGACGTGCTGATCGAGACGCGCCGCGCCGCCGGTCTCCTCGGCGCCACGCCGATGGACCGGCCCGAGGACATCGAGCCGAACCTCGTCACCGGCGTCGTCTATTGCGCGCTGACCAACAACGGCAAGCGCAAGAAGGATCAGGTCGACGGCCCCAATCCGCGCGCCGCCAACGAGCACGGCCACATCCTGGAGATGATCCCGCCGGGCGGGCGCGGCGCCGACAAGGACCACACCGCGACCAAATTCACCTGGGACATCCTGCTGCTCGCCGGCAATCCGACCAAATCGGGGGACGGCGCCCGCTATCACCCGGCGGTCGGCGCCGGCGACTGGCTGTCGTGCCCCGACAACGTGGCGTTCGACACCAGGGGGCGGCTGTGGATCGCCACCGACGGCGCGCCGAAGTTCGGCATCGCCGACGGCGTGTGGGCGACCGACGTGGAGGGCGAGGGTCGCGCGCTGGTCAAGCTGTTCTTCTCGACCCCGCGCGGGGCGGAGCTGTGCGGCCCGGCCTTCAACACCGACGACACCGCCTATTTCGCCGCCGTCCAGCATCCCGGCGACGAAAAGGGCTCGACCTTCGCCAAGCCGTCGACCCGCTGGCCAGACTTCAGGGACGACCAGCCGGTGAAGCCGTCGGTTCTGGTGATCACCAGGCAGGGCGGCGGGCCGATCGGCTGACGCCGCTCGGCGGTAACACCGCTCATTCGGCGGCGGCGGCGGTCGCCTCGAGGGCGCTCGTCTCGGCGACGATGCGGGCGATCTCCGGGCGGCAGGAGCCGCAGTTGGTGCCGGCGCGGAGGCGTTCGCCGACGGCGGCGACCGAACGGCAGCCCCCGGCGACGGCGGCGCGGATCTCGTTGACGCCGACGCCGTAGCACGAGCAGACGCGGCGACCGGGATCGGGACGATCGGCGGCGGGGCGACCGGCGAGGAGGCTCGCCGCCTCGGACGCGGGCACCGGCCCGGCGGCGAAGCGTTCACACAGCCAATCGCGCGCCGCCTCGACCGGGGTCGGGGCGACCAGCAACAGGCCGACCACTTCGTCGTCGCGGATCGCGGCGACGCGCAGGCGCGCACCGCCGCTGTCGGCGACGACGACCCGCTCGGCCTCGGGGCCGAAGAGATCGGCGGCGAAGGCGGTCCAGTCGGCGGGAACGGCGCGTCCGGCGAGTTCGAGGCGGGTGGCGCCGGGGATGCGGGCGGCGGCCCAGTAGTCGGCGGCGGGGGCCGTGGGCGCTACGCGGGTGACGGCGAAACCGTACCAGGCGGCGGCGAAGGGGGCGACGGCGACGGTGGTCGCCTTCGATTCGGGCTGGCCGGAGACGGGGTCGACCTCGGGGGCGACGAGGGCGTCGACGCGGCCGCGCGCGGTGAAGCGGTCGGTCCAGTGGATCGGCACGAACACCGAGCCGTCGCGCTGGCGGTCGGTGATCAGCGCCCGCACGATCACCTCGGCGCGGTCGTTGGAGACCACGACGAGGTCGGCGGGGGCGATGCCGAGGCGGGCGGCGTCGGCGGGGGCGATCTCGGCGAAGGGCTCGGCGATGTGGCCGGAGAGCTTCGCGGCGAGGCCGGTGCGGGTCATGGTGTGCCACTGGTCGCGGATGCGGCCGGTGTTGAGCCAGAACGGCCGCTCGGTCGAGGGCCGCGCGCGGGGCGCGCGGTAGGGCGTGGCGACGAAGCGGCCGCGCCCGTCGGGGGTATAGAAGCGGCCGTCGGCGAAGAAGCGCTTGGGCGCGTTGGGCGTCGCCTCGCCGGCGCGGCGCGGCCACTGGAACGGCGCGAGCGCGTCGAAGCCGGCGTCGTCGAGTTCGGCGAAGGCGGAGACGTCGAAGTCGCGAGCGATCTCGGGGCGGAAGCCGGAGAGGCTCGCGTGCTCACGGAACACCGCCGCCGGGCCGTCCCAGGCGAAGGCCTCCTCCCAGCCGAGCCGCTTGCCGACCTCGGCCAGCGCCCACCAGTCGGGCCTCGCCTCGCCGACCGGGTCCATGAAGCCGCGCTGGCGCGAGATGCGACGCTCGGAGTTGGTGACGGTGCCGTCCTTCTCGCCCCAGGCGAGCGCGGGCAGCAGGACGTGGGCGAGCTCGGTGGTGTCGGTGGAGCGCATCACGTCGGAGACGACGACGAAGGGGCACGCCGCGATCGCCGCCTTGACGGCATCGGCGTCGGGCAGGCTGTCGACCGGGTTGGTCGCCATGATCCACAGCGCCTTGATGCCGCCGTCGGCGACGGCGCGGAACAGGTCGACCGCCTTGTGGCCGGGGCGATCGGCGATCGCCGGGCTCGCCCAGAAGTCCTGCACCAGGGCGCGATGGGCGGGGTCCGCCAGTTCGAGATGGGCGGCGAGCTGGTTGGCGAGGCCGCCGACCTCGCGCCCGCCCATGGCGTTGGGCTGGCCGGTGACCGAGAACGGACCCATCCCCTCGCGACCGATGCGACCGGTGAGCAGGTGGCAGTTGAGGATGGCGTTGACCTTGTCGGAGCCGGCCGAGGACTGGTTGACGCCCTGGGAGTAGACCGTGACGACCTTCTCGGTGGCGGCGAACAGCGCGAAGAAGGCGGCGACGTCGGCCGGCGCGAGGCCGGCGACGCGAGCGACCTCGGCGAGATCGGCGAAGGGCTCAGCGGCGGCGAGCGCGGCGTCGAGGCCCGAGGTGTGCTCGGCGACGAAGGCGGGATCGCGGCGGCCGTCGCGCTCCAGATGGGCGAGCAGTCCGGTGAAGAGGGCGACGTCGGCACCGGGGGCGAGGCCGAGGTGGAGATCGGCGAGCTCGCTGGTGGCGGTGCGACGCGGGTCGACGTCGACGACGCGCATCGACGGCCGCGCGGCCTTGGCGGCGGCGAGGCGCTGGTAGAGGATCGGGTGGCACCAGGCGAGGTTGGAGCCGACCAGGACGACGAGATCTGCGGTCTCGAGGTCCTCGTAGATGCCGGGCACGGTGTCGGTGCCGAAGGCGCGCTTGTGGCCGGCGACCGAGGAGGCCATGCACAGGCGCGAGTTGGTGTCGATGTTGGCCGAGCCGACGTAGCCCTTCATCAGCTTGTTGGCGACGTAGTAGTCCTCGGTCAGGATCTGGCCGGAGACGTAGAGCGCGACGCTGTCGGGGCCGTGGTCGCGGATCGCCTCGCCGAACTTCGCGGCGACGAGATCGAGCGCTGCGTCCCAGGAGGCGGGGCGACCGTCGATCTCGGGCCGGGTCAGGCGCCCGTCGTGGGTCAGCGTCTCGGCGAGCGCCGAGCCCTTGACGCACAATCTGCCGAAGTTCGCCGGATGATCGGGGTCGCCGGAGATCACCACCCGACCGTCGGCCATGGTGTCGGCCTTCACGCCGCAGCCGGTGCCGCAATAGGGGCAGGTGGTGAGGGTCGATCGGACGATTTCGGACATGCGCATCTCCTCGCGCCGGAGAGGTCTCCGGCGTCGGGCGGACGGGACGTTCGGAAGGCTCGGGAGGGGCGGACCGGGCCGCCCTCCCCTCACTCGGCCGCGACGGCGGCGGCGGGCAGACCGAGGCGGACGTGGCCGCCGACGATCCTCACCGGATAGTCCTGCGCGCAACCGTGGTCGGCGCCGGTGGCGTGGCCCGACTCCAGATCGATCACCCAGTTGTGCAGCGGACAGGCGACCTTGCGGCCGTGGACGATGCCCTCCGAGAGCGGACCGCCCTTGTGGGGGCACTTGTTCTCGAGGGCGAAGACGTGATCGTCGGCGGTGCGGAACACCGCGATCTCATGTCCCGACCAGCGCACCGTGCGGGCGCCGCGCTTGGGGATGTCGGCCACCGTGCAGATGTCGAACCACTTGACGTCGCTCATGTTTCGATCCTTTCCGTGGTCATTCGGCCGCAAGCGCGGGGACGATGGTGAGGGCGGAGAACTCGTGGGCGTCGAGACCGGCGACCCGTTCGGCCCAGGGGTCGACCTGCGCGAACTTCTGCGAATGGAGGAAGCGTTCCCACAGCGCCCTGCGGGCCTCGTGGTCCTCCATGATGGTCTTACGGACCACGTCGAGGCCGACGCGCTCCGACCACTTGTAGATGCGCTCCAGATAGAGCGCGCCCTCGCGGTACATCTGCAGCACCGCGCCGCAGTACTCGAGCACCTCGGCCTCGGTGTCGACGTGACCGAGCAGGTCGGTGGCGCGGACGTGGAGGCCGGCGGCGCCGGAGATGTGCAGATCGAAGCCGCTGTCGACGCAGATGATGCCGATGTCCTTCACCGTCGCCTCCGAGCAGTTGCGTGGGCAACCGGAGACGGCGAGCTTGACCTTGGCCGGGGTCCAGGAGCCCCACATCAGCTTCTCGAGATCGACGCCGAGCTGCATCGCGTACTGGGTGCCGAAGCGGCACCACGCCTTGCCGACGCAGGTCTTCACCGTGCGCAGGCCCTTGGCGTAGGCGTGGCCGGAGACCAGACCGACGTCGTTGAGGTCCTTCCAGATGGCCGGGAGCTTCGACTTCTCGATGCCGAGAAGGTCGATGCGCTGGCCGCCGGTCATCTTCACCGTCGGCACGGCGTGCTTCTCGGCGATGTCGGCGATGGCGCGCAGCTCGGCCGGAGTGGTGAGGCCGCCCCACATGCGCGGGACCACCGAGAAGGTGCCGTCCTTCTGGATGTTGGCGTGGACGCGCTCGTTGATGAAGCGAGACTGGCCGTCGTCGTGATACTCGCCCGGCCAATCGCAGACGAGATAGTAGTTGAGCGCCGGACGGCAGGTGGCGCAGCCGCAGGAGGTCTTCCAACCGAGTTCCTGCATCACCGCCGGGATCGACTTCAGCTTCTTGGAACGGATGAAGTCGCGCACCTCCTCGTGGGTGAGGTCGGTGCACTTGCAGACGTGCTTGCGCGCGGCGCCGGCGAAGGCGTCGCCCAGCGTGGCGGCGAGCACCTGCTCGACCTTGCCGGTGCACTGGCCGCAGGAGGCCGACGCCTTGGTGACGGCGCGGACCTCGTCGACCGTCGTCAGGCCCTTTTCGGTGATCGCCTTGACGATGGTGCCCTTGCAGACGCCGTTGCAGCCGCAGATCTCCGCATCATCCGGCAAGGCTGCAACGGCCGCCGTAGGGTCCAGGGGGGAGCCCCCCTGATACGCCCGGCCGAAGATCAGGGTGTCGCGCAGATCGGAGACGTCGGTCTTGTCGCGGATGAGATCGAAGAACCAGCCGCCTTCGGCGGTGTCGCCGTACATGACGGCGCCGACGACCTGATCGCCCTCGAGGACGAGGCGGCGGTAGACACCGCGGGCGGGGTCGCGCAGGACGATCTCGTCGCGGCCTTCGGCCTCGGCGAAGTCGCCGGCGGAGAAGAGATCGCAGCCGGTGACCTTGAGCTTGGTCGACAGTTCCTTCGGCTGGAAGGCGGCCTCCCTGCCGAGCAGGGTGGCGGCGGCGACCTTGGCCTGATCGTAGAGGGGGGCGACGAGGCCGAAGAGCTGGCCCTGGAACTCGACGCATTCGCCGAGCGCGAGCACGTCGGGATCGGAGGTGACCATCTGCGGCGACACCAGGATGCCGCGACCGACCTCGAGGCCGGCGGCCTTGGCGACGGTGGTCTCGGGACGGATGCCGACGGCCATGACGACGATGTCGGCCGGGATCACGGTGCCGTCGGCGAGCTCGACGCCCTCGACCCGGTCGGTGCCGCGGATCGCCCTGGTGGACGCGGCGGTCAGGATGGTGATGCCGCGCTTCTCGAGATCCTTGCGCAGCAGATAGCCGGCGGCCTCGTCGAGCTGGCGCTCCATCAGGTGGCCCATCAGGTGGACGACCGTCACCTCCATGCCGCGCAGGCGCAGGCCGGCGGCCGCCTCGAGGCCGAGCAGACCACCGCCGATGACCACGGCGCGGGCGCCGGGGGTCTCGGAGGCGGCGATCATGGCGTTGGTGTCCTCGAGGTCGCGATAGGCGACGACGCCCTTCAGATCCTTGCCGGGAACCGGAATGATGAAGGGGGCCGAGCCGGTGGCGATCAGCAGCTTGTCGTAGGAGACGGGGCCCTTCTCGCCGGTCACCGTCCTGGCGGCGGTGTCGACGGCGACGACGCGCTCGCCGAAGCGGCAGGTGACGCCGTTGGCGGCGTACCACGCGTCGTCGTGGGTGACGATCTCCTCGAAGCTCTTCTCTCCGGACAGGACGGGCGAGAGCATGATGCGGTTGTAGTTGCCGCGCGGCTCGGCGTTGAACAACGTCACCTCGTAGGCCGAGGGATCGGCCTCGAAGAGAGTTTCCAGCGCCCGGCCGGACGCCATGCCGGCACCGATGACGACGAGTTTCTTCATTGTCTTGGGTCCCTCAGCAGTACCAGGCGACGACGTGAGCGAGTTCACCGTCGAGATGGATGGGCAACGCGACCTGGGTGCGCCAGCCGGCGGGCAGATCGGTACGACCGGCGCCGACGATCGGCAGGCCGGTGGCGAGCGCTTCACCGACCGGACCCTCGCCGCGGCGGACGCGGGCCGGGGTGCCGGTCTCGTCGACCCACAGCGGGCCCTCGCGCTCGCAGAGGCCGTCGACGAGGACGGCTTCGCCGGAGGCACCGACGGTGGCGGCGCGGGCGTCCCACAGCTCGAAGCGGCGGGCGATCGGGGTGCCGCGCGCCGACAGGAGCGTCAGCACCCAGGCGGTGTCGGTCGGGGTCGGCACGGGCATGCCGAGGCCGGTGGTGAGGCCCGCCTCGCCCGCGGCCTCGGCGCGGATGAAGCGATAGCCGGCGCCGAGATCGCGCATCATCATCGGCATCTTCGAGGCCCACACACCGCCGGGCAGACCCTGCCCGGGCGGGAACTGGGTGTGGCGCGAGATCCACTCGAAGTGTCTGGCGGCACCGTAGTAGCCGTCGTCGAGGCGCAGCAGGCGATCGTCCTGGCGCCAGGCTTCGATGGCGCCGGTGCGGCGGGCATCGTCACCGCACAGCACCACCAGCACCGCCTTGAGCGTGGCGCCGTCGAAGACGGGCACGGCGACGGCGCAGGTCAGACCGGCGGCCCTGGCCGCCTCGGTGCGCTTGAAGTAGGAGCCCTCGAAGCCCTTCAGCACCACCGGACGGGCCTCGGCCCAGGCCTTGCCGGGCAGGCCTTCGCCGTGGCCGAAACTCTCCTTGCCGGAGACGGCGGCGAAGTCGACGAGATCGCCGTAGTCGCCGCCACCGTGGACGAGGCGATCACCTTCGGGGATCCACACTTCCGACGCCTGGACGAAGGTGTCGAGGGTCGGATCGGAAAAGCTCGACATCACGCGGCCTCCTTGCCACCGGCGATCTTCGCGACGGGCGCGGCGGCGGCTGCGGGAGCGGCCTTCTCCTCGCCGTGGTGGCCCTTCTCGTATTCCTCGAGGAAGCTGAGGACCTGCTCGCGGTAGAGGTAGTAGTCCGGGTGCTCGAGCAGGGCCTTGCGCGAGCGCGGGCGCGGGATGTCGACGTTGACGATGCGGCCGATCTTGGCGTTGGGACCGTTGGTCATCATCACCACGCGGTCGGCGAGCAGGATCGCCTCGTCGACGTCGTGGGTGACGCAGATCGCGGTGACCTGGGTGCGGGTCCACACCTCCATCAGCACTTCCTGCAGCTGCCAGCGGGTGAGGCTGTCGAGCATGCCGAAGGGCTCGTCGAGGAGGAGGAGCTTCGGCGAGAGCGCGAAGGCGCGGGCGATGCCGACGCGCTGGCGCATGCCGTTCGACATGTCGGAGGCGGGCTTGTCCATGCTGTCGCCGAGGCCGACGCGGGCGAGATAGTATTCGGCGACGTCGACCTTCTCGGCCCTGGACGCGGTCGGATAGACCTCGTCGCAGCCGAGCAGGACGTTCTCCTTGGCGGAGAGCCACGGGAACAGGCTCGGTGCCTGGAACACCACGGCGCGGTCGGGACCGGCCTGATAGACTTCGCGGCCGTCGAGGATGATGCCGCCCATCGACACGTCGGTGAGGCCGGCGACCATGGTGAGCACGGTCGACTTGCCGCAGCCGGAGTGGCCGATCAGCGAGATGAACTCGCCGCGCTTCATCTCGAGGTCGAAGCCGTCGACGACGGTGAGCGGACCCTTCGGCGTCGGGTAGATCTTCTTGACCTCGTCGAACTCGACGTAGCGGTTGACGATGCCGGTCTTCGGCTTGGCGGCCTCGGCCCAGGCCTTGGGCAGATCGGCGCCGGCCTTGATCGCGGCGCGAGCCTCGCGGGCGGCGGCCTTGACCTTGGCGACGTCCTCGCGGAAGTGGACCGGCACGACGTTGGGCAGGTGACGACCATCGTCCTCCTCGCCGCCCTGCTCGATGCCCATGTCCATCAGGTACTGGGTGATCTCGGCACGCAGGCGCTTGAACTCGGGGTCGTGGTTGGCGGCGGTGCGATCGCGCGGGCGGGGGAGATCGATGACGAACTCCTTGGCGAGCGTCGCGCCGGGGCCGAGGGTGAGCGGGATGACGCGGTCGGCGAGCAGAAGGGCCTCGTCGACGTCGTTGGTGATGAGGACGACGGTCTTCTTGTCCTCTTCCCAGATGCGCTCGATCTCGTCCTGGAGCTTGGAGCGGGTCAGCGCGTCGAGCGCCGACAGGGGCTCGTCGAGCAGCAGCACTTCCGGGCTCATGGCGAGCGCGCGGGCGATGCCGACGCGCTGGCGCATGCCGCCGGAGAGCTCGGCCGGACGACGGTCGGCGGCGTGCGAGAGGCCGACCATGTCGATGTACTTCTCGATGCGGGCCTTGCGCTCGTCGGCGGTGTCCTTGGGGAATACGGTCGCCACCGCCAGCTCGATGTTGCCGTAGACGGTCAGCCACGGCATCAGCGAATAGGACTGGAACACCAGTCCGCGCTCGGGGCCGGGCTCGGTGACCGGCACGCCCTTCATCAGCACCTCGCCGCGATCGGGAACGACCAGACCGGCGATCGAGGAGATCAGGGTGGTCTTGCCCGAGCCGGAGAAGCCGAGGATCGCCACGAACTCGCCTTCGCGGATGGAGAGGTTCACGTCGGAGAGGACGTGGGTGACGCCGTTGCCCGAGCCGTAGCTCTTGGAGACGTTCTTCAGCTCGAGAATGGGGGTGGGTTCGCTCATCGCTCGCTCCTCAGCGCTTGCCGGAGAAGGTGAAGGCGGCCTGGAGCGCCAGCATGACGCGGTCGAGCAGGAAGCCGATGATGCCGATGGTGAAGACGGCGACCATGATGCGGGCGAGCGAGGCGGCCGAACCGTTCTGGAACTCGTCCCACACGAATTTGCCGAGGCCGGGGTTCTGGGCGAGCATCTCGGCGGCGATCAGCACCATCCAGCCCACGCCCAGCGACAGGCGCATGCCGGTGAAGATCAGCGGCAGCGACGACGGGACGACCAGCTTGAACACCTTCTTGGCCCAGCCGAGGCGCAGCACGCGGGCGACGTTCATCAGGTCCTTGTCGATCGAGGCGACACCGAGCGAGGTGTTGATCAGGGTCGGCCACAGCGAGCACAGCGTCACGGTGATGGCCGAGACCAGGAACGACTTCTCGAACATCGGGTCGGTCGAGGTGTAGAGGGCGGAGACCACCATCGTCACCAGCGGCAGCCAGGCGAGCGGGGAGACCGGCTTGAAGATCTGGACCAGCGGGTTGATCGCGGCGTTCACGGTCGGCGACAGGCCGGCGAGGATGCCGAGCGGAATGGCGATGATGGTGCCGATCAGGAAGCCGGTGAACACGGTCTTGAGCGAGGTCAGGATCTTGTCGACGTAGGTCGGCTGACCGACGTAGTTCTTGACCTTGATCTCGGCCTTGGGATCGGCCGCCTTCATCTCGGCGATGCGCTTCTCCTGACGCTCGTAGAAGGAGCGCTCCTTGGCGCGCTCGACCGAGTGGTCGGCGATGAGGACGGTGAGCTGCTCCCACACGGCGGCCGGGCCGGGGATGGCGCCGAGCGAGGTCTGGACGCGGGGGGCGAGCGCGCCCCAGACAGCGAGGAAGATCACGATCGCCAGGACCGGAACGCCGGCGAGGCGCCACAGCTCCTTGCCCTGGGTCTTGATGTTGTCGCCGCCGATCATCTTGAGGATCGGCACCAGGAAGCCGAGGCCGAGGACCGAGAGATATCCCTCGATCGCGGTGATGCGCGAGAACCAGCGTTGGCGACGGGCTTCGCGGGCGGCGGCCGCAGCGGCGTCCGTGGCGAGCATGTCGGTGGCGATCGTCATGGTCGGCTTCCTTCAGAGCGGCCGAGTGCCGCGAGTTGGGTGTCCGTCGGGTATCGGGGGGACGGGGGCGCGGCGCACGCGCCCCGATCGAGGGCGGCGCGGGGAGAGGACCCCTCCCCGCGCGAGAGACGTGGCGTCAGTCGACGACGGCGGTGCCGGCGACCTTCTGGGCGCCCTTGAGGCCGATCTTCAGCGAGGCGAGGTAGTCGTTCGGCTTCTTGCCGTCGTAGACGACGCCGTCCATGAAGCCCTTGTCCGGGGCCTTGTAGCCGTCGGAGCCGAAGGGGACGTCCTCCTTCTTCAGCTTGCCCTCGGCGATCAGCGCCTCGGCGGCCTTCAGGTAGATGTCCGGGCGATAGATCTTCTTGGCGGTCTCGTCGTACCAGGCGTCGGTCTTGCCCTCGGGGATCTGACCCCAGCGGCGCATCTGGGTCAGGTACCAGACGGCGTCCGAATAGAAGGGGAAGGTCGCGAAGTACTTGAAGAAGACGTTGAAGTCCGGAACCGGACGCTTGTCGCCCTTCTCGTACTCGAAGGTGCCGGTCATCGAGTTGGCGATGACCTTCTCGTCGGCGCCGACGTACTCGGGCTTGGACAGGATCTTCACCGCCTCGGCGCGGTTCTTGCCGTTGCCCTCGTCGAGCCACTGGCAGGCACGGATCATCGCCTTGGTGATCGCGAGGAGCGTGTTGGGGTTCTCTTCGGCCCACTTCTTGGTGACGCCGAAGACCTTCTCCGGGTTGCTCTTCCAGATCTCGTCGTCGGTGATCACCGGCACGCCGATGCCCTTGAACACCGCCGCCTGGTTCCACGGCTCACCGACGCAGTAGCCCATGATGGTACCGGCCTCCATGGTGGCCGGCATCTGCGGTGGGGGCGTGACCGAGAGTAGCGCCTCGGCGAGGATCTGGCCGGTGACGTTCTCGGGGCTGTAGAAGCCGGGGTGGATGCCGCCGGCGGCGAGCCAGTAGCGCAGTTCGTAGTTGTGGGTCGAAACCGGGAAGACCATGCCCATGTTGAAGGCCTTGCCCTCGGCCTTGAGCTTTTCGATCACCGGCTTCAGCGCCGAGGCCGAGATCGGGTGAACCGGCTTGCCGTCGGCGCCGTTCGGGATGTTCTTCTTCATCTCCTCCCAGACGGCGTTCGAGACCGTGATGGCGTTGCCGTTCAGGTCCATCGACAGGGGCGTGATCACCTCGGCCTTGGTGCCGAAGCCGATGGTCGCGCCGATCGGCTGGCCCGCGAGCATGTGGGCGCCGTCGAGTTCACCGGTGATGACGCGGTCGAGGTTGACCTTCCAGTTGGCCTGGGCCTCGAGACCGACCTGAAGGCCCTCGTCCTCGAAGAAGCCCTTCTCCTGGGCGATGGCGAGCGGAGCCATGTCGGTCAGCTTGATGAAGCCGAGCTTGACCACGTCCTTCTCGAGCTTCAGCGGCGCCGCCAGAGCCTTCGTGACGACCGAGGTCGAGGCGAGCGCGGCGGCACCGACGGCGGCGGTCGAGAGCAGGAAGCGGCGGCGCGAAAGACCGGAAGTGGACGGCGTGTTGGACATGGTCACCCCTCGAAGAAACGATCGTTGTGCGGATCGTCACGGGGGTCGTCGGGGCTCCTGCCCGAGATGACGACCCGGCACCCTGGTCCCGGTCGTCGTCTCGCACGGAGCGAAACGTCGTCGAGTTCGGGTGCCACCCCTGACTATGGACACCCGACGCTGGGGCCCGATCCGGTGGACGGTAGGTCGTCATTGACCGACATCATCAATGCAGAGGGCGTGCCAACCGCCGACCAAGGGGGAAATCCCCATGGTTTCCGGAGGGTTCGGAGAATTGCCTCCCCCCATCCCCTCGGGGCCGCGCTCGGACGCCTGCTCATTGTTGCAGCGCAGCGAGAAGGCAATCGCCTGATATGTGAGCAATTCGCGCGCATGGCGACGCGGAAGGCATCCGCCGCCGCGCGGGTGGGCGAAAAACAGTCGCGCCCCGCCCGCGAAAGAGCGGACGGGGCGCGGCGGGCACGGTCGTGGCCGAGACGATCAGGCGAAGGTCACCACTTCGTCGACGGCGAAGCGAGGCGAGCGCGGGAAGAGCCCGGCCGGGTCGCCGTGACCGATGTTCACCAGGATGGTCGAGCGGGCCTCGCCTTTCGGAAAGAAGGCGGCATCGACGAGGGCCGGATCGAAGCCGGTCATCGGGCCGGTATCGAGGCCGAGGCCGCGCAGGGCGAGGATGAGATACGCGGCCTGGAGGGTGGAGTTCATGCGCGCCACGGCCTCGGCGTGGGGCTTGCCGGCGAACCAGGAGCGGGCGTCGGCATGGGGGAAGAGAAACGGCAGCTTCTCGTAGAACTCGGGATCGAAGGCGAGGATCGCGGTGACGGGCGCGGCCATGGTCTTGTCGACGTTGCCGGGGGCGAGCGCCGGGCGTAGGCGCTCCTTGGCCTCGGCCCCGCGCACGAACACGATGCGCAGCGGCGAGCAGTTGGCGCTGGTCGGCCCCATCAGCGCGAGTTCGACGGCGCGGCGCAGTTCGTCGTCGCCGACCGGGCGGTCGGTCCAGGCGTTGTGGGTGCGCGCTTCGGTGAAGAGGAGAGCGAGGGCGGCGGGATCGAGGGTGGTTGCGGTCATGGGCTCGCTCGTTCGAGGGGGCGCGAGGCGCGCGCGGTTCCCCCGATATGGGGCGAGAGAGCGACCCGAGCAAGGAACGCGATCGCCGCAGGCGTCGTTCACATCGTGGCGCGGCGGAAGTCCTCGGCGCCGAGGCGCGAGAGCAGATCCTCGATCGGCTCTGGCCGGGCGATGTGCCAGCCCTGGGCCATGTCGACGCCGATCTCGGCGAGGGTGGCCAGGGTCTCGGCATCCTCGACGAACTCGGCGACGGTGACGGCGCCGATCTTGTGGCCGATGTCGTTGATGCTCTCGACGATGGCGCGATCGACGGCGTTGGTGGTCATCTTGCGCACGAAGCCGCCGTCGATCTTGATGAAGTCGGCCGGGAACTGCTCGAGATAGGCGAAGGAGGAGACGCCGGCGCCGAAGTCGTCGAGCATGATGGCGCAGCCGGCGGCGCGCAGATCCTCCACCAGCCGTCCGGCCTGGGTGATGTTGTTGATCAGCGAGGTCTCGGTGATCTCGAAGCGCAGGCGGTGGGGCGGCAACACCGAGCCTTCCAGCTCCTCGGCGAGGAAGCCGAGCAGGCTGCGATCCTCCAGGCTGTTGGCCGACAGGTTGACCGAGACCGACAGGCGCGGAACGGCGAGGATGTCGCGGCCGTAGACCGAGAGCACGCGGTGGATCATCCACCGGTCGATCGCCGCCATCAGGCCGTAGCGTTCGGCGGCGGGGATGAAGGCGCCGGGCGGCTTGAGCGAGCCGTCGTCCTCGCGCATGCGCACCAGCAGCTCGGCGTGGCGATGGAGGTGCCCGGACGGGCGCAGGTCGCGGATCTCCTGAGCGAAGACCACGAAGCGATCGGTGTCGAGGGCGGCGCGGATGCCGGCCGCCGTGTGCAGTTCGGCATGGTGGCGGCGGGCGTCGCCCTCGGAGGGGTGATAGACCGAGACGCGGTTGCGTCCGGCCGCCTTGGCGGCGTAGCAGGCGACGTCGGCGCGGCTCATGACGTCGGCGGCGAGCGGGGTCTCGGCGTCGACGCGGGCGATCCCGATCGAGGCGCCGACCTCGTAGACGCGACCGTCCCAGGAGAAGCGGACGCGGCCGATGCGCTCGATCAGGCGCTCGGCGATGCGTTCGGCGGCGTCGACCTCGCAATCCGTCAACAGGATGCCGAACTCGTCGCCTCCGAGGCGGGCGACCAGATCGTGGCGGCGCATCTGCTCGCGCACGAGGCGGCCGACCTCGCGCAGGAGCGCGTCGCCGGCGGCGTGGCCGGCGGTGTCGTTGATGATCTTGAATCGATCGAGATCGAGGAAGCACAGCGCGTGACCACCGCCCTCGGCGACGGCGGAGGCGCAATGGGCCTCCAGCGCGACCTCGAAGGCGGTGCGGTTCTGCAGGCCGGTGAGGGCGTCGTGGGTGGCCAGTTCGGCCAACTCCTTCTGGAGCGTGCGGGCGCGGGTGACGTCCTGGAACACCAGGACGGTGCCGATCAGTTCGCCGCTGGTCTTGCGCACGGGCGAGACCGAGGCCTCGACGTCCATGCGCACGCCGTCGCGACCGATCAGGACGAGGCCGTCGCCGTGGGTGACGCGTTCCAGCCCGGCGAGGCAGGCGCCGACCGCGTCGACGGCGGGGGCGTCGGCGCCCTCGCGCACCACCGCGAACACCTTCTCGGCCGGTGCCCCGAGGGCGTCGGCGGCGAGGCGGCCGGTCAGGGCCTCGGCGATCGGGTTCATGAAGGTGATGCGGCCTTCGGCGTCGGTGCAGATCACGCCGTCGCCGATCGAGTGGAGGGTGATGCGCAGGCGCTCCTTCTCCTCCTGGAGCGCCTCGGTGAGGCGGCGATGTTCGGTGATGTCGGTGTGGGTGCCGATCATGCGCAGCGGGCGGCCGTCGACGTCGCGGACGATGACCTTGCCGCGATCGAGGATCCACAGCCAGCGCCCGTCCTTGTGGCGCATGCGGAACTCGCATTCGAACTGCTCGGTCTCGCCCTGGAGATGCTGGTGCTCGTGACGCAGCAGGCGCGGCAGATCGTAGGGGTGGACGAGGGCGAGCCAGGCGTCGCTCTCGCCCGACAGCTCGCCCGGCTCGTAGCCGAGCATGCGCGACCACATCGGTGAATAGAACGTGTCGCGCCGGCGGTAGTCGTAGTCCCACACGCCCTGACCGGCGCTCTCGAGCGCGAAGTTCCAGCGGCTCTCGCTCTCCTCGAGTGCCTTCTCGGCGCGCTTGCGTTCGTCGATGTCCTTCATCTGGGTGATGAGGTGGAGCGGCGCGCCGGTCTCGTCGCGCACCACCGAGACCGCCACCAGGACCCAGATGCTGCCGCCGTCCTTGCGACGGTAGCGGCGCTCGGTGGCGTATTCGGCCACCTCCCCTCGGATGACGCTGCCGACGCGGCGGCCCACGTCGGGCTTGTCCTCGGGGAAGGCGATCGCGGTGGCGTGGAGGCCGACCAGTTCCTCCGGGGTGTAGCCGAGCATGTCGCCGAGGGCGCGGTTGGCGGCGATGCAATAGCCGTCGAGGCCGAGAATGGCCATGCCGAAGGGCGAATGATGCATCGCCTCGCGGAAGTAGCGTTCGCGCTCGACGACCTCGGCGTGTTCGTGGCGCTGTTCGGTCAGGAGGAGCGACACGGCGTAGGGCAGCAACAGGCCGAAGGCGGCCCAGGGCGCGAGCACCACGCCGGGAACGACGATCGGGCCGAACGCCGGTAGGCCGACGACGTCGGTGGCGACCACCATCGCTCCGACCACGAAGGCGCCGACGACCGCGACGCAGGAGGGGCCGAGCCGGAACGCCGCCCACAGGATCGGCAGGATCAGAAGGAAACTCGGTTGAGCGAGGCGCTCGACGGTCCAGGCGAGGGCGGCGAGGGCGAAGACCACGAGCGCGGCCGCCTCCAACCGGCGGCGGCCGTCGGCGAAGGCCCGCAGGCTCGCGCGATCGACCGAGGCCAGGAGCGGGACGACCAGAACGGCGCCGAGCGCCTCGCCGAGGAACCATCGAGCCCCGGCCGTGGCGAGCGATCCGCCGGTCGCCATCGCCACCACGACACCGCCGACGCACGCGCCGACGAAGGGGACGATCAGGGCGAGGGCTGCGAGGACGCGCACCACGTCCTGCAGGGTGCGGCGATGGTCGGTGCGCCACAGCGCATCGAGACACAGGACGGCGACGTGGATCTCGGCGGTGTGGACCACGGCGCGGACCAGCGCGGCGACGGGGGGAACGGCCGAGGCGACATCGAGCGCGAGCGTCGAGGCGCCGACGAGGCAGAGCGCGAGCGCGCGGACACGCCCCCTCGGCAGGCGCCACATCAGCCCGGCCGAAAAGGCGACGGCGGCGGAAAGGGCGACGAGATCGCCGGGAAGCCGCGCGAGGTGCTGCGCGAGAGCGTCGAGCAGGAGATGGCCGAACAGGAGCGCGGCGAGAAGCGCCGTGCTCCCACCGGATCCAGTCCACCGTTCGACGCCCGCCCGATCCGTCATCGTCGCTCCGCAGGATCCGCGCCGGCGAATCTCAACCCGCCACGACCATAAGAAGAACACCCCTAATTTTCCGTAAAAACAAGGACATCACACCCAATGACGCCGATCGTCTCCGTGTTCTGGGCTCGCCCTTTACCCCACGTCAGGCGGACACGAAGTCTACGTAGCGCCCATCAAAGCATAATTCCACTTCCTTACGGTGCGTAAACGGATGCCATGCAGCTTTAACGTTTCTTTAACTGCACTTCTCCAGTCTGGATTCGTCTCGTAGTAAAAGATTACAAAAATTTCTGCGAGACGGCCAATGCAGTAAAAGTATTCATTCGTCCCCGACGGTGTCTCTTCAGACCAAATCTCCGCATTTCGGCCAACGACGGCGAAGAGAAGGATTCGAGCGATGGCAATGGAAGGCACCGCAGTGGACGTCGCACGGCGACTTCGCTTCGCGCGCATCGATCAGTACACGAAGACGCATCTCGTCGCGGTCTGGGGCGAGATCGAGCCCGAGCTTCCGCGTATTCTCGAGGCATTCTACTCCCACGTGCAGACGCAGCCCGATCTGGCGGCCCTGATCGGGGCGCGCGCGACCGATCTCGCCTCGGCGCAGAAACGGCACTGGGGGCGGGTGTTCTCGGGCAATTTCGACGAGGACTACGCCCGGTCGGTACGGGCGATCGGGATGGCCCATCATCGCATCGGGCTGGAGCCGCGTTGGTACATCGGCGGCTATCAGTTCGTCCTCAACGAGATCGTCGGCGTGCTGGTGGCCCGGACGCCGTGGTGGCGGACCCGGCGGCTGCATGCGCGGCTGGCGGCCGTCAACAAGGCGGTGATGCTCGACATGGACTTCGCCATCTCGGTCTATCAGGAGGTTCTGCTCGAGGAGCGCTCGCGCCAGGCGGCGCATCTCGAGGCGCAGATCGGCGAGTTCCGCGGCGCCAGCTCGGCACTGCTCGGCGAGGTCGACGGCCACACCCGGCGCATGTTGGGGACGGCGGACGCGCTCGCCGGGATCGCCTCGGGCGCCCGCGCGCAGGCGACCGGCGCGGCGGCGGCGGCCGAGGAGACCTCGACCATGGTGCAGTCGGTCGCCAGCGCGTCGGAGGAGCTCAACGCCTCGATCGAGGAGATCGCCCGGCAGATCTCCACCGCGACCGGCATCGTCGACCGGGCCAACACCATGACGGCGCAGATGGCCACGGCGGTGTCGAGCCTCGCGGAGTCGGGCGACAAGATCGGCAAGGTGGTCGGCCTGATCCAGGCGGTGGCGGCACAGACCAATCTGCTCGCGCTCAACGCCACCATCGAGGCGGCGCGGGCGGGCGAGGCGGGGCGCGGCTTCGCGGTGGTGGCGTCGGAGGTGAAGAACCTCGCCGGGCAGACCGCGCAGGCGACCGAGGAGATCTCGCGGCAGGTCGGCGACATCCAGGCCGGGACGGGGCGCGCGGTCGGGGCGATCGAGGAGATCGGCCTGATCATGCGCGACATCGGCGGCGTCACCGGTTCGATCGCGGCGGCGATCGAGGAGCAGGGCTCGGTCACGCGCGACATCGCCCGCTCGGTGCAGCAGGCGGCGGAGGGCACGGTGATCCTCGCGCGCAACTTCTCCTCGGTGCAGGACGCGATTTCGCACACGTCGGAGAACGCGGCCGACGTCAACAGGACCGCGAGCGCGTTCGGCGCTCAGTCGCAGGCGCTGGCGGAGGCCGTGCGCGGCTTCCTCGAACGACTGCGCGGCGCTCCCACTCCGGGCGAGGCGCGCGTCGGAGCGCACGGCCGAAGCTGAGCCGACGCTCGGCAGGTCTGCATCCTCCCACTGGCAGCGGCCGACGCGGTTCCCCATATGACGACAGAGCGCCCGGCGCCGACGCGCCGGGCGCATTTTCTTTTCTCGCGTGACCGACGAGGGTTCATGACGCAACTGTTCTCACCGCTCGCCATCGGCGACCTCACCCTGCCCAATCGCGTGATCATGGCGCCGCTGACCCGGTGCCGGGCGGGGACCGGGCGGGTGCCGACCGAGCTGATGGCCGAGTACTACGTGCAGCGCGCCTCGGCCGGGCTGATCGTGTCGGAGGCGACCGCGGTCACGCCGATGGGCGTGGGCTACCCCGATACGCCGGGCCTGTGGTCGGCGGCGCAGGTCGCCGGCTGGAAGGTGATCACGGACGCGGTGCACGCGGCGGGCGGGCGCATCTTCGCCCAGCTCTGGCACGTCGGGCGGATTTCCGATCCGGTCCATCTGCACGGTGAGCTGCCGGTGGCGCCGAGCGCGGTGCGTCCGGCCGGACATCCGAGCCTGCTCAGGCCGATGCGCGAATTCGTGACGCCGCGCGCGCTCGAGATCGACGAGATCCCGGCGATCGTGCAGGCCTATGCGCAGGCGGCGCAGAACGCCCAGCGCGCCGGGTTCGACGGGGTCGAGGTGCACGGCGCCAACGGTTATCTGATCGAGCAGTTTCTCGCCGACAAGACCAACCGGCGCACCGACGCCTACGGCGGATCGATCGAGAACCGCGCGCGGTTCCTGCTCGAGGTCGTCGACGCGGTGACGGCGGTGTGGGGGCCGGGCCGGGTCGGCGTGCATCTGTCGCCGCGCTGCGATTCCAACGACAGCGGCACCTCGGACGCGCCGGAGCTGTTCCTCCACGTGGCGCGCGCGCTCGGCGAACGGCGCCTCGCCTTCCTGTTCACCCGCGAGTTCGAAGGTCCCGATTCGCTCACCCCGGCGATGAAGGCGGCGTTCGGCGGCGTGGTGATCGCCAACGAGAAGTTCAACGCCGAGAGCGCCGAGGCGGCGATCGCGTCGGGCCGGGCCGATGCGGTGTCGTGGGGCAAGGCCTTCATCGCCAATCCGGATCTGGTCGAGCGGCTGAAGCGCGGCGCGCCGCTGCAGGCGGTCGACTTCGACACCGTCTACGGCGTCGGCGAGCTCGGTCCGGTCGGCTACACCGACTATCCGGCGCTCTGAGGCCCCGCCTCCTCCCTTCCCCGACGATCGGAAAGCCGTCCGCGCCGCGAGGTTCGGGCGGCCTTCTCGTTCGAGGGAGGCGATCGCCGCCCGCGTTCTCAATCGGATGGGATCGGGGCGGGCGGATTGCCCGGCGGAGCCGGTCGACCTAGGCTCGGGCGGCGGAGAGGGCGCGATGAGCAACGCGGCGGGACCCCTCCGTCGCCGCCGGGGGGCGGCGGACCAGGAACGAGGAGGAGCGGCGAGTGCCGTTCCGAGGGGAGCCTTCATGTCGGGATCGAATTCCAACAGCAGGTCGCGCGCGGGCGGCTATCGCTTTCTCGCGGCTCGGCCGGGTGCGGCGCAATACCAGCCGGATACCGAGAAGACGGTGCCTCCCAAGGTCGATCTGCGCAAGCATCTGACGCCGGTCGAAGATCAGGGGCCGCTGAACTCGTGCACCGCCAACGCGATCGCCGGGGCGTACGAGTATCTGATCAAGAAGCACAAGCAGAGCCACGTCGACGTCTCGCGGTTGTTCATCTATTACAACGCGCGCTGGCGCGACAAGAGCCAGGACGAGGACGACGGCAGCTACATCCAGTACGGAATGGAGAGCCTGCAGAAGTTCGGCGCCTGCGTCGAGCAGACCTGGCCCTACCGCAAGGAGGCGGTGCTGGAGAAGCCGAGCCGGGAGTCCTACGCGGAGGCGTCGAAGTTCCGGGTGCTCGACATGCAGCAGGTCGGGCTCGAGCTCGATCACTGGCGCACCTGCCTCGCCGACGGCTATCCGATCGTGTTCGGCTGCGTGCTGTTCGACTCGTTCGACGAGAGCGGCGAAGGCAACGGCCGGGTGCCGATGCCCGATCCGAAGGCCGTGGCGCGCGGATCGCACAGCCGCCACGCCATGCTGTGCGTCGGCTATTCCGACATCGACAAGGTGTTCATCGTCCGCAACTCGTGGGGCAGCCGCTGGGGCGACAACGGCTATTGCTACATGCCCTACACCTACCTGATGAGCCGCAAGTTCAACCTCGGCGACTGCTGGATCCTGCGCAGCGCCGAGCAATTGCCCTCGCCCGACGACACCTGGGTCGACGACGAGGAGTCGATCGTGCCGGGCGACGTGGTCGAGGCCGAGACCGAATACGACGACGACGCCTACGAGGACTTCGAGGTCACCTACGACGACGAGGACGTCGAGTGGGAAGAAGTCGACGACGAGGAGTACGACGAGACCGACGAGGACGGCACCTATCTCGACGACGAGGAGGAGGCGGACGAGGAGGACGAAACCTCGGAGGACGACGAGGAAGAGACCTCGGAAGACGACGAAGAGACCGAGGACGACGGCTCCGAAGACGAGGACTCCGAAGAGGAGACCGAGGAAGAGGAAGACGAAGAGGAAGAGGACGACTCCGAGGAGGAGGAGACCGAGGACGACGAGGAGTCCGAGGACGACGAGGAATCGGAGGACGAAGAAGAGGAGTCGGACGAGGAGGACGACGACTCCGAGGAAGAGGAAGAGGACTCCGAGGAGGAGGACGATTCCGAGGAAGAAGAGGACGACGAAGGCGAGGAGGAGGACGAAGAGGCCTGACCGGCGCTCTCCCTCACCGGCCGCAATCCCTCCCGAACGGTTGCAACCCGATCTCAATCTCTTCGAGGTAGAGATCGGGCTCTCGTTTCGGAGTGATGCATGTCCGACCAACTCACTCTTCGCGCGATCGTCGACCACTTCGAGCAACGCGCCGCTCGTGAGGCCCTGATCGAGCCGTGCGGGGAACGGCCCGCCGCCGAACGCGCCGCCCGCGTCGCCGACGATGCCGCATGGCTGGAGCCGCTGTTCACCCACCCCGACCGCGACGAATGTCTCGCGACGATCGAGCGCCTGTTGGCCGTCTCCCCGAGATGGGAGTTCGATTTCCACGACGGCGACTGGCGGAGACAATTGTGGACGGCCCTGGTCGAGCGCCATGCCACGTCGGACGAGACGATGGCGGTCGCCGCGCGTCTCGCCGCGCTCGGCGGCGACGCGCGGTTGGCGGAACTGTCGGCGGTGCTCTTCCGCTGGTCCCATCTGCCGGGCGTGGCCCCGCTCCTCGTCGTCCTGGTGCGCGACACGCGAGCGTCCATGGCGACGCGCCGCAACGCCCTCGGCTCGCTCGTCGCCGCCCATCGCCTGCCCCCTGCCGAGCGCCGGGCCGCTCTGCTGACGCTCGCCGAGGACGAAGACGAGGCGCCCGAACTTCGGCTGCGCGCGGTGACGACGCTGTGGAAAGGCGGGGACGCCGACGAGCGGACGAGGGCGGCGACGCTCGATCTGCTGCGGCGCGCGCCCCAGGTCGCCATGCGCTCCGACATCGAGATCTTCGCCGAGCACCTGCCGAGCGAGGCGACCGCGCGGGCCTTCTGGACCTCGGTTCTCGGCGAACTCGAAGGCGCGCGGGGCGAGCCGAAGCCGCCCGTTCCGATAGACGCGCCTCGCGCGGCCGGAGGCGCCGAGACGACGCGGACGAAACAGGCCTCCCCAGCCGATCTCCCCTCGCTCCTGAAGGCCTTCGAGGCCGCCGACCGATGGGACCCGACCGATCCGCCCCGCCGACTGCGCCGTCTTCTCGAGCATCCCGATCACGAGGCCGTCCGCGAGACGCTCGAACGACTGCTGATCGAACGCCCCTGCGAAAGGCCTCCGGGGCGCCCAGACTACGACTGGTACGGCCCTTGGGGCTGGCGCGCCGAGGCGTGGGGGGCTCTGACCACGAAGCTGTGGCGGGTCGAGCAGGCGATCGCCTTCGTCGATCGGCGCGCCGCCCGGCTGGACGCCGCAAACGTCCGCGAGGGCGACCGCAGGACGGGCATCCTCGAGATGGCGACGACCCTCGCGCGCGCCTGGCCGGGCGATGCCGGCGTGATCGCCGCGCTGGAGCGATGGTTCGAGACGCCGTGGGTGGGCGACACCATTCTCTCCGCGATCTGGGAGGCCTCCGGCGCCAGCGTGGCGACGGTGCCGGCGATCGCTGTCGGCCTCACCTCCGAGAACGCTCGGGTCCGCTTCGAGGCGGTGCTCCTCGCCCGCCGCCTCGCCGGAGAATTTCCCGATCTGCGGCGCGAGGCCGAGACGGTCGCCCGCACCCACCCCGACGATCTCGGCACCGCTCCGGACTGCCTGCGGCGATGGCTCTCGGAGGCGCCGACCGACGAGGAGACCGAGCGGACTCTCGACCATCTGGCCGAGGTGGCCGCGACCGGGGGCTTCGGGAAGGACGAGATCGCCGCCGAGCTGCTGTGCGCCCGTGCCCTGCGCATCGAGCAGACGCCGCGCGACCTCGACCGCGCCCTCGCGGCGGCCGAAAGCCGCCGCCCCGAGGTCCGGCGAACCGGCCTCGATCTCCTCGCTTGGTTCCACCCCGGCCACCCGCGCACGCGGCCGCTCCTCCTCGACGAGCTCGTCGAGGGCCGCGACGTCGCCGCCCGTGTGGCGGCCTTCCGCGCGCTCCTGATCGTCTACGGCGACCACGCCGAGATCCGCGCCGCCCTGCGCGCGGCGACGGCGAGCGAGCGGTCGGACGAGGCCACGACGCGCATGCGCCGCCTGTTCGACGGCGATGCGATCGAGCGCTTCTTCGAAGCGGCCGACCGGGACCCCGCCCTCGGAGACCTGCGTCGAGCCGAGGCCGAGCGCCTGTCCGACGTCACGACGCGACACGGCCTCTCCACGCGCGGTGGAGCCGGCGAGAGCCGCAGGTCATGGTGGGAAGCCTTGTGGGGAAACGATGGTGGGCGGTGAGGGGATCGAACCCCCGACCAACGGCGTGTAAAACCGTCGCTCTACCGCTGAGCTAACCGCCCGTTCCTCGGCGATCGCGGGGACCGTCGCGAGGGGCCTCGCCGGGGCTCGGGCCCGGACCGAGGAAAGGACGGGTCCGTCGGATGGCCTCACCCGATGCGGACCCGTCGAGGTCGAAGCGGCGCCCGGGACGACCCCGGGCGCACCTCACGTTCGGATCAGGCGTTGACCGCGTCCTTGAGCGCCTTGCCGGCGCGGAACTTCGGGGCCTTCTGGGCCGGGATCGAGATGGTCTCGCCGGTGCGCGGGTTGCGGCCTTCGGAGGCGGCGCGGGTCGCGACGACGAAGTTGCCGAAGCCGGCGATCTTGACGTCGTCGCCCTTGGCGAGCGCGGCCGTGATCGCGTCGAAGACGGCGTCGACGGTCTCGCCGGCGGCCACCTTGGTCTGGCCGGTCTTGCTGGCGACTTCGGCGATCAGGTCGTTCTTGTTCATCGTCTCATTCCTTCGTTCATCGTTGGTGGACGGCTCGGTTGCCGTCTGTCGCCGGGTGGGTCCGGAGTCCGGCGCGACCCCGGCGCCTCACGCGGGATCGCGGAACATCCGCTGCATTCGTCGCCGCGCCCTCGGGGGGAGTCGCGACGTTCGACGGACACGCGCCAAAAGCCCCGAAAAGCGCCGCGCTGCAAGTGCAATTTCGCGGAGGAGCGATGATTTTCGACCAAAATCGGTCGAAATGGCCGCCCTTCCTCGACCCGTCACGAAGAACCCCGCGGAACCGGGGTTCCACGGGGTTCGATCGTTCGAATTCGCATCGAAGCTCAGTGCGCGGTCACCGCCGCGGCATCGTCGTCGGTGGTCTTTGCCGGGGTCGCCGGCTCTTCCCACTCGATGCGCTCGGGCATGCGGGTGAGCGCATGGGTGAGCACCTCGTCCATGCGACTGACCGGCACGATCTCGAGACCGGACTTCACGTTCTCGGGGATCTCGGCCAGATCCTTGGCGTTCTCGGCCGGGATCAGCACCTTCTTGATGCCGCCGCGCAGGGCCGCGAGGAGCTTCTCCTTGAGGCCGCCGATCGGCAGGACGCGGCCACGCAGGGTGACCTCGCCGGTCATGGCGACGTCGTGGTGGACCGGAATGCCGGTCAGCACCGAGACGATCGTGGTGGCCATCGCGGTGCCGGCCGAGGGGCCGTCCTTGGGGGTGGCGCCCTCGGGGACGTGGACGTGGACGTCGCGCTTCTCGAACAGCGGCGGCTCGATGCCGAAGTCGAGCGCGCGCGAGCGAACGTAGGACGCCGCCGCCGAAATCGACTCCTTCATCACGTCGCGCAGGTTGCCGGTTACGGTCATGCGGCCCTTGCCGGGCATCATCACCGCCTCGATCGTCAGCAGCTCGCCGCCGACCTCGGTCCAGGCCAGACCGGTGACGACACCGACCTGATCCTCCTGCTCGGCCTCGCCGTGGCGGAAGCGCGGCACGCCGAGATAGGCCTCCAGCTTCGCCTCGTCGACCTCGATCGCCAGCGCCTTCTTCAGCACCAGATCCTTGGTCACCTTGCGCGCGAGAGTGGCCAGCTCGCGCTCGAGATTGCGCACGCCCGCCTCGCGGGTATAGGTGCGGATCGTCTCGCGCAGGGCGGCGTCGGTGATCGAGAACTCTCCCGCCTTGAGGCCGTGATCCTTCATGGTCTTGGGGATCAGGTGCTTGCGGGCGATCTCGACCTTCTCGTCCTCGGTGTAGCCGGCGATGCGGATGATCTCCATGCGGTCCATCAGCGGCGCCGGGATGTTCAGCGTGTTCGCCGTGGTCACGAACATCACGTCCGAGAGGTCGTATTCGACCTCGAGGTAGTGGTCCATGAAGGTGGAGTTCTGTTCCGGATCGAGCACCTCGAGCAGGGCCGACGACGGGTCGCCGCGGAAGTCCATGCCCATCTTGTCGATCTCGTCGAGCAGGAAGAGCGGGTTGGACTTCTTGGCCTTGCGCATCGACTGCACGACCTTGCCGGGCATGGAGCCGATGTAGGTGCGGCGGTGGCCACGGATCTCGGCCTCGTCGCGCACGCCGCCGAGCGACACGCGCACGAACTCACGGCCGGTCGCCTTGGCGATCGACTTGCCGAGCGAGGTCTTGCCGACACCCGGAGGGCCGACCAGACACAGGATCGGGCCCTTCAGCTTGTTGGCACGGGACTGCACCGCCAGATACTCGACGATGCGCTCCTTGACCTTGTCGAGGCCGTAGTGGTCGTCGTCGAGGATGCCCTGAGCGAAGTTCAGGTCCTGCTTGAGCTTCGACTTCTTCTGCCACGGGATGCCGAGCAGCCAGTCGAGGTAGTTGCGCACCACGGTGGCTTCCGCCGACATCGGCGACATCTGGCGCAGCTTCTTGAGCTCGCCGGTGGCCTTTTCGCGGGCCTCCTTGTTGAGCTTGGTCTTGACGATGCGCTCCTCGAGCTCGGCCAGCTCGTCGCGGCCGTCCTCGCCGTCGCCCAGTTCCTTCTGGATCGCCTTGATCTGCTCGTTGAGATAGTACTCGCGCTGGGTCTTCTCCATCTGGCGCTTGACGCGCGAGCGGATGCGCTTCTCGACCTGCAGCACCGAGATCTCGCTCTCCATGAAGCCGAGCACCTTCTCCAGGCGGGCGGCGACGGAGAGGATGCCGAGAAGCTCCTGCTTCTCGGGGATCTTGACGGCGAGATGGGAGGCGATGGTGTCGGCGAGCTTGGAGTGGTCCGTGATCTGGGTCACGGTGCCGAGCACCTCGGGCGACACCTTCTTGTTGAGCTTGACGTAGTTCTCGAACTCCGAGACCACCGAGCGGCCGAGCGCCTCGAGCTCGACCGGGTTGCCGAGGTTCTCCTCGACCACGCGCACCTTCGCCTCGAAGATCTCGGAGCGGTCGGTGAACTCGACGATCTCGGCGCGGCCGGCGCCCTCGACCAGCACCTTGACGGTGCCGTCGGGCAGCTTCAGCAGCTGCAGGACGCTCGCCAGCGTGCCGATGCGATAGATGTCGTCGGTGGCGGGTTCGTCGTCGGCGGCGTTCTTCTGGGTGGCGAGCAGGATCTGCTTGTCGGCCTTCATGACCTGCTCGAGGGCACGAATCGACTTCTCGCGACCGACGAACAGCGGCACGATCATGTGCGGAAACACCACGATGTCGCGCAGCGGCAGTACCGCAAAGACATCGGCGCCAGGGGAGCCGTCCTCGTGGGACGTGATCTCGTCGGTCATCTTCTCGTCCTTTCTCGCCTCGCCGTCGACCACCGGGCCCGTCGGTGCCCCGGATTCGACGTCGGATCGGCAACCGCCGTCCCGAGCCACACCGCGCGACGCCGAGCCTTGCGAGCTCCGTGCCACACGACGCCTCGGCGGACGACCCGTCCCTCCCCGCCTTCCGCGCGAAAGGGCCGGACTCCTGCGACCGCACCGTCCCCCATTAGGTGGCTACCCGACGGGGACAAGTCAAGGCGAGGTCGCGGGTCGAGCCCGACACTTCGTCGAAGCGTGAATTTTCTCATTCGAACAATAGTTTGTATCAATTGCTTCGTGGGTGGCGGAAAGTCCCGCTCCCGCCAATTCGGCAGGGTGCGCGCATGCACCGGAAGATGAGCGCCGAGTCGGGCCCACGACGCGAAACGCCCGCTCGGCGTCTTCCCTAGGGGAAGCATCGAGCGGGCGTCGCAGATCCGACGTGTCGAGAATCGACCTCAGGCGGAGGTCGCGGCCTCGGCTTCGTCCTCGTAGGTGTAGAGCGGGCGGGCGCCGCCGTTGACCACTTCGGGGGAGATGACGATCTCCTTGACGCCCTTGAGGCCGGGCAGCTCGAACATGGTCTCGAGCAGGATGCCCTCGAGGATCGAGCGCAGGCCGCGCGCGCCGGTCTTGCGTTCGATCGCCTTCTTGGCGACCGCCTTGAGCGCATCCTCGGTGAACACCAGCTCCACGCCCTCCATCTCGAACAGGCGCTGATACTGGCGGGCGAGCGCGTTCTTGGGCTCGGTCAGGATCTGGACGAGGGCGTCGATGTCGAGGTCGCCGAGGGTCGCGATGATCGGCAGACGGCCGATGAACTCGGGGATCAGGCCGAACTTGACCAGATCCTCGGGCTCGACCTCGGCGAAGAGCGCGCCGGTGCGGCGATCTTCCGGGGCCTGGACCTTGGCCTTGAAGCCGATCGAGGTGCCACGGCCGCGATCGGAGATGATCCGCTCGAGACCGGCGAAGGCGCCGCCGACGATGAAGAGGATGTTGGTGGTGTCGACCTGCAGGAACTCCTGCTGGGGATGCTTGCGGCCGCCCTGCGGAGGAACGGAGGCGACCGTGCCCTCCATGATCTTGAGCAGCGCCTGCTGCACGCCCTCGCCCGACACGTCGCGGGTGATCGACGGGTTGTCGGACTTGCGGGAGATCTTGTCGACCTCGTCGATGTAGACGATGCCGCGCTGGGCGCGCTCGACGTTGTAGTCGGCGGCCTGGAGGAGCTTCAGGATGATGTTCTCGACGTCCTCGCCGACGTAACCGGCCTCGGTCAGCGTCGTGGCGTCGGACATGGTGAAGGGCACGTCGAGGATGCGGGCCAGCGTCTGGGCGAGCAGGGTCTTGCCCGAACCGGTCGGGCCGATCAGCAGCACGTTCGACTTGGCCAGCTCGACGTCGTTGTTCTTCGAGGCGTGGTTCAGGCGCTTGTAGTGGTTGTGAACCGCGACCGACAGGACCTTCTTGGCGTGTTCCTGGCCGATGACGTAGTCGTCCAGCACCTTGCGGATCTCGCGCGGGGTCGGGATGCCGTCGCGCGACTTCACCAGCGAGGACTTGTTCTCCTCGCGGATGATGTCCATGCACAGCTCGACGCACTCGTCGCAGATGAACACCGTCGGGCCGGCGATCAGCTTCCTGACTTCGTGCTGCGACTTTCCGCAGAACGAACAGTAGAGCGTGTTCTTGGTATCGCTTCCGGTGACCTTGCTCATCGCCAACCCCGTATCGCGGTCTCGTCGTCGTACCGGGTCCGGTTCGGACCTCGGCCTTCCGGCGGCCGTTCCCCTCGGGACCGGCGCCGCAACCTCGTTCACCCAGTTCGATGCAACATGCTAGAGGAGGGAAGATCAAGGTCGTCTTAACGGCCCTGCCCTTCTCGAGAGATCGCATCCGCCCTGGTCCATCGTCGCGCGAGCGAGACGACTTCGTGGGCAACCGGGTCGATCGACGCCGTTCCGCGCCTTTCTCTTCTCTCGTTCGTTCCGTCGGACCACCGACAATTCCGACCGAACCTTCCGCACCGAGCGGACTCGATGCGATCTTCGTGCCAAGGCGACGGGGATCTGCCGGGACCCCCTCGCCTCACCTCGCCTCAGTCGCCCGCAGCGGCCGCGGCCTCGAGAGCGGCGCGGCTGGTGATGACGTCGTCGACCAGACCGAAGGTCTTGGCGCCCTCGGCCGTCATGAAGTTGTCGCGCTCGAGCGCCTCGTGGATGGCGTCGAGGGTCTGACCGGTGTGATCGACGTAGATCTGGTTCAGACGCGCCTTCAGCGCCAGGATCTCCTGGGCGCGAATGGCGATGTCGGAGGCCTGACCACGGAAGCCGGCGGAGGGCTGATGCACCATCACCCGCGAATTGGGCAGGCAGAAGCGCGAGCCCTTGGCGCCGGCGGCGAGCAGGAGCGAGCCCATCGAGGCGGCCTGACCGATGCACAGCGTGGAGACGGCCGGCTTGATGAACTGCATGGTGTCGTAGATCGCCAGACCCGCCGTGACGCTGCCGCCCGGCGAGTTGATGTACATGGCGATCTCCTTGTTCGGGTTCTCGGCCTCGAGGAACAGGAGCTGGGCGCAGACCAGCGTCGCCATGTAGTCCTCGACCGGACCCGTGATGAAGATGATGCGCTCCTTGAGCAGGCGCGAATAGATGTCGTAGGCGCGCTCGCCGCGGTTGGTCGTCTCGACGACCATCGGGACCAGCATGCTCATGTAGGCGTCGACGGGATCCTTCATCGGCTCACCTGACCTTTCGAACCTCTGTGCGGCCACCGGCCCGATCGCAAACGATCGGTCGTGAGCCTCGAACTCTTCGGTCGCGAGACACGCGCCCGCGCGACGCCGGGGGCGAACACCCCGCCTTTCCCCGATACATATAGGCTCTCGCCCCCCTCGGGAAGGGGCGGCGGCGGGCCGGGGCACGGGGTCGGCGAATATCGTCAACGGGTGTTCAAATCACGGCGGTGTCGAGACTTTTCGTTTCGGGACACCGTGGCGGGCGACCGGCGCGACGAAAAAGGCCCGCCGGTTCGGCGGGCCTCGATCATCGAAACGGGAGATGCGGAGGGGCGAATCGCCCCTTCGATCACGCCTCCTCGGCGTCGGAGAGCAGCTCGTCGCGGGTGACTTCCTTGTCGGTCACCTTGACCTCGGCGAGGATGAGGTCGACGACCTTCTCCTCGAAGATCGGGGCGCGCAACGAGGCCATGGCCATCGGGTTCGAGCGGTAGTAGTCGAACACCTGCTTCTCCTGACCGGGGAACTGGCGCACGCGCTCGATCAGCGAGCGCTGGACCTCTTCGTCGGTCACCTTGACTTCGCGCTTCTCGCCGACCTCGGACAGGACCAGGCCGAGACGGACGCGACGCACCGCGATCTTGCGGTAGTCGGCCTTGGCCTCCTCCTCGGTGGTGCCTTCGTCGGCGAGGGTCTTGCCCTGCTGCTGGAGCTCGGCCTGGGCCTGGTTCCAGATGCTCTCGAACTCGCCGTCGACCAGCTTCTCGGGCAGCTCGAAGGTGTACTGCTCGTCGAGCTTGTCGAGGAGGGCGCGCTTGACCTTGGCGCGGGTGGCGCCGGCGTACTGGGCGGCGATCTGCTCCTTGACGATCTCCTTGAGCTTGTCGAGGCTGTCGATGCCGAGCTTCTTGGCCCATTCGTCGTCGACGACGAGCTCGCCCGGCGCCTGGATCGCCGTCACCTTGGTGGCGAACTCGGCCGGCTTGCCGGCGAGGTGCGCCGCGCCGTAGTCGTCGGGGAAGGCGACCTTGACGACCAGTTCCTGGCCGACCTTGGTGCCGGTCAGTTGATCCTCGAAGCCGGGGATGAACTGGTTGGAGCCGAGCACGAGGTCGATGCCCTCGGCCGAGCCGCCGTCGAAGGGCACGCCCTCGATGGTGCCGACGAAGTCGATCTTGAGCTTGTCGCCCTTCTCGGCCTTGGCGGTCTTCTTCTTGTCGACGTAGGGACGGTTGCCCTCGGCGATCTGATCGACGCGCTCCTGGATCTCGGCGTCGGAGACCGGGACGACCGGGCGCTCGACCTCGATCGCGGACCAGTCGGCGATCTCGAAGGTCGGCAGCAGCTCGTAGGAGGCGGTGAAGACCAGATCGGCCTCGCCGGCGACGACCTGCTCGGCATTGCAGCTCTCGGCGAGGGCGACGTCGGGGTTGAGCGCCGGGCGCTCGCCGCGGCCGTCGACGACCTCGCGGATGGATTCGCCGATCATCTCGTCGACGATACGGGCCATCTCCTGGGTGCCGACGAGGCGCTTGAGGTGGGCGGTCGGCACCTTGCCGGGACGGAACCCGTTGATGCGGACGGTGTCCTTCATCTCGGCGAGGCGCTTGTCGAGGCGGCTCACGAGATCGGCGGCGGGAACCGTGATGGAGAGTTCGCGCTTCAGGCCCTCGGAAAGGGTTTCGGTCACCTGCATGGGGGTCGACGTCCTGGGTTGGTGGTCGTTCTTCGGGGACGGACGGTCAAGTGGCACGCGCGCGTAAGCGCGGCCCGAGTCCGAACCCGCCGTGGTGGCGCTTCTTAAGCGCGGGCGAGGCAAAGGACAAGGGGGAATGCGGAGGGGGGTGGATTCTCGCGCCGCCGGATGCGGACCAGGTCGGCCGCGGCGCCCCGCCCTCGCCTCCGGGAACACCGCGACGAGCGTGCCGAAGACGGCGAACCGCAAGGGGGGACGGGCCGGACGCACCGCCTCTATCTGGCGCGATCGGCGATCCGCTCGGCGAGGTCGCCCGCCACCCGGCGCGATCCGTCGACCGACAGATGGGCGGGATCGCGATAGAGCAGACGCCCGTCGCGCAGGGCCCAACACAGGCTCTCGTCGCAGAACAGCGCGGTCGGATCGTAGAGTTCGACACCGTCGATCCCCGACGTCGCCCGGCGGAGAAGGGTCATGAAGGGCGCGGTCGCCGCGGTGTGCCGCTCGCGCGGCGTCGCGCAGGGCGTGCGCAGGCGCCCCGGCGCCAGGACCGGGCCGGCGACGCAGGACTTCGGCCGGAAGTCGTGCGCGGGCACGTCGAGGACCACGATCACCCGACGCCCGGCGGCGGCGAAGCGCGTCAGCGTCTCACGGAACGCGGGCTCGAATTCCGCGGCCCGCTCGACCACGTCGGCGCGGGCGCCCATGGTGACGATCACGGTGGAGAGCCCGGGCGCGGTCGCCGCCAGATCGAGGAAGTGGGCCGCCGCGCGCGCGGGGCAGTCGACGCGCCCCTCGGACGCGCTCGGCTCGTACCCGCGCGCGGGAACGCAGTTGCCGCCGGCGACGTTGACGACCCGGCCCGGAAGACGCTCGTCGAGCCCCGGCCAGAGGGCGTTCGAATGGGAATCGCCCACCACGATCACGTCGGCGCGGGCGAGATCGCCCCGGCAGAACGAATTGGCGGCGTCGCGCGGATCGATTCCGACGGCGGCGACGCAGGCCGCCTCGCGCTTCATGGCGTCGGGCCACTTGAGCTGGGCGAGATCGACGGTCGAGGAGCGCATGCGGAAGTCGAACCCCTGGCGCTGCCACGTGAACAGACCGAGCAGGCCGAGGGCGGCGACCGCGACGACGAGGCCGAGCACCTTCGGGCGCGGGCACGGGCCGTAGCGCAGCGGTCGTTCGACCCAGCGCCACGTCGCCGTCGCCAGCCCCACCGACGCGACGACGGCCGCGACGACCGCGACGCCGGTCTCCCCCCCGTCGCCGAGGATGCGCACGGCGGCGAGCAACGGCCAGTGCCACAGATAGAGCGGATAGGAGATCAACCCGACGAAGACCATCGGGCGGGCGGCGAGCAGGCTCCTGTTGATCAGCGCCCCCGGTCCCGCCACCAGCAGGGCGACCGCGCCCAGGACCGGCAGCGCCGCGGCGACGCCGGGGAAGGTCGTGGCGCGATCGAAGCTCGCCGTGGCCACGAGGATCGCCGCCGCGCCGGCGAGCGAGAGGACGTCGGCGAGGCGGGTGCCGGGCGCGAACGCCCGTTCGATCGCGCGCGCCCATCCCGCGCCGCCGCGCCGGGCCTCCAGCGCCACGGCGGCGGCGAGGCCACCGATCAGCAGCTCCCACAATCGCGTCTCGACGGCGAAGAAGGTGCCGACCGGGTCCGGGCCGATTCGCAGCAGGTTCCAGGCGAAGGAGACGATCAGCACGAACCCGACCACCGACGCCGGGCGCATACCGACGCGCCAGACCGCCCACACGGACAGGGGATAGAGGAGATAGAACTGCTCCTCGATCGCCAACGACCAGAGGTGCATCAACGGCTTGGTTTCGGAGGCGACGTCGAAGTAACCCGCCTCGGCGCGCAGATTGAGGTTCTCCACGAAGCCGGCTCCGGCGGCCATGTGGCGACCGAGCCGCTCGAAGTCCTCGGGCAGCAGCGCGAGCCAGCCGAAGGCCCATGTGGCGAGCAGGACGGCGGCGAGGGCGGGAAAGATCCGGCGCACCCGATGCGTCCAGAAGTCGGCGAAACGGAAGGCTCCCCGATCGAGGTCGCGGAACACGATCCCCGAGATCAGAAACCCCGAGATGACGAAGAACACGTCGACGCCGACGTATCCGCCCGGCACCAGCTGCGGCGCGGCGTGAAACGCCAGCACCGACAGGATGGCGACCGCGCGCAGTCCGTCGACGTCGCGGCGATAGCGGCGATCGGTCTCGACGGGCGGCGTGGGGGTCGGATCGGGCGACATGGTCGATCTTTCGGTGTCTCGGGTGGACGGCGACGAACGTCGCGGCCACGCCCGAGGCGATACACGACCCCGCGCGGGAAGGAAACGCATCGGTTCCGCGCGTCGGCCCGAGCCCTGATCGATCCCTGCTCCGGGAACATGCCGCGGGGAATGCGGAGGGCGTCGGGCGGGAGGCGGAACCCGGCCCGCCGCGGTTCACGCGAGCGCCGATGAACACCGCCGGACGAGGATCTGGTGCGGGTGAAGGGACTCGAACCCCCAAGGCTTGCGCCGACGGAACCTAAATCCGTTGTGTCTACCAGTTCCACCACACCCGCACGCGCGATCCGAGGTAGCCCGAACCCGGCCGGGTGGCAAGCGGGAGAGAGGACACGACGCCACCGATCCGGCACCGGCTCGCGGGCGAGCCGCGAGCGCGCCGTGGCGGTCGCGTCAGCGCAGCTTCTCCACCACGCTGGCGCGCAGGCGCTCGGGCAGGTGCGGCTCGGGCACCCGCAGGGTCCTGGGGCCGGAGGCGGTCTCACGGGTGACGTCGTAGACGAACCAGTCGGCGCCCGGCGGCGGCGGCGGCGGCGACGGGGCGGCGAAGAGACGGTCGAGGGCGGCGAGATCGGCCTCGGAGAGCGAGGCCTCCTCGATCCGACCCTCGGCCTTCAGACCGGCGAAACCGCCGCGACGAACGATGCGCAGTTCGGACACGACCGACCTCCCGCGTCTCGGCGGCGAGCGTATGCTCCGCCCGGTCGCGACCGCGACCGGGCATGCGGCTCGGCCGCGCCGGTATCTCCCCGGAGGCGACGGCGGCCTCAGACCGGCACGCCGACCGTCTTCCAGGCGTTCGACACCGCAGCATAGACCGCCGGGTCGGCCTTGAACATCGTCTGAGCACTGGTCAGCGTCTGACCGGCGAAGCGGGCGATGGACGACGTCTTGAGCGTCCGGCGACTGGTGAGGGCGGCGAACCACACCTTGCCCGCCCTGGTCCAGCTGTTGCCGCCGAGCGCCATGGCGGCGAGATGGAAGGCGCGATTGGGGATGCCGCTGTTGTCGTGGACGTCGCCGCCGGGGATGTAGTCCGAATAGTGGGAGGGCTGGGGCGACAGGCAGTGATCGGCGCCGGGGTTCGCCATGTCGCGCAGGCAGGTCAGGCCGCGAGCGCGGGCGGCCGGGCCGAGGATCTCGGCGCCGATCAGCCAGTCGGCCCTATCGACCGTCTGCTTCTTGCGCCACTGGCGATACATCGAGCCGAACACGTCGGAGATGCTCTCGTTGAGGGCGCCGGGCTGATCGCGATAGACGAAACCGGCGGTGTTCTGGGTGACGCCGTGGGTGAGCTCATGGGCGATGACGTCGATACCGGCGGAGAAATCGACGAAGATCTCGCCGTCGCCGTCGCCGTAGATCATCTGCGCGCCGTTCCACATGGCGTTGTTGTAGCGGCTGCCGTAGTGGAGCGACGACACCAGCGTCATGCCGCGGCCGTCGACCGAATTCCAGCCGAAGCAGGTGGAGAAGAACTCCGCCACCGCCGTGGTCTCGGCGAAGACACGGCGAGCGGAGGCATCCGTCGACTTGTCGGGCGTCGGCACGAGCGCGCCGGGCAGAGAGGTGGTCTCGCGGCAGTCGAACACCATCACCGAGGGCGTCGCCGTCAGTGGGGCCATGCCGAGCAGCCCGGCCGCCGGTTGGGCGTTGCGCAACCGGCGGAGCTTGGGATCGAGCCGGCTGGTGTCGAGGAAGGAGCGACGGCTGGCGTCGGACAGCGACCCGTCCTCGGACAACTTCTCCAGCACCTTCAGCGGGATGATCGAACAACCACAAGCCAGACGCATGGCACCCTCCCCTGTTCGCCCACGGCACGGCTCGCCGCCCGCGCCGAAGGGCGCGAGAACGGACGGCCGAGGCCGAGCACATCGATTGAACGACGAAGCGACGACGCCACGCCGGTGGCGGGGCGACACGACGAGCGGGAACGGCGGCGGTCCTCCGCCCTCTCCCGGATGCCGGGGTGCAATTTCCCCGACCGCCCTACCCTACGTCGAAGCGGCCAATTCGGCAATTCGATTGTACCCGCCTTCCATCGCAACCATTGATCACTTCGGCGACTTCAGACCGGTGTCGATGGTGGTGACGGACCCGGCTCCGGTGCCGGTCAGGGATCGGACGGAGGGCGCGGGTTCGGCCTCGGAGACCGACTGCGACAGGTATTCCGACATCTTCGCTTCGATCGTCTGCGGGAAGCACAGGGTGTAGTAGCTCTGGATCACCCGATGGGCGGTGGCGGCGGAGGCGACCGTCGCGCGCTTGCGCTCGACCTCGGCGCGGTAGCCGTTCTGCAGCTTGGTCACGGTGCGGAAGACGATGTTGGGCTCCATCGAGAAGAGGTAGCCCTCGAGCCAGACGTCGGTCAGCTGGGCGCCCAGGCCGAGGGCGGCGGCGACGGTGGTGATGGTCGGATCGGCGACGCGGGCGGCGGAGAGCAGGCCGGACGAGTTCTTGCTCAGGAGTTCGAGCACGCCCTTGTCGCGCTTCTGCATGCGCGAGAGGCGGAAGTTGAGGCGCAGATACTCCGAGCACTCCTCGTCGACGTAGTTGAAGCCGAGCAGCGTCGCCTCGTACCACAGCGCCGCGCCCGACAGGCTCGCGTCGCGCCTCTGCGCGGCGGCGGAGAGCCAGTCCATCACCGCCGCCTGGCGGCGCAGCTTCACGTCGACGTCCTCGACGGCGATGGTCGGGCCGGGGCCCCAGCGCTGATCGACGTCGGGGATCTTGCCGCACCCGACCTGCGACACGGTCGCGACGACGGCGAGCACGGCCCACGACAGACGATACGACATCGGATCACCCCTCCCCCGGCGTTCGAACCGAGGGACGATCCGATTATCCATCATTGATTGCAATTCTCCGAACTACATCATCAACAGATCTTCGCGCTCCGGTCGCGCGATCAATCCGTACCGCCGGAGGCGTCGTCCTCTTCGTCGTCCTCGTCGGCCGGGGTGGCCCAGGCGCGGCGGCGGGCGGCGTCGTAGAGGGCGGCGAGGACGGGGCGCAGCTCGATCGCCAGATCCTCGGCGATCAGGCCGGGACCGGCGCGACGGCCGGTCTCGCCGTGCAGCCAGACGGCGGCGCAGGCGGCCTCGAAGGCGGGCAGTCCGCGCGCCAGCATGGCGCCGAGGATGCCCGCGAGCACGTCGCCGGAACCGGCGGTGGCGAGATCGGGCGGGCCGTTGTCGGCGATGGCGCGGCGACCGTCGGGGGCGGCGATCACGGTGTCGGCGCCCTTCAGCACCACCACGGCGCCGGCGCGGGCGGCGGCGCGGGCGGCGCGCTCGGTCTTGGCGAGATCGACGGCGGTGCGGGCGAGATCGGGGAAGAGGCGAGCAAACTCGCCCTCGTGGGGGGTCAGCACCACCGGGGCGGCGCGCGCGGCGAAGGCGGCGAAGGCGGGCGCCGGATCGGCGGCGATGGTGGTGAGCGCATCGGCATCGAGCACGAGGGCGGCGGCGGAGGCGCAGGCGACATCGATCAGGGCGGCGGTGCGCTCGCCGATGCCGCAGGCGGGGCCGAGCACCAGGGCGTTGCGGCGCGGATCGGCGAGGATCTCGGCCAGGCCTTCGGGTCCGGCCATCTTCGCCAGCATCACGGCGGTGAGATGCGAGGCGGCGACGATCATCGCCTCGGGCGGAGTGGCGAGAGTGACGAGCCCGGCGCCGGCGCGCAGCGCGGCCTCGGCGGCGAGACGGGCGGCGCCGGTGCGCGAGAGCGGACCCGAGACGACCACGGCGTGGCCGCGATCGTACTTGTGTTCGCCGAGGGCGGGGGCGCGCAGGAGATCGTGCCACAGGGCGGGCAGATCGCGGACGTGGGCCGGGGCGATCGGTCCGAGGACCCGGGCGGGGATGCCGATGTCGACGGTCAGCACCTTGCCGCAATGGAGACGTCCGGGCAGCAGCAGATGGCCCGGCTTCATGCGGAAGAAGGTGACGGAGATCTCGGCGCGGATCGCCACGCCCAACACCGCGCCGGTGGCGCCGTCGATGCCCGAGGGCAGATCGACCGCGACGACGGGGCGACGGGAGGCGTTCACCGCTTCCACCAGCGCGGCGGCGACGCCGGCGAGCGGACGGGCGAGACCGGCGCCGAACAGGGCATCGACCACCACGCGGCATTCGGAGAGGGCGGTGCGGATGGCGGCCGGTTCGGCCTCCTCCACCCGGCCGGTCCAGGACGCGGCGGCGAGCGCGGCGTCGCCGCTCAGGCGATCGAGCGGCCCGAGCAGGGCGAGGCGGACGAGATAGCCGCGCTCCTTCAACACGCGCGCGGCGACGAAGCCGTCGCCGCCGTTGTTGCCGGGGCCGCACAGGACGAGGACGCGGGTGCCGAGCGGCCAACGATGGGCGAGCGCATCGGCGACGGCGCGTCCGGCCGTCTCCATCAGCCGAATACCGGGAATGCCGGATGCGATGGTGGCCGCGTCGGCGCGGGCCATTTCGGCGGGAGTGAGGAGCTCGTGCAAGGGGGCCTCCGCATCGGCGCGAGGCGCGGGCGGGGGCGGGCATCGCCCCGGCGCGCCTCCGATCGGCGTCTCCTCAGCAGTAGCCGAGCGCGGCACGGCGCGCCACTTCGCAACACCCCCGTCGGGGGTGGCGCGACGAGGGGGCGGAGACGGTGGATCAGTTCGCGCGCGGCGGCGGAGCGGACGGGCGCACCGGCGGCGTCTTCTCCCAGATGAAGTAGAGATCGCCGAACCTGTAGACGGGAACGCGGCGCTCCAGCTCATGGGTGCGCAGCTTGGACCAGGTCTTGATCTTGAAGGTGCCGCCGGGCATTCGCACTCGGATACGCATAACGGGAACCTCACGCTCGGAGCGGGCCGCACGACGTCGCGCCGTCGACCTCCCCCTCTCGATGCACACGTCGAGATTGCGCTCGAGTTACGTCGAAAGCGAGGCGAATAAAGCGTATATTCGAAGATTCACACGACATCGTTACCAGATCGAACCACGTCGGCGGCGAGTCTCGGCAAGGCACAGCGGGATGACCGGCGGAGCGGATACGATCGAAGAAACGCCTCGTCCCGAGTATTCGATCGGCGACGACGACGGCGTGCGCGAGTGATCTTCGAACGGATCGCGCCAGCACACGAACCTCACCCGACGACGCGACCGAACCCGCCGAGACGGACGGCGGAGCGTCCTCGCAGATCGCGGAAGGTTCGATCGATCGGCCGTTCGCCGACGACGCGGCGAGCCGCTCCACCGGAGTGGCGCGGCTTCGTCGTTTCGTCTCGCTGCTCGGGTCGACGTTCGCGAAGACGCCACGTCCGGGCGGGCTCGCCTTCACTCACGACGTCTCGAAGAGGTCGAGACGTCGCGCGTTCGCTCTCAGGACCGAGCGCTCTCGCGATCGGGCACGGGCCGGCGCGCCGGCGGCGCGAGCGGACGGTCCCATATGAAATAGAGTTCGCCGAGGCGCAGAACCGGAACGCGGCGGGCGATCTCGTGACTGCGGAGATCGGCCCATGTCTTGATCTTGAAGGTGCCCCCGGGCAACCGGACCCTGATACGCATGACTCGTCTCCCCACGACGTCTTCGTTCGATCCGTTTCGTCATCGGCGAAGCGCACGCCCGTTTCCCGTCGCGCGGCGCCTCGCGGGGGTGGATAGTAGATTCGCCGCCTGCGCCAGTCCACAGAAATGTAGATGCCGCCCCTCTCCTCTTCTCCACCGTCGTCGTCCGCGCGACGAAGGACGTCGAGGCAGCGGCGGAAGGCACCGACAAGCATCCCCACGATGGGACCGCCGTATTTTGACAACCCTTCGGCGCATCGGCGCCCTCACAGGCATACGACGACGAACGACGACATGAAACGGGCGGCCTCACGGCTGAATATATATCTGGAATGATACTTCCAACACCAAAAGTGGGCGAAACGACGGCGGCGCGGGGCGGCAGAACCGGGGTCGGGTGCGACGCATCGCGCACTGCACAAGATTTCTGCCCAAACTTTTTTCAATTGCTCAATCCTTGACCGCTCCTCTAATGTCCGGGCGGCGCGGTCCTCGTCAGAGGGCTGCGCAAAAACGCGTCTTATCGGCGGTTCGGTGCGGTGAGACGAGATGGCACGCGGTGTGCTAATGACGGGCGCGGACCGGCGTGACGCCGGTTCCCTCACATTTCTTCGGAGTATCGGAAGCCGATGAAGAAGATCGAGGCCATCATCAAGCCCTTCAAGCTCGACGAAGTGAAGGAAGCCCTCCAGGAGGTCGGCCTCCAGGGCATCACCGTCACCGAGGCGAAGGGCTTCGGTCGGCAAAAGGGACACACGGAACTCTACCGCGGGGCGGAGTACGTCGTGGACTTCCTGCCGAAGGTGAAAGTCGAGATCGTGCTGCCCGACGAGACGGTCGAGAAGGCCGTCGATGCGATCCGCAAGGCCGCCCAGACCGGACGGATCGGCGACGGCAAGATCTTCGTCTCCAACATCGAAGAAGCGGTACGCATCCGTACCGGCGAAACGGGACTCGACGCGATCTGAGCGACGAGGTAGATCCCCCCGTCTCTTATTCCCCGAGCCTCACCGACGATGCGTCAGAGGCTCTGGACACGAGCACACTCAGCGAAAGGGATAGATCCCATGACGAAGACTGCGAAGGACGTTCTCGCCCTCATCAAGGAGCAGGACGTCAAGTACGTCGATTTCCGCTTCACCGATCCGCGCGGCAAGTGGCAGCACGTCACTTTCGACGTGTCTCTCGTCGACGAAGAGCTCTTCGCCGAAGGCACCATGTTCGACGGTTCTTCGATCGCCGGCTGGAAGGCCATCAACGAGTCCGACATGGTTCTGGTGCCGGATCCGGAAACCGCCTTCATCGACCCCTTCTTCGCTCAGACCACCCTGGTCCTGGTGTGCGACATCCTCGAGCCGTCGGGTGAGCGCTACGGTCGCGACCCGCGCGGCATCGCCAAGAAGGCCGAGCTCTATCTGAAGTCGACCGGCATCGGCGACAGCTGCTTCTTCGGTCCGGAAGCCGAGTTCTTCCTGTTCTCGGACGTCCGCTACTCGGCCGACCCGTACAACACGGGCTTCAAGGTCGACGATCCGGAGCTGCCGACCAACACCGCCACCGAATACGAGGGCGGCAACCTCGGTCATCACGTCAAGACCAAGGGCGGCTACTTCCCGGTCCCGCCGATCGACAGCTGCCAGGACATCCGCGGCGAAATGCTCGCCATGATGGCCAAGATGGGCGTCGCGGTCGAGAAGCATCACCACGAGGTCGCCTCGGCTCAGCACGAGCTCGGCATCAAGTTCGCCCCGCTCACCCGCGTGGCCGACCACCTGCAGATCTACAAGTACGCGATCCATCAGGTCGCCGCCGCCTACGGCAAGTCCGCGACCTTCATGCCGAAGCCGGTGTTCGGTGACAACGGCTCGGGCATGCACGTCCACCAGTCGATCTGGAAGGAAGGCAAGCCGATCTTCGCCGGCAACCAGTACGCCGACCTCTCGGAGACCTGCCTGTTCTACATCGGCGGCATCCTGAAGCACGCCAAGGCGCTCAACGCCTTCACCAACCCGTCGACCAACTCCTACAAGCGTCTGGTCCCGGGCTACGAGGCTCCGGTGCTGCTGGCCTACTCGGCCCGCAACCGCTCCGCTTCGATCCGTATTCCGTGGGGCAACTCGCCGAAGGCCAAGCGCATCGAGGTTCGCTTCCCCGACCCGACCGCGAACCCCTACCTCGCCTATGCGGCGATGCTGATGGCCGGCCTCGACGGCATCATCAACAAGATCCATCCGGGCGACGCGTCGGACAAGAACCTGTACGACCTGCCCGCGAAGGAACTCAAGAAGATCCCGACCGTCTGCGGTTCGCTCCGCGAGGCGCTCGAGTCCCTCAAGAAGGACAACGCCTTCCTCCAGGCCGGCGGCGTCTTCGACAAGGACTTCATCGAGTCCTACATCGAGCTCAAGTGGGAAGAGCTGATGCGCTACGAGATGACCCCGCATCCGGTCGAGTACGACATGTACTTCTCCTGCTGATCGGGTCCTCGGACATCGAAAGAACACTTCGGGGCGCCTTCGGGCGCCCCGTTTCTTTTCGCCCCCCCCGATCGAACCCGGTGGGACGCGCCGACGGCGGACCGGTTCGGCAGGGCTACGGCGGAAGGCGCCCTTGTCGACGCCCTCTGGCCCTCCTAGACTTCGGGCACCGATGGAGCGGCGATCGTCCGTCGACGACCGGCTCCGCGGAGGTGGAGGGAGGCCGAGATGCGCACCATCATGGGATTCGCGGTGATCGCGGCGGCGATGCTCGGTGGCGTCGGCACGGCGGCGGCAATGTCGCGCGACGGCGACGCGTCCTGCGTCGACGTCGGCTGCGGCAGCACGGAGGCGTTTTCGCCGGGGCAGGTCGCGAGCTGGAGCTGCAACGACCTCTACATGGCGCGCAACGCGATCTATTACGCCAACGGCTACTGCTTCAAGACCGAGCGCGGCATCGCCACCTTCGGCAACGAGGGGTGCCGCTGGCGCAACGACGGCGACGTGCCGATGAGCCGGCTGGAGCGGCGCAACGTCGATCTGATCCGGCGCGAGGAGCGGGCGCGCGGCTGCCGCTGACGACGCGAGCGATCCGGCGACACGGCGGGGGCGCCCTCCCCCGCCGGTCGATCAGATGTCGAGCGCGGCCTCGTCGGCGAAGGCGGCGCGTTCCTGAATGAAGGTGAAGCGCGCCTCGGGCTTGTTGCCCATCAGCCGCTCGACCGAATCCGCCGTCGGCTGTTCGGTCTCGTCGAGAATACCGACCTTGAGCAGCGTGCGCGACTTCGGGCTCATGGTCGTTTCCTTGAGCTGGTTCGGCATCATCTCGCCGAGGCCCTTGAAGCGGCCGAGCTCGGGCTTCTTGTTCTTGAACACGGTGCGCAGCAGCTCGTCGCGATGGGCGTCGTCGCGGGCGTAGACGGTCTTGGCGCCGTGGGTCAGCCGATAGAGGGGCGGCACGGCGAGATAGAGATGGCCGTTGCGGACGAGGTTCGGCATCTCGCGCCAGAAGAAGGTCACCAGCAGCGAGGCGATGTGGGCGCCGTCGACGTCGGCGTCGGTCATGACGATGATCTTGTCGTAGCGCAGATCCTCGTCACGATAGGCCGAGCGCATGCCGCAGCCGAGCGCCTGGACGAGGTCGGCGAGCTGCTGGTTGGCGCCGAGCTTCTCGCGGGTCGCCGAGGCGACGTTGAGGATCTTGCCGCGCAGGGGCAGCACCGCCTGGGACTGACGGTCGCGCGCCTGTTTGGCGGAGCCGCCGGCCGAGTCGCCCTCGACGATGAAGAGTTCGGAGCCTTGGGCGGCCGAATTGGAGCAGTCGGCGAGCTTGCCGGGCAGGCGCAGCTTGCGCACCGCCGTCTTGCGCAGCACCTCTTTCTCCTGGCGCCGCTTCAGGCGTTCGTCGGCGCGGTCGATGGTCCATTCCAGGAGCTTGGCGGCGTTGGCGGGCGAGGCGGCGATCCAGTGATCGAAGGCGTCCTTGATGGCGGCGTCGACGATGCGGGTCGCCTCCTGGGTCGCCAGCTTGTCCTTGGTCTGGCCGACGAACTCCGGTTCGCGGATGAACACCGACAGCATGGCGCCGGACGACGTCATGACGTCGTCGGTGGTGAGCACCGCCGCCTTCTTGTTGCCGACGAGATCGGCGTAGGCCTTGAGGCCGCGCAGGAGGGCGATGCGCAGGCCCGCCTCGTGGGTGCCGCCCTCGGGGGTGGGCACGGTGTTGCAGTAGGAGTTGACGAAGCCGTCGCCGGCGAACCAGGCGACCGCCCATTCGACCGCGCCGTGGCCGGAGACCTTGGCGGTCTTGCCGGCGAAGACGTCCTCCACCACCAGGCGCTCGTCCTTCAGCCGCTCGGCGAGGAAGTCCTTCAGGCCGCCGGGGAAGTGGAACACCGCCTTGTCGGCGACCGGATCGGCGGACGAGACGCATTCCGGCGCGCAGGACCAGCGGATCTCCACGCCGCCGAACAGATAGGCCTTGGAGCGGGCCATGCGGAAGATGCGCTCGGCCTTGAAGCGGGCGCCCTCGCCGAAGATCTGCGGATCGGGGCGGAAGCGCACGGTGGTGCCGCGCCGGTTCATGACCTCGCCGAGGTCCTCGAGCGCCCCTTGCGGCACCCCGCGTGAGAAGCGCTGGCGCCACAGGCGGCGGTTCTTGGCGACCTCGACCTCGAGGAAGTCGCTGAGCGCGTTGACCACCGAGACGCCGACGCCGTGCAGGCCGCCCGAGGTCTCGTAGGCCTTGCCGTCGAACTTGCCGCCCGAGTGCAGCATGGTCATGATCACTTCGAGCGCCGACTTGCCCGGGAACTTCGGGTGCGGATCGACCGGGATGCCGCGGCCGTTGTCGGTGATGGTGAGCGTGCCGTCGGCGTCGAGGCGGACCTCGATGAAGGAGGCGTGGCCGGCCACCGCCTCGTCCATCGAGTTGTCGATCACCTCGGCGAAGAGATGGTGCAGCGCCTTCTCGTCGGTGCCGCCGATGTACATGCCGGGACGGCGACGGACGGGCTCCAGCCCCTCCAGCACCTCGATGTGGGAGGCGTCGTAGTCGCTCTCGCCCGGCGTGGCGCGCTTGGCGGCGGCCGTCTGCGCCAGCGCCGCCTTCACCGCCGCCGCCTTGGCCGCGGGGGCCTCGGGCTTGGGTCTGCGCAACGCCGCGCCGCCACCGAAGAGATCGTCGTTGCCCATGTCGCCTCGAATGCCGCCTCGAAATCCGCCTCGATCGCCGCCGTCGGCTCGCCGCGCCGCCCGCATGCGGCGCCGACGATCGTTCGGGGCGACCCCGAGCTCACGGCGGGCGTCGCCCGTCGCGGTCCGAATCACAGGGCATGATGTCACGGAACCGAGCAAGGGGAAAATCAGCGTTCGCTCTTCGTTCCGAGATTGATCCACACCCCCGACGTCGATCGGGCGAGGGTGTGGACGACGGGGCGTCGCGGTGCCCGAAGGCGGGCGCGAACGGGCGGGTCGGGCGGGTCGGGCGGCGGAGGGAGAGGGGCGCGAAACACGGGGGACGCGGTGTGGACGAGCGAGGCGCGCGCCCCTCCCCTCACCGCTCGCGAAACCGAATCTTCAACTCGATCGCCTAGCCTCGCGCCATCCAGACAGGAGTGCCGCGCCTTGCCGACGTCCGCGATCGACCCGACTTCCGAGACCTCCGCCGCCGGCAATGCGCGACCGACTTCGGCGCTGGAGCGGTGGCTCGAGCCCAACGTCCTGGTGTTCCTCGCCTGCTGGCTGTTCGTCGGGTTCCATTTCGCCTCGAACTGGAACACGATCGGCGTGTTCTTCCGCGATGCCGACGACCTGATGCGGCTCACCCAGGTGCGCGACTTCGTCGCCGGGCAGCCGTGGTTCGATCTCCATCAGTACCGGCTCGATCCGCCGGCCGATCGGCCGATGCACTGGTCGCGGCTGGTCGATCTGCCGATCGCGCTTCTGATGCGCGCGGCCGGGGCCTTCGTGGCGATGCCGCTGGCGGAGAAGGCGGCGATGTTCGTGTGGCCGCTCTTGACGCTGGTGCCGGCGCTGATCGGCGCGCAGCTCCTCGCCGGGCGGCTCGGCGGCAAATGGGCGTTCCTGCCCGCGCTCTACCTGTTCGCGACGCTGCCGCAGTCGATCGGCCAGTTCGTGCCGGGGCGGATCGACCATCACAACATTCAGATCGCGCTGACGCTGCTGCTGCTGGCGACGCTCGCCGCGCCGCTCTCGCGGGCGCGGGCGGTCGGGGTCGGGATCGTGTCGGCGCTGATGCTGGCGATCGGGCTCGAGACGCTGCCGTTTCTGATCATCGCCGCGCTCGCCTACGTCGGGCGGTTCGTGTTCGACGCCGAGGCGCGCGACGAGGTCGCGGCGTGGGGGCTGACGCTGGCGGGCGCGACGCTCGCCGCCGGCCTCGCCACGCTGCCGGTGTCCGAATGGGGACGCGGGGCGTGCGATGCGCTGTCGGTCTCCTACGTCGGGCTGGCGGCGGTGGGCGGGCTCGGCATCGCCGGGGCGACGCGTCTTCGCGGACTCGGGGTCGTCGGCCGGGCGATCGCCGTCGGCGTGGTCGGGGCGGTGGCGCTCGTCGTCTTCGCGTGGCCGGAGCCCAAGTGCCTGGCCGGGCCGTTCGGCGAGATCCTGCCGGTGGTCAAGACGATCTGGCTCGACAAGGTGGCCGAGGTCGCGCCCTACACCCGGTTCTTCGCCGAGCACAAGGCGGCGGGCGTGCTGGCGCTGGTGATGCCCACGCTCGGGCTGGCGGCGGCGGCGTTCCTGGCGTCGCAACCGCAGGTGCGGAGCCGGCCGGGCTTCTGGCCGGCGGTGGCGGCGGCGGCGATCACCTTCGTGGTCGGTTGGCTGCAGCTGCGCACGATGATCTACGCCAACGCGCTGGCGACGCCGCTGGTGGCGGCGGCGATCGGCGTGCTGGCGAGCGAGAGCGCGGCCAAGGGCCGGTCGGTGGTGGTGGCGGTGCTCGGCGGGCTGATCGTCGCCAATCCGGTGGTGGCTGAGGTCGTGGTGGCCCGGCTGGCACCGAAGGCGTGGATCGAACAGGAGAAGACGGCCTCGGGCATCGGCGAGGGCTCGGCCTCGGACGTCGACATGGCGTCGGAGAGCGGTCCGCCGTGCTATGCGACCGCCCGCTACGGCGCGCTCGGCCGCCTGCCCGCCGCGCTGGTGGCGGCGGAGATCGACATCGGCCCGGTGATCCTGGCGACGACGCATCATTCGGTGGTGGCGGCGCCCTATCACCGGATGCAGCGCGGCATCATCGACGGCGAGACGATGATGAACGGTGAGCCGGAGGAAGCGCTGCGGCTGATGCGCGCGCGCGGCGTCGACTACGTGGTCGACTGCACTGCGGCCAAGATCCCGCCCGCGCCGGGGAGCGTGCTGGAGGCGATCCGCGCGGGGCGGACACCGGCCGGGCTCGTGGAAATTCCCGGCGATCCGGTCGTTCGGGTGTTCCGGGTGGAGCGGATCGCGACCGCATTTACCGAGCATTGACCACACGCAGATTCCCGCCGCCGCGACGGCGTGTGTTTACGGTTTCTTGGACCCCTAAAATCATAATGATCTCAACGAAGGGCTCGGCTCGTCTCGTCCATGCGCAACTCGTTGCCGAGAAACCGCACGGAGAACGGATCAGGCCGAAGACTCAGGAGTTCCGGGGATCGCGTTCGTCGATCCGTCGGCACCGATGACCGAGAAGGGTCGAGGGATGCGTAACATGACCGTGGATGCCGACGTTCTGGTGATCGGTGCGGGCCCCGCCGGCCTCACGAGCTCCTATCTTCTGACCAAGCAGGGCAAGTCGGTGATCGTGCTCGAGCGCGATCCGCATCTGGTGGGCGGCATCTCGCGCACCGTCGACTACAAGGGCTTTCTGTTCGACATCGGCGGACATCGCTTCTTCTCCAAGTCGAAGGAAGTGGTCGCGCTGTGGAAGGAACTGCTTCCGGACGACTTCATCGAGCGGCCGCGTTCCAGCCGCATCTTCTACGGCAACAAGTTCTACAGCTATCCGCTGAAGGCGTTCGAGGCGCTGACCAACCTCGGCATCTTCCAGTCGGCGGCCTGCGTGCTGTCCTACATGTGGGCGCGCGCCAATCCGGTCGCCGAGCCCAAGACCTTCCATCAGTGGGTGCGCAACCAGTTCGGCGAACGGCTGTTCCGCATCTTCTTCAAGACCTACACCGAGAAGGTGTGGGGGATGGACTGCGACGAGATCTCGGCCGACTGGGCGGCGCAGCGCATCAAGGGGCTGAACCTGGGCGCGGCCGTGTGGAACGCCGTCACCCGCGGTCTGCGCAAGGGGCCGAAGGGCAAGGACGGCGAGGTCATCAAGACGCTGATCGAGTCGTTCGAGTATCCGCGCAAGGGCCCCGGCATGATGTGGGAGGCGGCCGCCGCCAAGACCCGCGCGCAGGGTGGCCGCATCCTGATGGACCGCTCGCTCGACACCATGACCTGGAACGAGGCGACCGCCACCTGGACCGTGACCGCCAAGCGCGGCGACGGCACCGTGGAGAGCTACACCGCCCGCCACGTCGTCTCCTCCGCGCCGATCCGCGAGCTCGGCAACGCGATCGCGCCGAAGCCGATCTCGCTGTTCTCGGCGCGCTCGCTCAAGTACCGCGACTTCCTGACCGTGGCGCTGATCACCACGCGCAAGGACCTGTTCGCCGACAACTGGATCTACATCCACGATCCGGCGGTGAAGGTCGGTCGCGTCCAGAACTTCCGTTCGTGGTCGCCGGAGATGGTGCCGGATCCGAACCTCGCCTGCCTCGGGCTCGAGTACTTCTGCTTCGAGGGCGACGACATGTGGACCATGTCGGACGACGATCTCGCCGCGCTCGCCAAGAAGGAGATCGCGCAGATCGGTCTCGTCAACGAGGACGAAGTGGTCGACGCCTGCGTCGTGCGCCAGCCCAAGGCCTATCCGGTCTACGACGACGACTACAAGCACCACGTCAACATGATCCGTCTCGATCTCGAGCGGAACTATCCGACGCTGCATCTGGTCGGCCGCAACGGCATGCACAAGTACAACAACCAGGACCACGCGATGATGACCGCCATGCTGACGGTCGAGAACATCCTCGCCGAGAAGCGGGTGTGGGACATCTGGAACGTCAACGAGGACGCCGAGTATCACGAGGCCGGTCACTCGGGCGCCGAGGAGGCGCTGAAGAGCGAGCGCATGGTGCCGCAGAAGGTCGAGACCAAGGCGGCCAAGGCGGCCTGATCGGCACCGATCTCGCGACGAGAACGCATTCGAGGCCCGGGAGCGATCCCGGGCCTCTCTGCTTTCGTAGGGTTTCGTCAGTGGGCGGAGTGGTTCATGCCGCCCATCGGCGTCGCCTGCGAGGTCATCAGGGTCGGATCGAGCCTGCCGAAGATCATGGCGACGTGGGCGACCACCGGGAACACCGCGACCAGGGCGGCGTGCAGGCCCATGCGGGCGTGGGGGTCGAGATCGCGGCCGATCACCTTCAGGTCGATCAGGGCGAGGCCGACCAGTGGCACGACGCCCGCGAGGTAGGACAGGACCGCGATGACGTCGGCCGGGCCGCGCCAGGCGCCGCTCAGGGTCAAGGGCACCACCGCCGAGGCGATCAGCTCGCCGAAGATGCCGGCGAACCACAGGCCGCCGAGGATCGAGGCGATGCGATTGATCGCGGCGACCGGGGCCTCGTAGACGCGGCTCCACAGGAGCCGCGGCTCGGTGATGGCGATGGTCTCGACCAGGACGACCGGGATCGCCCGTGTCGACGGTCAGAACCCCACCGGAGAGCGGTGCGGCGGTGCGACGACGTATCGTCTGCGCCTCGAGGGCGCGGGGATTCGCGCGCGGTCGAGTCCGGTGCGCTCCGGCGAAGACCGGGCGGAACACCCGCGAAACGAAGAACGGCCCCGGATCGCCGCGATCCGGGGCCGTTTCTCGCTCTACCCGCGCGTCGCGTGGCCCCGCGACACGGCCGGATTTCGGGCTCGCCTCAGTTCGAGGCGAGGTAGGGCTTGGGATCGATCGCCTTCTGGCCCTTGCGCAGCTCGAAGTGGAGCTGGGGCTGGGTGACCGAGCCGGTGGCGCCGGCGCGGGCGATGATCTGGCCGCGGCCGACCTTCTCGCCGCGATTGACCAGCAGCTCGCTGGCATGGGCGTAGGCGGTGACGAAGCCGTTCTGGTGGCGGACGAGGACGAGGTTGCCGTAGCCCTTGAGCTCGTTGCCGGAGTAGATCACCTCACCGTCGTCCGCGGCCTTGATCGAGGTGCCTTCCGGCACCGCGAGGTTGATGCCCTCGTTCCTCTCGCCGTTCGGCTTGGCGCCGAATTCGGAGATGACGCGGCCGCGCGCCGGCCAACGGAACGAGCCGGGGGTGGCGGAGGCCTTGTCGTCCTCGGCGGAGGGCGACGGTTCGCGGGCGACGGCGATGGTCTCGGCCGCCTTCTGGTCGATCTTGGCGGTGCTCGCCACCTGGGTCTTGGCGGCGGGCTTGTCGGCCGGCTTCTCGGCGACCTGGGTCGGCGCCTTGGCGGGCGTCGAGGCCGTGGTGGTCGGCGCCGGGGTCTGAGCCTGCGAGGTCTTCAGCATCAGCTTGGTGCCGGCGGGCAGAAGGATCTGCTGACCGGGGGCGACGGCCGAGGACTTCATCTGATTGCGTTCGCGCAGCGCCTGTTCGCTCACCCCGTAGGTGCGGGCGATCGAGGCGAGCGTGTCGCCCTGACGGACGGTGTAGGCGCCGACCAGCTTGACGCCGCTCTGAGGCGGCTGCGGCTGGGGCGGCGGGGCGACCGTCGCGACGGTCACCGTGCAGCCGAACTCGCTGGAGAAGATCTTCCTCCCCTGGGTGCCCGAGCTGAAGGGACCGGAGGCCGACTGCAGCGGGAACGTGACGTCCACGGCGACGACGTCGCGGGCGCCCGGCGGTGCGTACCACCTGGTCAGCTCCGTGCCGGTGACCGTCTACCAGTTCAATCCGCTCGAGTACCAGGCGCAGAGGGGGCCCCCGGGCAAGGACTGGTCCTCCTGCCCCGGCAACCAGTGTGGGACTGCATGTTTCTCCTACTCGAACGACGCGTCGCTCCTCCTGCCGAGCACGGCGCTCACCGCGAACTACCGCATCACCGGGTACCCGAGCTGGTCGCAGGCCGATCTGGG
>JBEOKB010000121.1:0-17422 GCA_040275425.1 Siculibacillus sp. | reverse complement strand
GCACTCCGCCGCGCATGGCCGAGGTCGCCCGCATTCGCGCCGCCTGGCTCGCCCTCGATCTCGAGGAACGTGCCGCCGTCGAGGCCCGCGTCGCCCCGCTCGCCGCCGCGGCGTCGCCCTGGCGCGGCCTCGCCCGCGAAGTTCTCGCCCTCTCCGCCTGGAAGGCCGGCGACGTCGCCGCCACTGCGGCGCGCGTGAGCGAGGTTCTCGACGATCCCGACACGCCCCGCGATCTCGCCGATCGCATCGCCGTTCTCCGTGCGCTCGTCGATGCGCAGGGCCCCGCCGGAAAGGTCAACTGATGCCGAACTTCGCGCGCCTCGCCCTCGTCGCCGCTCTGATGACCCCGCTCGCGGGCTGCTCGTCGACCGACGACATCCAGGACGCCATCGCGGCGGTCAATCCGTTCGGCGACAGCAAGACGCCGCTGCCGGGCGAACGCCACGATCTGCTCGCCGAAGGGACGCCGATCCAGGTCGCCAAGAGCCGCGCCGTCACCCTCGGCGGCACCCGTTCGGTGTCGGCCTGGACCTCGGCCGGCGGCCCGCCCGGCAACGACGCCGGCAACGCCTCGCTCAACGGCTCGGGCGGTTCGCAGGTGTGGTCGGTCCGCGCCGGCAACGTCGGCTCCGGCTCGATGCTGCGCGAGGACGTGCGCGCCTTCGCGCCTCCGGTCGCCGCGTCGGGTCGCGCCTTCGTGCTCGATCCCAACGGCAACGTGGCCGCGATCTCGCTCTCCGGCGGCGCCTCCTGGACCACCTCGGTCCGTCCCGCCGACATCGACGCCCAGGCCACCACCGGCGGCATCGGCACCGACGGCGCCCGCGTCTACGCCGCCACCGCTTGGCGCGATCTCGTCGTCCTCGACGCCGACAGCGGCGCCAAGGTCTGGGAGAAGAAGCTGCCCGAACCGGCGCGCGGCGCCCCGACCGTCTCCGGCGGCCGCGTCTATCTCGTCACCCAGTCGAACCGCGTTCTCGCCCTGTCGGCCGCCGACGGCAGCGAAGTGTGGGCCTCGCGCGGCGTGCCCGAGATGGGCAACCTCCTGTCGTCGAACAGCCCGGCCGTCTCCGGCGGCGTGGTGGTGGTGCCCTTCACCTCCGGCGAACTGGTCGCCCTCGACGAGAAGACCGGCCAGCCGCTGTGGAACGACAGCCTCGCCCGCGCCTCGCGCTCCTATGCTGTGTCGGGCTTCTCCACCATCGCCGCCAGCCCGGTGATCTCCGACGGCGTGGTCTACGCCACCGGTGTCGGCAGCCGCACCGTGGCGATCCAGCTCAAGACCGGCCAGCGCCTGTGGGACGTCGCCTTCGGCTCCGCCCATACCCCGGCCGTCTCCGGCAATGCCGTGTTCCTGGTCGATCTCGACGACAATCTGACCGCGCTCGATCGCAAGACCGGTGAAGTCCTGTGGGCGACCAAGCTTCCGGTCACCAAGGCCAAGAAGAAGCGCACCCACTGGGCCGGCCCGGTCCTCGCCGGCGGCACCCTGTGGCTCGCCTCCAACGAGGGCGGCTTCATCGGCGTCGAGGCCACCTCCGGCCGCGTCGGCTCCACCCGGACCGACGGTCGGCCGGTCATGATCTCCCCCATCACCGTGTCCGGCAAAGTTCTGACCCTGGCCGCCGACGGCACGCTCACGGCCTACGAGTAAACGGACGATGACAGCAACAGTGGCCATCGTCGGCCGCCCCAACGTCGGCAAGTCGACCCTCTTCAATCGGTTGGTCGGCAAGAAGCTGGCCCTGGTCGACGACACGCCCGGCGTGACCCGCGACCGACGACCCGGCGATGCGCATCTCGGCGATCTCTCCTTCACCGCCGTCGACACCGCCGGCCTCGAGGAGGCCGACGCCGAGAGCCTGTCGGGGCGCATGCGCGCCCAGACCGAGGAGGCGATTCGCACCGCCGACGTGGTGCTGTTCGTCATCGACGCCCGCACCGGCCTGATCCCGCTCGATCACCACTTCGCCGACATGCTCCGTCGCATCGAGGTGCCCACCCTCCTCATCGCCAACAAGGCCGAGGGCCGCATCGGCGAGGCCGGGTTCTGGGAGGCCTACGAGCTCGGTTTCGGCGACCCCGTGCCGATCTCCGCCGAGCACGGCGAGGGCATGGGCGAACTCTACCGCGCCCTGCTGCCGCTGATCGACGCCCCGCCGGAGGAGGACGAGGACGTCGCCGAGACCGCGACGCCGGTCACCGACGACGAGGACGAGGACGAGGCGGCGACCGAGGAGAAGCTGCGGCGCATGCCGCTGCGCATCACCGTCACCGGCCGTCCCAACGCCGGCAAGTCGACCCTGATCAATCGCCTGATCGGCCAGGACCGCATGCTCACCGGCCCCGAGGCCGGCATCACCCGCGACTCGATTTCGGTCGATTGGGAATGGCACGGCCGTCCGGTCAAGCTGTTCGACACCGCCGGTCTGCGCCGCAAGTCGCGCGTCCAGGACAAGCTCGAGAAGCTCTCGGTCGCCGACGCGCTGCGCGCCGTGCGCTTCGCCGAGGTCGTGGTGGTCTGTCTCGACGCCACCATCCCGTTCGAGAAGCAGGACCTCCAGATCGTCGATCTGGTGGTCAAGGAGGGTCGCGCCCTCGTCATCGCCCTCAACAAGTGGGACCTCATCGAGGACCGCGTCGAGGCGTGGAAGAAGATGCGCGAGACCTGCGACCGTCTGCTGCCGCAGGTGCGCGGCGTGCCGCTGGTGCGCATCTCCGGCCTGATGGGCGACGGCCTCGAGGACCTGATGAAGGCGGTGGAGAGCGTCCACCGCACCTGGAACCGCCGCGTCTCCACCTCCCAGCTCAACCGCTGGCTCGAGGCGGTGCTCGATCGTCATCCGCCGCCGGCGGTGTCGGGTCGGCGCATCAAGATCCGCTACGCCACCCAGGCCAAGACCCGTCCGCCGCACTTCATCGTGTTCTGCTCGCGCCCCGAGGCGCTGCCGGAGAGCTACATCCGCTATCTGACCAACGACCTGCGCGAACGCTTCGACCTCGCCGGCATCCCGCTGCGCCTCTCCCTGCGCGGTGGCGACAACCCCTATCACGACAAGAACGAGCGCCGCTGAGGCGGCCGCCCGTCCCGTTCGAAACGACGAAGCCGCCCGGCGACCCCGGGCGGCTTCGTCGTTGCGAACGGCTCGTCGCGGTTGCGCGCGTCACCCCATGGTGTGGGTGTAGAGAATGCCGCAGCCGATCAGCGCCAGCCCGATGCCGGCGACCATCTCGGCGCGATGGCCGAACGCCTCGCCGATGTGCTTGCCCGCCATCATGCCGATCGTCGTCATGGTGAAGGTGGCGAAGCCGATCATCGGCGCGGCGATCAGGATGTCGACGTCGAGCAGCGCCAGCGAGATGCCCACCGCCATCGAATCGATCGAGGTGCCGATCGCCGTCAGCACCAGCCCGAACGCCCCGCGCGGCGGCGGCGCCTCGTCCTCGTCGCGCTGAAACGCGTGCCACGCCATGTGCCCGCCGACCGCCATGAGCAGGGCGAAGGCGATCCAGTGGTCGATGCTCTCCACGTGGCCGGAGAACGCCGTGCCGAGGCCCCAGCCGATCACCGGCATCAGCATCTCGGTCAGCCCGAACACCGCCGCCGAGCGCAGTGCCACGCCCAGATGCGGCGTGGCGACCGCCGCCCCCCGCCCGATCGACGCGGCGAAGGCGTCGATCGACAGCCCGAAGGCGAGAATCATCAACGAGAGCAGAGACATCGGATCATACCTGTTGCCGCGGGGCGTCCCGCGTCGCCGATCAGTCGATCCAGCCCTTGGTCGGGTAGTCGAACACTCGGCCCGAATGCTCGAGCGCCGGCGACAGCATCTCGAACACGTGCGGCACCAGCACGTCCGGCGTCTCGAGGCTCATCGGATCCTCGCCCGGCATCGCCTTCTCGCGCATCTTGGTGCGCAGTGGTCCCGGATTGAGCAGATTGACCTTGATCGGGGTGATCGCGGTCTCCTGCGCCCAGGTGGCGATCATCGCCTCCAGCGCCGCCTTCGACACCGCGTAGGGTCCCCAGAACGGGCGGATGCGCCGCGCCGCCCCCGAGGTCAGGAAGATCGCCCGGCCCGCCGGGGCGAGCTTGAGCAGCGGCTCGAACGAGCGGATCAGCCGCGCATTGGCCGTCACGTTGACGTCCATGATCTGCTTCCAGTCCTTGGGCGAGCAGTGCGACATCGGCGTGATCGGCCCGAGGATGCCGGCGTTGCCGATCAGCGCGTCGACCCGGCCGAACCGCTCGTAGAGCGCCCCACCCAGTCGATCGATGCCGTCGCCGTCGGTGAGATCGAGCGGCACCAGCGTCGCCGCCTCGCCGCCCGCGGCGCGGATCTCGTCGTCGAGCTCCTCGAGCGCGCCGGTGGTGCGGGCGATCGCCACCACGTGGGCGCCCGCGCGGGCCAGCGCCAGGGCGAGCGTGCGGCCGATGCCGCGCGAGGCGCCGGTGACGACCGCGATCCGGTCGGCGAGAGGCTTGTCGGTCATGGGACGAGGAAACTCCGATACGCTGAGGAGAAGAGGGCGGGGCGCATCGCCCCGCCGGTCACTGGGACTCGATCAGAAGATCGAGCGAACGCAGATCGCCCGCCAGCGCCCGATCGGTCAACCGTGTCGGATAGTCGCCGGTGAAGCAGGCGTCGCAGAACTGCGGCGCGGCATCGTCGCGCCGGGTCTCGCCCACCGCCCGATAGAGGCCGTCGATCGACAGGAACGCCAGACTGTCGACGTTGATGTAGGCCGCCAGCTCCTCGAGGCTCATCCGCGCCGCGATCAGCTTGGCCTTTTCCGGCGTGTCGACGCCGTAGAAGCACGGGTCCATGGTCGGTGGCGAGGCGATGCGCATGTGCACCTCCTTGGCCCCGGCCTCGCGCACCATGCGCACGATCTTCTGCGACGTGGTGCCCCGCACGATCGAATCGTCGACCAGGATGACACGCTTGCCCTCGATCACCGTGCGATTGGGGTTGTGCTTGAGCTTGACGCCCATGTGGCGGATCGAATCGGTCGGCTGAATGAAGGTGCGCCCGACGTAGTGGTTGCGGATGATGCCGAGATCGAACGGCAGGCCCGCCGCCTCCGCGTAGCCCATCGCCGCCGGGTTGCCGGAATCCGGCACCGGGATCACCACGTCCGCCTCCACGCTCGCCTCGCGCGCCAGTTCCGCGCCGATGCGCTTGCGCACCGTGTAGACCGACGTCTTTCCGAACACCGAGTCCGGTCGGGCGAAGTAGACGTACTCGAAGATGCAGAAGCGCGAGGCCGAGCCGCCGAACGGCCGGATCGATTCCAGCCCCTCCTCGGTGATGACGACCATCTCGCCCGGCTCGATCTCGCGGATCACCCGACCACCGATGATGTCGAGCGCGCAGCTCTCCGACGCCAGCACGTAGCAGCCGTCGACGTCGCCGAGCACCAGCGGGCGCACGCCGAGCGGATCGCGCACGCCGATCATCTTCTTCTCCGACAGCGCCACGAAGGCATAGGCGCCCTCGATCTGGCGCAGCGCGTCGACGAAGCGGTCGACCAGCGCCCCCTTCGACGAGGTCGCCGCCAGATGGATCACCGTCTCGGTGTCGGAGGTCGACTGGAAGATCGACCCGCGCAGCTGGAGTTGGCGCTGCAGCGTCAGCGCATTGGTGAGATTGCCGTTGTGGGCCACCGCGAAGCCGCCGCCGTGGAATTCGGCGAACATCGGCTGGACGTTGCGCAGCACCTGCGCGCCGGTGGTCGAATAGCGGGTGTGGCCGATCGCCCGATTGCCCTTGAGGCGGGCGATCACCTGCGGCTTGGCGAAGTTGTCGCCGACCAGCCCGATGTGGCGCTCGACGTGGAACTGCTGGCCGTCGTAGGTGACGATGCCCGCCGCCTCCTGGCCGCGATGCTGGAGCGCGTGCAGGCCGAGCGCCGTCAGCGCCCCGGCCTCCGGGTGTCCGAACACGCCGAACACGCCGCATTCGTCGTGGAAGTGATCGTCGCGGAGGAAGCCGCCCGTATCGTCCTCGCCCGCGTCGGTCTCGGGCCTGGCGTCGATGCCGGATGCGATCATGTCTTCGAACCTCCCACCTCGGAACACCGCCGCGCCCCCCGAGGTGTGGCGGAGGGCCGGTTCTTCGCCGCTCGGATCGATCGTGAACCGGCGTCCGCGAACCGCGGTGCCGGCCGATCCGAGGCGGCCATGTCTCGTGTCAGGGCGTCTTGCCCGCCGACCCGATCATCTGCTCGAGCTGACGCTTCTCGCCGGTGCGATAGATCGGCGCGGCCGACGCGCTCGGAGCGTTCGGGGTCGACGGCGCCTCCGACGACTTCGCCCGCGGCGCCTCGCCCGGCTCCTGCGGCGTGCCCTCGTCGGGTGCCTTGCGCTTGAACCAGCGCAGCATCAGCTCCTCGGCGTTCTCCGGCAGGAGCGCCAGGAGCCGGGTGCCGAGATAGTCGATGCCCGGCTTGGACTTGGCCGCCGACACCCAGCGCGGATGCTGGGCGGCCGGAACGAAGCCGTTGAAGAACTGCACCGCCACCACGATCAGCAGGAGGCCGCGCGCCGCGCCGAACAGGAAGCCGGCCGAGCGATCGAGCGCGCCGAACGACGAATCGAGCACGAAGTCGGAGATCTTCATGGTGATCCAGCTGACCACCAGCAGGGTGATCACGAACAGACCGACCAGCGTGACGCCCATCGCCACCTGCTCGTTGGGCACGTAGGCCTTCACCGTCGGCAGCGCCTGCTTGTGGAACAGCAGCGTCACCACGAGCGCCGCGCCCCAGGAGGCGATCGACAGCACCTCGCGCAGAAAACCGCGATACATGGCCAGAAGCGCCGAGACCAGCACCACGACGATGACGATACCGTCGAGAAGCGTGATGAAATCCATCCCTCGAACTCCGCCCGGTCTCGGTCGCGACCGCTCGCGCCGGATTCGTGTCGTCCTCGGAACGCGCCCCGTTCGGACCGCTCCCGCTTCACCCGCCGCTCGCGGGCGCTCGCCGGGGGATACCCCTTGCGAGAACGTCGAAACGCCGCGCCCGCCGGGCACGTCGCATCGCCGCTGTTTCGATACGCGAGCCGACGCCCCCGGTCCAGCCCGAAATCATCGCGGCGCGGCGAGGCTCCACCGTGGAAATGCTCAGCGTCCCCGTTCGCCGCCCGCGCGCGCGTGGCGCTCCTCGCGCCGCTCGTCGATGCGCGCCACCGTTCCCGTCGCCCCCGAGCCCGCCGCGATCCGTGCCACCAGCCCGGCCAGCACCTCGATCTCGGTGGTCTCGAGCCCGCTCGCCTCGCGCACCCCGCCCTTGGTCTGGTCGCAGCCGTTGCTCGCCGGCATCGTCGCGAAGCGGAAGCCGAGCCGCTCCGCCTCCTTCAGCCGCGCATCGGACCGCGCCACCGCCCTGACCGCGCCCGACAGCCCGACCTCGCCGAAGAACACGCTCTCCGGCGCCAGCGCCACCCCGGTCAGCGAGGAGACGAGCGCCGCCGCCACCGCGAGATCGGCCGCCGGCTCCTGAATGCGCAGGCCGCCGGCCACGTTGAGATAGACGTCGTGTTGCGAGAGCCGCACGCCGCAGTGCGCCTCCAGCACGGCGAGGATCATCGACAGCCGGTTGCCGTCCCAGCCGACGACCGCGCGCCGCGCCGTGCCCAGCGCCGTCGGCGCCACCAGCGCCTGGATCTCGATGAGGAGCGGCCGCGATCCCTCCATGCCGGCGAACACCGCGGTGCCCGGCGACCGCCCGTCGCGCTCGCCCAGGAACAACTCCGACGGATTGGCCACCTCGCGCAGCCCCGCCCCCGACATCTCGAACACGCCGATCTCGTCGGTCGCCCCGAACCGGTTCTTGACCGAGCGCAGCACCCGGAACTGCCGCGCCCCGTCGCCCTCGAAGTAGAGCACGGCGTCGACCATGTGCTCGACCACGCGCGGACCGGCGATCTGGCCGTCCTTGGTGACGTGGCCGACCAGAACGACGGTCGCCCCGCTCGACTTGGCCCAACGGATCAGCGCCTGCGCCGCCGTGCGCACCTGCGTCACCGTGCCCGGCGCGGATTCCGCCAGCTCGGTCCACAGCGTCTGGATCGAATCGATCACCACGAGCGCCGGCACCGGCCCGGCCGACAGCGTGGCGAGAATGTCCTCCACCGAGGTCTCGGCCGCCAGCGCCACCGGCGCCGAGGCGAGCCCGAGCCGCTCGGCCCTGAGCCGCACCTGCCCGATCGCCTCCTCGCCCGAGACGTAGACGACGCGATGGCCCGCGTCGGCGAGCCTGGCCGCGGCCTGGATCAGCAGCGTCGACTTGCCGATGCCGGGATCGCCCCCGACCAGCAGCGCCGAGCCGCGCACGAACCCGCCGCCGGTCACTCGATCGAGTTCGCCGATGCCCGAGGCGATGCGCGGCGCCTCCTTGGCCTCGCCCGCCAGCGGCACCAGCGGCACGACCCGCCCGCGCCGAGTCGAGACCGAAACCCCGGCCGGCGCACCGCCGACCCCGCCCGAAGCGCCGCCGTCGACCTCCTCGACGATCGTGTTCCACTCGCCGCAGCCGTCGCAGCGCCCCGCCCACCGCACCGTCACCGATCCGCAGTTCTGACAGACGAAACGGGTGTTGCGCTTGGCCATGGGATCTCCGACGGGCGAGGGGACGAGTCGCTTCACCCTGGCACGATGTTCCTGTTTTGTACAGCTCGCTCGCCTGGGCTCTCCACCGTTTCGCTGCGACGGTTTCGCCTCACAACGCCTTGTGCGTCGGCGGTGGCACGTAGGCGGCGCGCGCGGCGCGGATGGTCGGGTGATTGTCGATCGCCCAGACGACCATCGAGCGCAGCGGCACCAGCAGAGACTGCCCGAGCGCCGTCAGCGTGTACTCGACCCGTGGCGGAATGGTCGGATGCACCCGGCGCGACACCAGCCCGTCCTGCTCCAGCCGCCGCAGGGTCTGGGAGAGCATCCGCTGCGAAATGTCGGCGATCCGCGTCCGGATCTCGCCGAAGCGCAGCGTTCCCCCCTCCAACTCCTTCAGAACCAGCACGGTCCAGCGATCGCCGAGCCGATCGAGCACGTCGCGGATCGGGCATTCGCCCGCGTCGCAGGCGTTGGAACGATGCAGGGTCAAGGGCGGCTCCCGACGGTTACGTGCCTGTTACCGAGTGACGTTCCGCTCCCTCCTTGCGGCGGCGGATGCGGACGGTATCGAATGTATACCGACTTCCGAACAGCAAGTCGAATTCGAAGGGATACCGAAATGCCGACCAAGACCCTGGTGATCGTCGCCCACCCCGATCTCGCCGCCTCCAAGATCAACGCCGCCTGGACCGCCGCCGCCGAGCGCCTCGGCGAGAGCGTCACCGTCCATCGCCTCTACGACGCCTACCCCGACGGCCGCATCGACGTCGCCGCCGAACAGGCGCTGGTCGCCGCCCACGATCGCGTCGTGTTCCAGTTCCCGATGTTCTGGTTCTCGGTGCCGCCGCTGCTCAAGCAGTGGTTCGATCGGGTGCTGGCCTACGGCTTCGTCTACGGCCCCGGCGGCGACGCTCTCGAGGGCAAGTCGATCGGTGTGGCCGTCTCCACCGGCGGCAAGGCCGAGGCCTACCGCGCCGGGGGCCACAACGGCTGGACCGTCGACGAGCTGCTGCGCCCGATCCAGGCGACCGCCCGCTTCTGCCGCGCCGACTATCGCCCGATCCATGCCTTCCAGGGCGCGATGTGGGGCATCGACGAGACCGCGCTCGCCGCCGACGCCCGCGCCTATGCCGAATGGCTGGTCGCCGCCTGATCTCCGGCTCGCCGAGCGGGGAGGGGCGTTCAGGCGCCCGCGTACACCCGCTCGTAGCGCCGACCGAGCGAGGTCAGCACCTCGTAGTCGATCGTGCCCATGTGGCGGGCCACCTCCTGGATCGTCACGTTCGGCCCGATCAGCTCGATCGTGTCGCCGCGCGCGACCTCCGGCACGTCGGTGACGTCGACGGTGAGCAGGTCCATCGAGATCCGCCCGATCAGCGGCACGTAGCGCCCCCGCAGCCACCCGCGCGCGCCGGGCGCGCCGTCGACCGAGGAGGCGGCGCGATGGAACCCGTCGGCATAGCCGACCGAGAGAATGGCGATCCGGCTCGCCCGCCGGGTCGTCTCCCGCCCGCCGTATCCGACCGTCTCCCCCGCCGGAACGTCGCGCACCTGGAGGATCGTGCCCTCGAGCCCGACCACCGGCGCCATCGGCGACGGCTCGCCCGAGACGATCGCCCCGCCGTAGAGCGCGACGCCCGGCCGCACCAGATCGAAGTGATACTCCGAGCCGAGGAACACGCCGGCCGAATTGGCGAGGGAGGCGGGCAGATGGGCGTAGAGCCGCCGGATCGCCCGGAACCGCGCCAGCTGTATCGCGTTGAGCGGATGCGCCGGATCGTCGGCGCAGGCGAGATGGCTCATCATCAGCGAGATCCCCGCCGCCCGCTGCGCCTCCAGCCGGTCGGCGAAACGCTCCGCGTCGGCGATCTCCAGCCCGTGCCGGTTCATGCCGGTGTCGACGTGCAGCGCCGAGGGCAGCACCTTGCCGCGCCTGCGCCCGAACGCCGCCCAGTCGGCCACCTCGGCCGGAGACCCGAGCACCGGGGCGAGCCGATGCGCCGCCAGCGTCTCCTCGGTTCCCGGCAGCAGGCCGTTGAGCACGAAGATCCGCGCGCCCTCGTGGCCGGTCGCGTCGAGCGCCGCCCGCACCGTGACGCCCTCGCCGACGTGGGCGACGAAGAAGGTGCGGCAGCCGTCCGCCGCCAACCGCCGCGCCACCGCCTCCGCGCCGGTGCCGTAGCCGTCGGCCTTGACCACCCCGGCCACCTCGACGCCCGCGCCGACGCGCGCCGCGATCGTCCGCCGATTGGCGACGATCGCGTCGAGATCGAGGGTGAGACGGGTGGGGCGGGGGCAGGGGAGAGAGGTGTCGGTCATGATCAGCGGAGGGAGCGACGGGAAGACGGCGCTGTCAAGGCGCGAGAAGCCGACATGCGTCGCGCCGGGTGTCGAACCGGTTCGCGAGCGGCTATGGTTCACCTCCCCGACCCGCTCCCGCCGAGCCCCGCGCCCCCATGCCGACCGATCGCCCCGATGTCTCCGCCGACGCCTCGCCCGCCCCCCGCTGGGCGCGACGCGGCACATGGACGTGGTGGCGCATCAACATCGCGCTGTTCCTGTCGGGCTACGCCATCTTCTCGCAGATCTACTGCGTCCAGCCGCTGCTGCCCGATCTCGCCCGCGCCTTCGGCGTCTCGGCCGCGGAGAGTTCGCTCGCCCTGTCGCTGTCGACCGGCTTCCTCGCCGTCTCGATCCTGATCGCCGGCGCCCTGTCGGAGGCGCTCGGCCGCAAGCGGCTGATGCTGGTCTCGCTGATCGTCGCCGCCATCCTCGAACTCGCCGTCGCCGTCGCCCCGTCCTGGTCGATGATCCTGGTGCTGCGCGCGCTGGAGGGCTTCGCGCTCGGCGGCGCGCCCGCCGTGGCCATGGCCTATCTCGCCGAGGAGATCGACCCCGCCGGCCTCGGCAGCGCCATGGGCCTCTACATCGGCGGCAACGCGGCCGGCGGCATGGCGGGCCGTGTCGTCACCGGTTTCGTCGCCGAGCACGCCGATTGGCGCGTGGCGCTCGCCGTGATCGGCGCCCTCGGCCTCGCCGCCGCCGTCGGGTTCGCCGCCCTGCTGCCGCCTTCGCGCAACTTCACCCCGCGCCCGTCGCGGGGGCTGCGCCCCCATCTCGCCGCCTGGGGCCGCCACCTCGGCGATCCGGGCCTCATCGCCCTCTTCGCCGTCGCCTTCCTGGCGATGGGCGGTTTCGTCACCGTCTACAACTACGTCGGCTTCCGCCTGATGGCCCCGCCCTGGGACCTCGGACAGGGCGCGGTCGGCTCGATCTTCCTGGTCTACGTCTTCGGCATCGTCGCCTCGCCGGTGGCGGGCGGGCTGGCCGACCGCTTCGGCCGCGCGCCCGTCCTCGCCGGTGGCGTCCTCGTCACCGCGGCCGGTCTCGCCGTCACGCTGCTGCCCGCGCTCCCCGCCGTGGTGATCGGCATCGCCCTGGTCACCTCCGGCTTCTTCGCCGCCCACACCGTCGCCGGCGGCTGGGTCGGCGCCCGTGCGAACGGCGACAAGGCCCACGCCTCCTCGCTCTATCTGCTGGCCTACTACCTCGGCTCCTCGATCGCCGGCTCGACCGGCGGCCTCGCCTGGACGCACGCCGGCTGGCCCGGCGTCGCCGCCTTCGTCGCGGTGCTGTTGGCGGGACAGATGGTGCTCGCCGTCCGGTTGCGGGATTGAGCGGACGAACCTAAACTCCCTGCGACGGGTCGGCCCGGAGGGAGTGGGGGAGAGGTATGGTCTGTGCGATCGAGCGGCCGTTCGCCGCCGTCTATGCCGAGGTGCGGCACGAGGTGCGCGAGGCACTGATCGACACCGCCCGCCGCCGCCGCTTCATCAGCTATTCCGATCTCGTCGCCCGGGTGAAGGCGTTCAAGCTGCGCCCCGACGATTCCCGCCTACACGCGCTGCTCGACGAGATCTCCACCGCCGAGAACGCCGCCGGTCGCGGGCTTCTCACCATCGTCGTCGTCCACAGGTCCGGCGACATGATGCCCGGCAGGGGCTTCTTCGAACTCGCGCGTTTCCACGGTCGTGACGTGCGCAACCAGGAGAAGTTCTGGTCGAGCGAAGTGGCCCACGTCTTCGAGACGTGGAAGAAGTGAGCGGCTCGCGACGGCTCCGCGCTCGCCCCGTCGTCGCTCTCAGTCCCGCCGCTCCGGCAGGTGATCGTCGCGGATGAGGTCGGAGAAGCGCGTCACTTCGCCGGCGAAGTGGAGTTCGACCGAGCCCGTCGGGCCGTGGCGCTGCTTGCCGACGATCACCTCGGCGACGCCGCGCATGCGGTTGAACTTCTCCTCCCACTTGAACCACGCGTCCGTGCCCTTTTCCTGGGGCTCCTGGTTCTTGAGGTAGTACTCCTCGCGATAGACGAACATGACCACGTCGGCGTCCTGCTCGATCGAACCCGATTCGCGCAGGTCCGACAGCTGCGGCCGCTTGTCCTCGCGGTTCTCCACCTGACGCGACAGCTGGGACAGCGCCACGATCGGCACGTTCAGCTCCTTGGCCAGCGCCTTCAGGCCCGTGGTGATCTCGGTGATCTCCTGCACCCGGTTCTCCGAGCCCTTCTTCGACGAGCCGGTGAGCAGCTGGAGGTAGTCGACGATCAGCACGTCGAGCCCCTTCTGCCGCTTGAGGCGGCGGGCACGGGCGGCGAGCTGGGCGATCGAGATGCCGCCGGTCTGGTCGACGTAGAGCGGGATCGACTGCATCATCTGCGACGCCGCCACCAGCTTCTCGAAGTCCTGATCGGTGATGTCGCCGCGCCGGATCCGGTTCGACGGGATCTCCGTCTGCTCCGAGATGATGCGGGTGGCGAGCTGTTCGGAGCTCATTTCGAGCGAGAAGAAGCCGACGATGCCGCCGTCCATGGTCTTGAGCACGCCGTCGGCCTGCTCCTCGGCGCGATAGGCGGCGGCGATGTTGAAGGCGATGTTGGTGGCCAGCGACGTCTTGCCCATCGCCGGACGCCCGGCGAGGATCACGAGGTCCGAGCGCTGCAGCCCGCCGAGGCGCGCGTCGAGGGTCGAGATGCCGGTCGAGATGCCCGACAGCTTGCCCGCCCGCTGGAACGCCGACGCCGCCATCTCGATCGAGCCGCGCAGCGCGTCGGAGAACGACACGAAGCCGCCGTCGTAGCGCCCGGCCTCCGCCAGCTCGAACAGCCGCCGCTCGGCGTCCTCGATCTGGGCGCGCGGCGGCATGTCGATCGGCGCGTCGAAGGCGATGTTGACCATGTCCTCGCCGATGCGGATCAGATTGCGCCTGACCGCCAGTTCCTGAACGGTGCGGCCGTAGTCCTCGGCGTTGATGATGGTGGTGGCGTCGGAGGCGAGCCGGAGCAGATACTGCGTCGGGCTCATGTCGGCGATCTGGATCTCGGCCGGGAAGAAGGTCTTGAGCGTGATCGGCGAGGCGACCTTGCCGGCGCGGATCATCTGCCCCGTGCGCTCGTAGATCTGCCGATGCGGCTCCAGGAAGAAGTGCGCCGGCTCGAGAAAGTCGGAGACGCGGTAGTAGGTCTCGTTGTTGACGAGAATCGCGCCGAGGAGCTGGCGCTCGGCCTCGGCGTTGTGCGGGGCGGTGCGGGCGAGCGCGGGGACGGCGTCCTCGACGCGTCGGATCGGGGATTTCATCACGGGGTGCATCTCTCTGTGTCGCCCCATGTCTTAACGAATGGTTGACGCTCTCGTGAAGCGCCCGAAGCCTCATACCCGGTCTTCCACAGGAATGATTGCCTCGCCCCGATCGACGATCTTGACCGTGTCCGGCGCGCCCGACCGAGCCCGATTCGTCGGCAGGAATGTCGCGGCGCGCGCGCCCACCATCGCCCTCGTCCCCTCCGATCTGCCCGAATTCGCGAGGAGAGGGCGGTTCCTCCGGCGTCGAATGGAAAGAGACCTTCCAGTCGGTGCGACCGCCCCCACGCGCGGACGCGTCGCCGCCATCGAGCGAGATGACGTCAGAACGGACTGAAAAAGCGAATGAAGTAAATTGCTTGGCCGAAAGCATCGGACGTCGCCGTCGTGCCCCGCGCGACGGCTCGCCGTCGCATGCGTAGTGGTGCGATCAGGGACTTGCCGAGCGACGAGACGCCACCTCCCTTCGTCGAACGGAAGGGAGAAGTATGCAAACATTCGAAATTACAGATCTGGCCACCCGGCGCGGATCGAATTCGTGCCGGGAATCGCGCGGAAGACTCCGCCGGACGGATCTGTGAGGTCTCGCTCGAGCCCCATGCCGAAGTCCCGAGGCGGAAGGGCTCCGACCAGGAGTTCGCCGATGTCGCCCAAAGCTCTTCGCCTCTTCGTCCTCGCGCTCGCCTGCGTCGCGTCCACCGCCGCGCTCGCCTACGACGCCGACTGGAAGCGCGGCCGCATCTACTACCGCAGCGTCTGCACGTCCTGCCATGTCGCCTCGCCGATCGGCTCGATCGCGCCTTCCACCCGCACCAAGGCCGAATGGGCCGACTACGTGAAGGCCGACAAGCACGCCAAGGGCGCCGACACCGTCTCGCGCTTCCTCTCCACCGCCTATCGCGCCGAGATCAGGTCGGCCAACAAGGCGGCCGAGAAGTTCGCCGACGTGCCCGACACCGACTTGACCGCCGACGTCGCCGCCTTCCTCGCCCGCGGCGCCAAGGACGGCGACGAACCCGCCTCCTGCAACTGATCGCCCGAACCCGCATGTCAATTCGGAGCCGGTGAGCGCCCGCGCCCGGCTCCTCGATCGAACGGAGTGGAACGATGAGTGGCGAGAGGGGCCGCGGCCCGCTGTCCGGCTTCGCGGCCGACTACGAGAAGATCTTCGTCGAGGAATGGTCGCCCTACGTCGGTGCGTTGCTCCTCGTCCTGGTGGTGCTGGCGCTGATGATGTCCGGCCTGTTCTGGGGCGTGTTCGGCGGCGTGAAGTTCTGGGGTGACTGGATCAACCGCGCCGTCGGTCTCGGACCCGCCCTCGGCCTCGCCGAGCCGACCGAGACCATTCTCACCCATCGCATGTCGCTGATGAACATCCTGCTCGTCGGCGGCGCCTTCACCGCCGCGCTGATGTCGCGCCAGTTCGCCGTCAACCGCCCGCCGAAGCTCGAGTTCGTCTGGGCCGCGCTCGGCGGCTCGCTGATGGGCATCGGCGCCGCCCTCGCCGGCGGCTGCACCACCGGCGGCTTCTTCAATCCGGTCGTCCACGCCTCGCCCGCCGGTTGGGCGATGTGGGTGGGCCTCGTCGTCGGCGCGGTGATCGGCCTGAAGGCGCTGTTGTGGACGCTCGAGAACATCGAATGGGGCACCGCCGCGCCCACCCCCTGGGCGATGCCCGAGGGCGTGAAGAAGCTGTTCCCGTTCCTCGGTCTGGCGGTGATCGTCGCCGTGGCGGTCTGGGCGGTGCGCTGGTGGGCCTCGCCCGAGAAGCAGCTCGCCTCCCGTGCCGTCATCCTGGTCGCGGGTTTCGCCATCGGCTTCGTCATGCACCGCTCGCGCCTGTGCTTCGCCCGCTCGATCCGCGAGCCCTTCATGACCGCCGAGGGCACCATGACCAAGGCGGTGATCCTGGCGCTGGCGGTGGCCATGCCGCTCGCCGCGTTGCTGTTCAAGGCCAAGGTCATCGACCCCTACGTCGCCATTCCCGCCACCTTCTGGATCGGCTCGCTCGCGGGCGGCCTGATCTTCGGCATCGGCATGGTGTTCGCGGGCGGCTGCGCCTCCGGCGCGCTGTGGCGCATGGGGGAGGGGCACCTGAAACTGTGGGTGGCGATGGTCTTCTTCGCCTGGGTCGGCTCGCTCGCCTCCGCCGTGCTCAAGAAGACCGGCCTCTCCGTCATCGACGAGACCAACGTCGAGACCTGGGAGGTCACCCGCCTCGGCTTCCAGGCCTACCTGCCCGAGATGCTCGGCTCCTGGGCCCTGGCGTTGGCGATCGGCTGGGGCGTGCTCGCCGTCTGGTACGCGATCGTCCGCTGGAACGAAACGACCGAGAAACTGACCCTTCTGTGAATTCCGCATCGAGGAGACCCACGATGAAGACCAAGACGCCTCTCCCGCTGCTCGCCGTCCTGCTCGCCGCCCTCGGCGCCGCGCCCGTCGCGCTGGTACCGTTCGCGCCCGCCTCGGCGCAGACCGCGCTCCAGCCCAAGGAAGGCTGGTACAAGACGCTGACCGCCTACGACTTCGTCGCGACCCAGGTCGAGATCCCGCTGAAGAAGGGCGTCGCCCTGATCGACAGCCGCCCGGCCGCGCGCCAGTACGACCCCGGTCACATCCCCGGCGCGATCAACATCCCCGACACCCAGTTCGAGAAGTCGGTCGACAAGCTGCCCGCCGACAAGGACACGCTGCTGATCTTCTATTGCGGCGGCCTCGACTGCATGCTGTCGCACACCTCCGCCGCCAAGGCCGAGGCGCTCGGCTACAAGAACATCAAGGTCTATGCCGAGGGCATGCCCGACTGGAAGGCCAAGGGCGGCGGCGTCGCCGTCTCCGGCCCCTACATCAAGAAGCTGATCGACGAGAAGGCCGCCTACACCCTGATCGACGCCCGCCCGAAGCGCGTCGCCGACAAGGGAATGATCCCGACCGCGATCAACGTCTCCGAGACCGACTTCGACAAGAACCTCGACAAGCTGCCCGCCGACAAGGCCTCGCTGCTGATCTACTACTGCGGCGGCCTGGAGTGCGTGCTGTCGGAGAAGTCGGCCGCCAAGGCCAAGGCCCTCGGCTACACCAACGTCGCGACCTATCCGGAAGGCTATCCCGAATGGGAGAAGCTCTACGGCGCCGGTCCCGCCGCCGCCCCGGCCGCTGCTCC
>JBEOKB010000120.1:0-3835 GCA_040275425.1 Siculibacillus sp. | reverse complement strand
CTCGGCCTCGATCTCGACTCCGACGCCTCGCCTCGCGTGCGCACCATCGCCGCCGGCTCGCTCGCCGCCGACGCCGGGCTCGCGGTCGGCGACGAGATCCTCTCCGTCGGCCTCGGCCGCGCCGATCCCGATCGCCTCGCCGAGGCCTCCGGCGCCACGCGCGACGGCGTGGCGCTCCTGGTCCGACGCGGCGATCACACCCGCTGGGTCGTGCTCGGCCCGCACGGACGGCTCGACGGCGACGCTCCCTTCGGCTCCAATGCCGAAGCCGCCACGAGTCACACGCTGTGACCGATCGCTCCACCTCCCGGCGAGGACCGCCATGCGTGCCCTGATCATCGAAGACGACGCCGCCATGGCCGATCACGTCGCCACCCTGCTCACCGGACGCGGCTTCGCCTGCGAGACCGTCGGCGACGGTCGCCTCGGTCTCGCTCGCGCCGCCGCCGAGCCGTTCGAGCTCGTCGTCGCCGACCGCATGTTGCCCGGCCTGGAGGGGCTCGATCTGGTCGAGCGCCTGCGCGCCCTCGACGTCGCCACCCCGGTGCTGGTGGTCTCCGCCCTCGGCCTCGCCGCCGATCGGGTCCAAGGCCTCGAGCGCGGCGCCGACGACTATCTCGCCAAGCCCTTCTCCGACGACGAACTGCTCGCCCGCGTCCACGCTCTCCTGCGCCGCGCCCGGCCCGAGCCGCACCCCGAGGTGATGCTGGTCGGCGAGATCGAGATCCGCATCAAGGCCCGCACCGTCCACCGCGCCGGTCGCCACGTCGCCCTGTCGCCGAAGGAGTTCGAGCTGCTGCGCTGCCTCGCCGAGCACGCCGACCGCTTCGTGCCGCGCTCGCTCCTGCTCGAGCGGGTGTGGAAGCTGCGGTTCGACCCGCAGACCAACGTCGTCGACGTCCACGTCTCGCGCCTGCGCGCCAAGATCGAGGACGGTTTCGATCGCCCGGTGCTGCTGAGCGCGCGCGGCGAGGGCTACAAGCTCGTGAGCCGGACCTCGTGAGCGCCGCCACCGACGGCCGTCGGCGTCTCGGGCGACTGCTGGGCTCCACCACCGTGCGCTTCGTCGCGGTGATCGCGGGCGTGTTCACGCTCGCCTTCCTCGCGCTGTCGCTCCTGGTGTGGACGACCGTCTCCGGCTACATCGAGCGCCGCATCGCAGACACCATCGCCACCGACGTCGCCGGGCTCGAGGACGTCTGGCGGGCCGGGGGCGAGACCGCGCTCGCCGCCGCGATTCTGCGCCGCCGCGCCGAGGGCGGGGAGGGCGCGCGCGAGCGCATCCGCATCGTCGTCGGCGCCGACGGCACCAAGATCGCCGGCGACTTCGCCGCCTGGCCCAACGACCTCGCCCCCGAGAGCGGCGCGGTCGAATTCGCCGATCCGCGCGGCGACCGCGCCTATTCCGGCCGCATCCGCCGCATCCCCGACGGACCGGTTCTGCTCGTCGCCCACGACCGCGCCGAGCACGACCGCCTCGCCGCCGCGCTCCTCGGAGATCTCGCCGGGCCGTTTCTCGCCGCGCTCCTCGTCGCCCTCGTCGTCACCGCCCTGGTCGGGCGACGCCTGCTCGCCCGCATAGAGCGGGTCAACGCCGTGGCGCGCGCGGTCGAGGCCGGCGATCTCGCCGCCCGCGTCGGTTCGCCCGGCGGTGGCGACGAGTTCGCCCGCCTCGCCGCCCACGTCGACGCCATGCTCGACCGCATCGACGTGCTGATGCGCGGCATCCGCCACCTCTCCGACCACATCGCCCACGAGATGCGTACCCCGCTCGCCCGCCTGCGCGCCCGCCTCGAGCGCGCCCGCCGCGAGGCCGAGGCCGATCCGAGCGCGCGCGGCGCGGTCGCCGCCTTCGACGACGCCGTCGCCGAGACCGCCGAACTGATCGCCGTGTTCTCCGCGCTCCTCGACATCGCCCGCACCGAGGCCGCCACCGGCGACGCCGGCGCCCTGGTCGAGGTCGACCTCGCCGAGGTGATCGCCACCGTGGTCGACCTCTACGAGGGCGTGGCCGAAGAGCGCGGCGTCCGCCTCCTGGTCGACGCCGTCCCCGCCGTCACGCTCGGTGAGCCGATGGCGCTCACCCGCATGTTCGCCAATCTGGTCGACAACGCCGTCAAGTTCTCGCCCGAGGGGGCCGACGTCGACCTCGGCGTCGCGGTCGGGCCGGGCGAGATCCGCCTGTGGGTGCGCGACCACGGCCCCGGCCTGCCGCCCGGCTTCGAGACCTCGGCCTTCGAGCGCTTCACCCGCGCCGACAACGCCGGTGCGGTGCCCGGCCACGGCCTCGGCCTGCCGTTCGTGCGCGCGGTGGCCCTGCGCCACGGCATGAGGATCGCGCTCGAACGCGCCGACCCCGGCCTGCGCGTCGTCCTGCGCATCCCTCGCCCGAGCCCCTGAGGCCGTCCCGTCGCTTCGCCCGAGCCCCGTCGGGGACTCACTTCGCCTCGCTCGGCGCCACCACGCGCCAGCCGAACGAGGCGATCCCCGCCGAGCCGAACGCCGTCGGTGCCCCGGCCGAACGCGTGCCCCCGAACGACGCCCGCTCCAGCAGACCGCGCAGCGTGCCCGGCGCCGCCCCGCCCCGCGTCGGCGAACTGGTCGGCGCGGCCTGGGCCAGATGGCGGAAGTCGGCCGGCAGCGCCTCGCGCCCCTCGACCTCGACCGCCACGAACAACAGCCGCTCCCGCCCGACCGGCAGCGGCGCCCTCTGCTTGCGGCTCCAGGTGACGATGCGCAGCGGCACCAGCCGACCGGGCGTGCCGGGCTCGATCCGGAGCCCTTCCGGCGGCCCCATGTAGGCGATGCCGCCCGCGCCGTCGACGTAGAGCGGCGTCACGTCGATCGGCTTGCGGCCGGTGTTGGAGAGGCGGAAATAGAGCGCGTCGCAGTGGCCGAGGTCGAGCGCCGCCTCTCCGATCGGCCGCGCCGTCTCCGGCAGGCGATCGAGCACCAGGGCAGGGCAGGGGCGATCGTCCTCCGCCGCCGCCCCGCTCGGCGCGATGCCCTCGTCGCGCACCACGTGCGCCTCGATGCCGAGCGAGGCCGCCACCGGCCCGGTGCCGACCAGCCCCGCCACCCGCACCAGATTGCGCGACTTGGCGAAGGCCGCGAGCGCCCGCCGCACCGCCGCGCCCGTCTCGCGCGCGTCGGCGGAGAGCACCAGCGACGGCGACTGTTCCCGGCCTTTCGTGACGAGCGCGCCGCCCTCGCCGACCAGCCACAGCCGACCTCCCGCGACGTGCAGCGCGAGATCGGCCGCCGCTCCCGGCTCGACCAGCCGCACCACCGCCTCGGTGTCCGCGCCGATCTCCTCGAGCGCGGCGGCGATCGCCCGCCCGCCCGCGTCGTCGCCGAGCCTCGGTGGCCGCGCGACGGTCAGTTGGAAGTCGGCGTTGCGCTCGATCAGCGTGGCGAGCAGCACCTCGCGCGCCAGGGCGGGATCGAACCGCAGCCCGCCGCGCTCGATCGGCTCGAGCCACGCCCGCGCCGGACCCGCCTCGCTCACCCGCGCGAAGGCGCGCGGGTTCTCCGGCGCGTCTGCCGTCGCCAGGGCCACGATCGCACCCGCGCCGAGCCCGTCGACGATGCCCGCGCCGACGGTCAGGCGCTCGCCCTCCGCCTTCACCGGCCAGCGCATCACCCCGCCCGCGACCCCGCCCGGCACCTCGGCCGCGAGATCGCCCTCGAACATCGGCGTCGGCGCCTGCCCGAACTGGTCGTAACCCGCCATCACCTGATGGGCGACGTCGCGAAAGGTCGAGACCCGACCGCCGCGCAGCGCCTGGGCGAGATAGAAGGTCAGCACCCCGTGCGCGCGCCGTTCGCCCGCGCC
>JBEOKB010000119.1:0-20226 GCA_040275425.1 Siculibacillus sp. | reverse complement strand
CGTCGGCTTCTTCGCCGTGCTCGGCTTCGCGACGTGGTGGTACGGGGTGGTGTGAGCATTCGCCGGAAGTTGCATCGACGTCGGTGAGCGCTCATGGTCGTCTCGAGTTCCGACCATCGGACGGAAGAGGACGTGATGCGCCCCCATCTCTATCGCAAGACGGGTTCTGAGCCGTTGACCCACCTCGGTCGGTCGATCGGGCATTCTGTTCTCGATTTCTGGCGTTGGAGCGTTTCCGACCTCGTGAGTAACGCGACGCGCGGGGTTCTGGCCGAATTCATCGTCGGCGCGGCGCTGGGAGTCGACTTCTCACGGGTGCGCGACGAGTGGCAGGCCTGGGATCTGACGGCGCCGAATGGTCTGAAGATCGAGGTCAAGTCGGCGGCCTACGTCCAGAGCTGGGCGCAGGAAAGGCCGTCGCGGATCTCCTTTTCGATCAAGGGCACGAAGCCGCAGAACTTCAAGGCTGGCGAAGTCGTCGAGGCCGTTCACCACTCGGATGTCTACGTCTTCTGCCTGCTGGCGACCACCGAACCGGAGACCATCGACCCGCTCGCGCTGGAGCAGTGGCGGTTCTATGCGGTGGCGACCTCGCTCATCGACGGCTACCGACGCAGTCGCCATTCGATCACGCTGCCGTCTCTCGATGGTCTGGTGAAGGGCTATCCGCGCGGTGCCGCCGGGCCTATGCCGTTCGACCAGCTGCGCGCCTCCATCCTTCGTCATCCGGAAAAGCATCTGCAGGACTACCTTCCCAGGGTCGACGACACCGATTGACAAAAAACGAACGACCGTTCGATAATGCCGCCTGCGTCGAGACCCCGTGAGAGGGTCCGCGAGGGGAGGCCCGCTCATGATTCCGAACACCGGTCCCGTCTTCGACTTCGGCCTCGGCGAGACCGCCGACATGCTGCGCGACACCGTGCGCGGCTTCGCGCAGGATCGGATCGCCCCGCTCGCCGAACGCGTCGATCGCGAGGACTGGTTCCCGCGCGAGCTGTGGCCCGAGATGGGCGCGCTCGGCCTGCACGGCATCACCGTCGAGGAGGAATGGGGCGGCGCCGGGCTCGGTTATCTCGAGCACTGCATCGCCATGGAGGAGATCTCCCGCGCCTCCGGCTCGATCGCGCTCTCCTACGGCGCCCACTCCAATCTCTGCGTCAATCAGCTGCGCCGCTGGGCCACCGACGATCAGAAGCGCCGCTACCTCGGCAAGTTGATCTCCGGCGAACACCTCGGCGCGCTGGCCATGTCCGAACCCGGCGCCGGCTCCGACGTCGTGTCGATGAAGCTGCGCGCCGAGAGACGAGGCGACCGATACGTCCTCAACGGCACCAAGCTGTGGATCACCAACGGCCCCTCCGCCGACACGCTCATCGTCTACGCCAAGACCGATCCGAGCGCCGGGCCGAAGGGCATCACCACCTTCATCGTCGAGAAGGGCTTCAAGGGCTTCTCGGTCGCCCAGAAGCTCGACAAGCTCGGCATGCGCGGCTCGGAGACCGGCGAGCTGGTGTTCGAGGACTGCGAGGTGCCCGAGGAGAACGTGCTCGGCACCGTGAACAAGGGCGTCGGCGTGCTGATGTCCGGCCTCGACTACGAGCGCGCCGTCCTCGCCGCCGGGCCGATCGGCCTCGCCCAGGCCGCGCTCGACGTCGTGCTTCCCTACGTCCACGAGCGCAGGCAGTTCGGCGCCCCCATCGGCACCTTCCAGCTGGTTCAGGCCAAGGTCGCCGACATGTACGTCGAGCTCAACGCGGCGCGCGCCTACGTCTATGCCGTCGCCAAGGCCTGCGATCGCGGCCGCACCACCCGCGAGGATTCGGCCGGCGCCATCCTCTTCGCCGCCGAGCGGGCGACCAGGGCCGCGCTCGACGCCATCCAGCTGCTCGGCGGCATGGGCTACGTCAACGACAGCCCGACCGGTCGCCTCCTGCGCGACGCCAAGCTCTACGAGATCGGCGCGGGCACGAGCGAGATCCGCCGCATGCTGATCGGCCGCCAGATCTACGACCGCACGTCCTGAGGTCGCCCCGGAAGCGCCGACGGCGCGGGTTCGACCCCAACGCCGTTGCGCCACGTCAACGCGGCCGCGCGCGCGATCGACTAGGATGATCGCCATCGAGGAGGGCACCCGAAAGGGAGGATCGACCATGCGCGCTCGCCTTCTGCTCACCGCCGCCGTGCTCGCCGTCGCCGCAGTGCCCGCTCTCGCGGCGTCCACGCTCTCGGAGAAGGCCGCGCTCGCCGAGGCGGTGGCCATCCTCCAGGGCGACCCCTACGGCGACACCGCCGCCGAGGTGACCGCGAACATCGTCGACCGCCGCCTCGTCCCCCGCCGCGACACCGTCTGCCACGGCGGCGACGCGCGGGTCTGGGCCTTCCGCGTGGTGATCCCGCATCCCAAGACCAATCCCGACGGCCGCATCGACGGCTGGCTGGTGATCGACGCCGCCAAGGGCGGGATCGTCTGCGCCAATCTGCCCTTCCTGAACTGAACGCCTCGCCGGAGGAGGTTCCCGTGCCCCGCCTCGTGCTCGCCGCCACCGCCGCGCTCGCGCTCACCGCGCTCGCCCTCGTCGCCGCCCCGTCGCTCGTCGTCGCCGACGACGGTGACGAGGCGGGATGGTCGGTCGCCACCGATCCGCGCAAGCGCGCCTTCCTCCAGTGGGTGCCGCGCGCGAACGGCCCGCGCGTGCTCCTGTTCGCCTGCCTGCGCGACGCCGATTCCTTCGTGGTCTATTCCACCGGCGTCGCCGGCCTGCCGCCCAGGGCCGAGCGGGTCGCCCTGGTCCTGCGCGCAGATGGCCGCACCTGGTCGGTCGACGGCTCGATCGATCCCGATTCCACGTCCGGCACCTCGACCTATTCGTCCGAATGGAACGACGACGACGGCGCTCGCCGCCGCGCCGCCCGCGATCTCGCTCCGCTCCTGCGCGGCGGCGGCCCGCTGGTCCTGACCATCGGCGGCGCCCCCGAGGTGGCGATCCCGCTCGGCGCCGGCATCGCCGCGCCGCTGAAGACCTTCGAGCGGATCTGCTTCGGCAAATGACGCGCGCCGACGGTCGCATCGACAGAATCGAGGCCGCCCGCGCGCCCCGCTTCGCCGCCGCTCTCCCGGTCGAGGGCGCGGCGGGGCCTGGAGCGGCCCACGCGACGGTGGTCCACCCGGTCTCGAGCCGGATGTGGTGAATGGATGAATACGCCCGTCGGATCAATGGATTGAGGGTGGATTCTCACGTGAGGAGAGGGCAGGGAAGGCTGCGGTCGCGGTCGCAGCGCTCACCCGGCCTCGACACGTCTCCCCGCGCCCACTACATCTATGCCAACCCATGTCCTCTCGCTCTCATTCGGGACGAACCATGATCAAGAGCCCCAAGACCTTCTGGTACACCCGCCTCGACGAAGAGGAAGAGGACGAAGAGAAGACCAAGACGCCGCAGTCGGTGCCGGTCGACAAACACCTGTTCGACGCCCGCACGGTCCTCATCACCGGCTCGATCACCCAGGAACTGGCCCGCGACGTCACCGCTCGCCTCCTGGCGCTGGCGCAGGTCTCCAAGGACCCGATCAACGTGATCGTCTGCTCGCCCGGCGGCCACGTCGAGAGCGGCGACATGATCCACGACATGATCGCCTTCATCGGCGTGCCGGTGAACATGATCGGCGTCGGCTGGGTCGCCTCCGCCGGTGCGCTGATCTACGTGTCGGTGCCCAAGGAGCGTCGCTTCTGCCTGCCCAACACCCGCTTCCTGCTGCATCAGCCGTCCGGCGGCGCCGGCGGTCCGGCCACCGACATCGAGATCCAGGCCCGCGAGATCCTCAAGATGCGCGATCGCCTCAATCAGATCTTCGCCGATGCCACCGGCCTGCCGCTCGCGCGCATCGAGAAGGACACCGACCGCGACTTCTGGATGGGCCCGGAAGAGGCGATCGACTACGGCCTCGTCGGCAAGATCGTCAAGACGATCACCGACGTCGTCTGATCGCCGCATCGGCGTCGTCTGCGTTTCCGAGGGCCTCGAAAGAGGCCCTCGTCGTATCCGCATCGCCGAAGCGACGGCGAGGGAAGGGGCGAGCGAAGTGTTCTTCACCCTGTCGAAACTCGCCGGTTCGCTCATGCGTCCCTCGGCGGTGATGGTGGCGCTGATCCTGCTCGGCCTCGCTCTGCTGTGGGCCGCGCGCCGCCGCCCCGCGCTCGCTCGCTGGGGCCGCCTGTCGCTCGGCCTCGGCCTTTCGATCGTCCTCGCCGCGTCCCTCACGCCGGTCGGCCGTCTGGCCCTCGCCGCGCTCGAGACCCGCTTCCCCGCCGCCGATCCCACGAGCCCTCCGCCCGCCGGCATCGTCCTGCTCGGCGGCCCGACCGACGTCCGCGCCGAGGCGGCGATCGGCGCGCCGAAGTATCTGCGCGGCGCCGAGGCCGTGGCCGAGACCGCCCGTCTCGCCCGCCGGTATCCGGACGTGCCGATCGTCCTCACCGGCACCGGCCCCCACACCGCCGACGGCGTCGACCACTCCGAGGCCGCCTCGATGATGCGCCTGCTCGAGGAGTACGGCATCGCGCGCGATCGCATGATCCTGGAGCGCCGCGCCCGCGACACCTGGGAGAACGCCCGCTTCTCTCACGAGATGATCCGCCCCGCGCCCGGCGCCCGCTGGTTGCTGGTGACGGCGGCGTGGCACATGCCGCGCTCGATCGGCGCCTTCCGCGCCGCCGGCTGGGACGGCATCCTCGCCCACCCCACCCCCGGCGAGACCGCCACCGGCGACCTGTGGCGCCCGCCCGTCGGCTACGGCTTCGCCGTCCTCGATCTCGCCGCCAAGGAATGGCAGGGCCTTATCGGCTACCGCCTCACCGGTCGCTCGACGGCGCTGTTTCCGGCGCCCTGACCGGCAGGAGCGCCGAGCGCGCCCGCGAGAAGTACTGTCGCCGGATCAGCACTCCGAGAATGACCGTGGTCGAGACCGCGAACACCCAGGCGTTCACGAACCAGCCGAAGAAGCCGATCGAGAAGAACAGCGCCCTGAGCCCCCAGTGGAAATGGTGTCCGGCGTCGATCTGCATCTCCGCCGCCCGCTCGATCGCCGGCCGCATGTCCGCCTCGTCGGCCTCCCCGGCGAGCGGCACCGCGCCGATCAGGATCGCCGAGTAGTTGAACAGCCGATACGACCAGCCGAACTTGAAGAAGGCATAGCCGTAGATCGCCACCAGCCCGACCACCTTCAGCTCGAGCTGCGCCCGGCTCGTGGCGACGTGGAACGGCAAATCGTGGAAGATCTCGACCATCCGATCGGTCTGGTTGAGCAGCGTCAACGCCCCTCCGAGCGCGATCAGCGTGGTCGAGGCGAAGAAGGCGGTGCCGTTCTGCAGCGAGGTGAGAATGGCGGTGTCGACGATGCGCACCTCCCGCCGCCTCATCACCTCCATCCACTCGCGCCGCCGATCGTCCATCAGCACCGACAGCGACGGTCGTCCGAGCAGCGTCAGATCGACCACCAGGGCGAAGCCGAGCCAGGAGATCAGGAACCACGCGAGGGCGGCGAGGTCGAGGAGCGTGAAGTCGAGCATCCCCGACGACTACTACGAAAGTCGGCCAGAGGGAACGGCGACGTCGTCCGCCGATCGCGAGGCGGCGCGCGCCCGTCAGAATTGCTGATGCCCCCCATCAGGAAAATCGGTTGGACCCCGCGCCGCCCGCGATGCCATCGTCCGGGGCGACCGAGGAGGAGACCCCCATGACCGACCTGAAGCTGGTGATCGCCAACAAGCGCTATTCGTCGTGGTCGCTGCGCCCGTGGCTGGTGGCGACGCATTTCGGCATCCCCTTCGCCGAGATCCCGATCGATCTCGCCGCGCCCGACTTCAAGGCGAACATCCTGCGCTTCTCGCCCTCCGGCCGCGTGCCCTGCCTGATCGACGGCGACGTCGCGGTGTGGGAGACCCTGGCGATCGTCGAATACCTCGCCGAGAGCTTCCCCGATCTGCCGATCTGGCCGAAGGACCGCGCCGCCCGTGCCGTCGCCCGCGCGATCGCGAACGAGATGCACGCCGGTTTCGGCGCGCTGCGCTCCGCCTGCCCGATGAACCTGCGCCGCTCGTTCCCCTGGCGCGGTTGGGGCGGCGAGGCCGCCGCGCGCGACGTCGCCCGCATCACCGAGCTGTGGCGTGACGCCCGCGCCCGCTTCGGCTCGGGCGGTCCGTTCCTGTTCGGCGCGTTCTCGGCGGCGGACGCGATGTACGCCCCCGTGGTCGCGCGCCTCGACGGTTACTCCTGGCCGCTCGACGCCGACACCCGCGCCTACGTCGACGCGATGCTGAGCCTGCCCGCCTTCCGCGCCTGGAAGGCCGGGGCCGACGCCGAGACCTCGATCGTCGCCGACGACGAGGTCGACTTCGCCGACTGAGACGTGGAGGCGCTCCGTTTTCGGTGGGAGACGGGGCGCCTCGGCTGGCGAGGGGCGTGCGCCGAGGCTAGGATCGCGCCCGGCCACCCGCGGAACCGACCATGCCCCTTCACCTGATCAAGCTCTGTGTCGGCTGCGACGGGATCGACGATCTCGCTCATTGGATCACCGCGACCATCGCCGAGAAGCGCCGCCGTGGGCTCCCCGAGGAACACGTTCACCGCACCCGCATGATGCCCAAGAGGGTCGAGGAGATCCTCGACGGCGGCTCGCTCTATTGGATCATCAAGGGCCAGATCCGCGTGCGCGAGAAGATCCTCGATCTGCGCGCGGTCAAGGACGCCTCCGGCGTCTCCCATTGCGACATCGTGCTGTCGGGCGAGCTGGTCGAGGTCGAGGCGCGGCCTTATCGGCCGTTCCAGGGCTGGCGCTACTTCTCGCCCGACGTCGCTCCGCGCGACCTCCTCGACGACGCCACTCGCGACCTGCCGGTCGAGTTCCTGCGCGAACTGGCCGGGCTCGGCCTCTTGTGATCTCGCCCGAACGGTGTAGGACGGAGCGACCTCGTCGACGCCGGACCTCGACCATGCGCCTCCTCGCCGTCCTCACGATCGCCTTCGCCGCGTCCCTCGCTCCGGCCACGGCCGCCGAGCCCTGCGGCTCCGCCGTGGTCGGCCGCAACGATCCCGCCTTCGGCGCGCCGCCCGCGCCCTGCCCGAAGCCGGTCCCCGAGAAGGCGACCCGGCCCGCCGGCACCTACGTCTTCGGCGATACCACCGTGAAGGTCTCCGGCTCGATCCAGGTCGACGGTGCCGTCGCGTCGAAGTCCACTCACCGCTGAGGCCCGGAGCCCTCGCTCATCCCGAACGACGCGCGAAGATCGCGTTCATCGCGCTCGCCAGCGCCCGGTCCTTGTCGGTCACGCGCCCGCCCGCGTCGTGGGTGGTCAACTCCACCTCGACCCGGTTCCACACGTTGCGCCATTCGGGATGATGGTTCGCCGCCTCGCAGGCGAAGGCCGCCTCGGTCATGAAGGCCATCGCCTGGGGGAAGTCGGCGAAGCGGAAGGTGCGGGCGATGCGGCGCTCGTCGCCGCTCCAGCCCTCGGGCAGATCGTCGCTCATCGCCGTCCTCCTTGCGCGCGGGGTCGGGGGGAGGGCGCGTGCCCTCACACCGCGCAGTTGTCGATCAGACGCGTGCGGCCGAGCCATGCCGCCACCAGCACCCGCAGCGGCTCGCCCGCCTCGCTCGGCGGCTGCAGCGTCACGGCGTTGCGCACCGCGACGTAGTCGATCTGGCGGAAGCCCGCCGCCGTCAGCGCCGCCGACGCCCCGGCCACCGCCGCCGCGACGTCGCCGCCCGTCCGCGCCGCCTCGGCGACGAGGCGCATCTGCCGCGCCAGCACCGGCGCCGCCGCGCGCTCCTCTGCCGAGAGATAGGCGTTGCGCGACGACATGGCCAGCCCGTCGGCCTCGCGCACCGTCTCCGCTCCGACGATCGCCACCGGCAGCGACAGGTCCGACACCATCTGCCGCACCACCGCGAGCTGCTGATAGTCCTTCTCGCCGAAGATCGCGAGGTCTGGTCCGCAGGCGATCAGGAGCTTGGCCACCACCGTCGCCACGCCGCCGAAGAAGTGCGGGCGGAAATCGGTCTCGAGCCCGCGTGCCGGCCCGCCCATCTCGATGCGGGTGGCGTTGCCGAGCGGATACATCTCGAGCGCGTTGGGCGCGAACACCAGATCGGTCGAGAGCGCCGTCAGCTTGGCGACGTCGCTGTCCTCGGTGCGCGGATATGTCTGAAAGTCCTCGTGCGGGGCGAACTGGGTCGGATTGACGAAGATCGACACCACCACGTGGTCGGCGCGGCGGAAGCCCTCCTCGACCAGCGACAGATGGCCCTCGTGCAGCGCTCCCATCGTCGGCACCATCGCCACGCGCTCGCCCTTCGCCCGCCACGCGGCCACCCGCGCCCGCAGCTCGGCGACGGTGCGCACGATCTCCGGACGTCGGCCCGACGTCGGCGCCACGGCGCTCGTCGTCGGCTCACGCGAGACTTCGGTCATCGATGTTCTCCCGTCCGCGCCGCGCGTCCCGCGGCGACCCTTGTTGCAGTGCGGCACAATGTCAGAACGGCCCGCCGGTTTCCAGTCCGTTATGATCGATTGAAATGGGTCTTTTCGGCGAAGACGGGGCGACGACGTGTCGCTCCTCGGGCGCGAGCGGCGCAGCCCGCCCGGCGGCGGGGTGGGAGAGACCGCGCGCCGGTGCTATGTCTGGGATTCGGATCGCGGCGCGGCGCGGCGGAGTCGCACCCCCGAGCGATCACGGCCGCCGGCCCGTCGCGGGCGATTTCTGGGAGGCTCGATGAACAGCGCGATCTTCGGCGTCGCCGTCCTGGTCGGCGTCCTGATACTGCTCGGCGCCGTCGTCTCGAAGACGCCGACGCCCTTCGCCGTCGCCGCCCGCAGGGCGGGGGCGGGCGCGGCGATCACCTTCGCGGTGGTGATGCTGGCGACCGGTCGGCTGGTGGCGGCGCTGCCGTTCCTGGTGCTGGCCCTGGTGCTGGCTGGGTCGGAGGCCGGGCGCTACGCCCGCTGGGTCCGCCCCTTCCTCGGGCGCTGGAGCGGCCTGGTCTCGGCCTTCGCCCCGAGGCGCGCCTCCGCCGGGCGTCGCTCGACCGTGCGCTCCGCCGCCCTCGAAATGGAACTCGACCACGACAGCGGCACCCTCTCGGGGCGCGTTCTGGCCGGTCGGTTCGAGGGCTGCGAACTGGCGCGTCTGTCGGTGGAGAACCTGCTGGCGCTGTGGCAGGACGTCGGCTCGGATCTCGAGAGCCGTTCACTTCTCGAGGCGTATCTGAATCGCCGGGTACCCCTGTGGCGTGAACACGCGCACGACGATTCGGCAGCGCGGCAGCGCGGCGCGGCGAGCTCGGGCGCGATGACCGATCAGGAGGCCCATCAGGTGCTCGGCCTTGCCGAGGGCGCGTCCCAGGCCGAAGTTCGGGAAGCGCATCGTCGGCTCATGAAGGCCGTGCACCCCGACAAGGGGGGCTCGACTTTTCTGGCCGCCAAGATCAATGAGGCCAAGGATCGTCTCGTCGGCAAACATGACACGCGCTCCAATCACTGACGCAGAGCAAGACACGCGATCTTCTTCCGCTTCAGCGCCTTGCAGGCGTCGTCGGCGGCCGACTGATCCTTGAACCCGGCGAAGCGGGCGCGCCACATGCGCCCCGATCCGCCGATCGACTCGGTGAAGCCCTCGGTACGGGCCAGCACCGCTCCTCCTTCGTTGCGCGCGTTGGCGAGCGCCCCGCGCGCGGCGGCCTCCCCGTCGAACGCGCCGATCTGCACCAGCCAGCCCGACCGCGCCGAAGTGGCGGCCTGAGCCGGCTCCTCGGCCTTGCGGCGCGGCACCGACCCGGTGGTGATCTCCGCCACGTCGGCCATCGAGATCGTCGCGGTCGCCAGCGACGGCGGCGCCACCGGCCGCGTCGCCACCGTGACCACGCTCGGGGTCGTCTCGGCGGAGGCCGTGCGCACCGGCGCCGCCTCGGCGCCGACCGAGCGGCCGGACGGGACCAGTCCGGACTGCTGCGGCAACAGGATCGCCCGGGCCATCGCCACCGCCGCGCCGTGGTCGGACGAGGCGTAGGCCGGACGGGTCGAATCGGGGGTACGGGTGATCGGCACCACGTCGGAGCCGGCCAGACGCGGCTGCATCCCCGGACGTCCGCTCGCCGTCGGCTGGGCCGGAGCGGGGGCGGCGGCGACGGGCGCCTCGGCCTGCGGCGCGATCAGCATCAGCGGCTCGCTCGTGATCTTCTCCGGCGCGGACGGATTGGCGGGCGTGGTCTCCACCGCCGGAGCGGCCGCCGCGACCCGGGTCTCGGCGCGGACCTCGTCGGCGCCGTCGTCGTCGAACGAGGCGTCGGCCGAGCGCCCGGCGTCGCGCAGCACCGACGACACCTTGGCGCCGCTGCTGGCGGCGGCGATGTGCTGGGTCAGCAGCGCGGCCATGTGGTCGTCGCGCTGCCGCGCCGACGAACCGCCGAGCACCGACGCCACCACGTGGCGGCCGTCGCGGCGCATCGAGCTGACCAGATTGAACCCGGAGGCGGCTGTGTAGCCGGTCTTGATGCCGTCGACGCCCTCGAGGCGATAGAGCAGCCTGTTGTGATTGCCGATCACGTTGTCGCCCCAGGCGAAGCTGCGCGTCGAGAAATAGCGGTACTGGCTCGGGAACCGCTCCTGTAGCGCGCGACCGAGGATCACCATGTCGCGGGCGGTGGTGATCTGCGCCGAATTGGGCAGGCCGGAGGCGTTGTGGAAGGTGGTGCCGCGCATGCCGATGCGGCGCGCGGTCTGGGTCATCCGCTTGGCGAAGGCCGCTTCCGACCCGCCGACGTTCTCCGCGATCGTCACCGCCACGTCGTTGGCCGACTTGGTGACGAGCGCGCGAATCGCGTCCTCGACGGAGATGGTCTGACCCGGCCGCAGACCGAGCTTGGAGGGTGACTGCGCCGCCGCCTTGGCCGAGGCGGTCAGCCGCGTCGCCGTGGTCATGCGCTTCCTCTCGATCTCCTCGAACAGGAGATAGAGGGTCATCATCTTGGTGAGCGAGGCGGGATGGCGCGGTTCGTCCGCGTTCTTGGAGAAGAGGACGCGGCCGGTCTTGTCGTCGACGACGTAGGCGGCGTAGCGGCCGGTGGCGGCGATGCCGTCGTCGGCGCCTCCGCGATCGACGCGGACGGCATGATGGGCACGGCGCGAATGACGCCTTCCGGCCTCGGCCGTCGACGTCGCCACGATCACCAGTGCGAGTCCCACCAGGGCCGCCTTCATCAGGCGGGCCGGCTCGAAGATACGCGAATACGACACTTTCAATTCCTCGAACCCGCCGTCCGCCTGGTCGAGGCGGACGCTACTCGATCGAGAGATCCTCGGTTTTTCGGGCTCGCGTCGCGGGCTCGGTGCGCTCGCCACCCCGATACGCCGGAGGGGAGAGCCCGTGTGACCTCTCGTCCACACCTCGAGAGGATGCCGCCGTTGAGGTTGATGATCGGTAAACCCCGATCGTGAAATCGGCCTGTAACAATTCGCAATATGCTGCAGCGCAAAAATTTCTTTGACCGCGCTGCGAAGTCGTTTATAATGCACCGCAACATCGATGGCCGTCGGACGACCGGGGGCACGTGGGTGGGGAGACCGGCGTTCGAGGCCGAACGCCGACGATTTCAGAGGATGGCCCAGATATGAACACCGTCGAAGACCTCCAGAAGCTCGCCAAGGAAAACGCCGAGAACGCCCAGAAGGCTTTCGGCACCATCTCCAAGGGCCTGCAGACCATCGCCACCGAGATGACCGACTACTCGAAGAAGTCCTTCGAAGAGGGTTCGGCCGTCCTCGAGCAGCTCGCCGGTGCCAAGACCCTCGACAAGGTCGTGGAGATCCAGTCCGACTACGCCAAGAAGGCCTACGAGAGCCTGGTGGCCCAGTCGACCAAGATCGGTGAGCTCTACGTCGACCTCGCCAAGGAAGTGACCAAGCCCTTCGAGGCGATGATGCCCAAGGTCAAGTGATGCGCCTGCGGCGGAAGCGAGCTTCCGCCGCGCCGTCACGATCGCCTGCCTCGGAAGGTCTCTTCCGTCGGCATCGAGATCGAGCGAGCCCGACCGGCGACGGTCGGGCTCTTTCGTTCTGGTGGCCTTCCGTGCGGGGGAGGGGCGGCTGCCCGCGCTTTGCGCCGCGCCTGCCCGCATCTCTTGCGCCGCCTTCCTTGCGGCCCGACGACATTGCCCTAGAATGTTCGGTGAACCATCCCCACATGGACCGGAGGCGACGCTTCCGGGAGGGGGCGGCGTTCGACGAACTTCTCGCCGGCCTAGGGCCTTGGACCAACACCTGCCGCACTCGATCCGGTGTGACGGCTCGAGCAGCGAAACGATGCGTGTCGACGAGACGACCATGACCCAGGATCCACATCGCCCCGGAGACGACGATCCGGACCACGGCGTGGTGACCAAGACGCGACCGAAGGTGAAGCGGCCGAGCATGTATCGCGTGCTGCTGCTCAACGACGACTACACCCCGATGGAGTTCGTCATTCACGTGCTGGAGCGCTTCTTCAACAAGGGTAGGGACGAGGCGACGCGCATCATGCTGCACGTCCACCACCACGGGGTGGGGGAATGCGGCATCTTCACCTACGAGGTGGCCGAGACCAAGGTCACCCAGGTGATGGACTTCGCCCGCAAGAATCAGCACCCGCTGCAATGCGTCATGGAAAAGAAGTGAGGTTCTCCACGTGCCGTCCTTCTCCCGCAGCCTGGAAAAGGCCCTCCATCAGGCGCTCCACCTCGCCAACGAGCGCAAGCAGGAATACGCGACGCTCGAGCACCTGCTGCTGGCGCTGCTCGACGACCAGGACGCCGGCGCGGTCATGCGCGCCTGCAACGTCGACATCGAGGTGCTGAAGCGCAATCTGGTCGAGTATCTCGACACCGAGCTCGAGAACCTGATCACCGACGGCGAGGACGACGCCAAGCCCACGGCGGGCTTCCAGCGCGTCATCCAGCGCGCGGTGATTCACGTCCAGTCCTCCGGCCGCGAGGAGGTGACGGGCGCCAACGTGCTGGTGGCGATCTTCGCCGAGCGCGAGAGCCACGCCGCCTATTTCCTGCAGGAGCAGGACATGACCCGTTACGACGCGGTCAACTACATCTCCCACGGCATCGCCAAGCGCGCCGGCATGTCCGAGGCCCGCCCGCCGCGCGGCGCCGACGAGGACGCGAGCGCGAGCGAGACCCCGTCCGAGCCCGGCAAGAAGAAGGCCGACGCGCTCGAGAACTACTGCGTCGACCTCAACGACAAGGCGCGCAAGGGCAAGATCGACCCGCTGATCGGCCGCGATTCGGAGATCTCGCGCACCATCCAGGTTCTGTGCCGCCGCTCCAAGAACAACCCGCTCTACGTCGGCGATCCCGGCGTCGGCAAGACCGCGATCGCCGAGGGCCTGGCCCGGCGCATCGTCGAGGGCGACGTGCCCGAGGTCCTGCTCGGCGCCACCGTCTTCGCTCTCGACATGGGCGCGCTGCTCGCCGGCACCCGCTATCGCGGCGACTTCGAGGAACGCCTCAAGCAGGTGGTCAAGGAGATCGAGGAACACCCCGGCGCGATCATGTTCATCGACGAGATCCACACCGTCATCGGTGCGGGCGCCACCTCGGGCGGCGCGATGGACGCCTCGAACCTGCTCAAGCCCGCGCTCGCCTCCGGCAACGTCCGCTGCATCGGCTCGACCACCTACAAGGAATACCGCCAGTTCTTCGAGAAGGACCGCGCCCTGGTGCGCCGTTTCCAGAAGATCGACGTGAACGAGCCGACCATCCCCGACGCGATCGAGATCCTCAAGGGCCTCAAGCCCTATTTCGAGGAGCATCACAAGGTCCGCTACACCCACGACGCCATCAAGGCGGCGGTGGAGCTGGCCGCGCGCTACATCAACGACCGCAAGCTGCCCGACAAGGCGATCGACGTCATCGACGAATCGGGCGCGGCGCAGATGCTGGTGACCGAATCGAAGCGTCGCAAGGTCATCGGCGTGCGCGAGATCGAGGAGACCATCGCCACGATGGCCCGCATCCCGCCCAAGTCGGTGTCGAAGAACGACGCCGAGGTGCTGGAGCATCTCACCGCCAATCTGAAGCGGGTGGTCTACGGCCAGGACAAGGCGATCGAGGCGCTGGCGAGCGCCATCAAGCTCGCCCGTGCCGGCCTTCGCGAACCGGAGAAGCCGATCGGCTCCTACCTCTTCGCCGGCCCCACCGGCGTCGGCAAGACCGAGGTCGCCCGCCAGCTCGCCAAGCTGCTCGGAGTGGAGATCCTGCGCTTCGACATGTCGGAGTACATGGAGCGCCACACCGTCTCGCGGCTGATCGGCGCCCCTCCGGGCTACGTCGGCTTCGATCAGGGCGGCCTCCTCACCGACGGTGTCGACCAGCACCCCCACTGCGTCCTGCTGCTCGACGAGATCGAGAAGGCCCACCCCGACCTGTTCAACATCCTGTTGCAGGTCATGGATCACGGCAGCCTGACCGACCACAACGGCAAGAAGGTCGACTTCCGTAACGTCATCCTGATCATGACCACCAACGCCGGTGCCGCCGACCTCGCCAAGGCGCCGATCGGCTTCAACCGCATCTCGCGCGAGGGCGACGATCAGGAGGCGATCAACCGCCTGTTCACGCCGGAGTTCCGCAACCGCCTCGACGCGGTGGTGGCCTTCCAGAACCTGCCGGTCGACGTCATCCGTCAGGTCGTCACCAAGTTCGTGATGCAGCTCGAGGCCCAGCTCGCCGACCGCAACGTCACCTTCGAGCTCGACGAGGCGGCGACCGACTGGCTCGCCGTCCACGGCTACGATCGCCTGATGGGCGCCCGTCCGCTCGGCCGGGTGATCCAGGAGCACATCAAGAAGCCGCTCGCCGACGAGGTCCTGTTCGGCAAGCTCAAGCGCGGCGGCGTGGTCAAGGTCACGGTCGGCAAGGGCGAGGACGGCAAGGACGCGCTGGTGCTGGAATCGATCCCGGCCGTCACCGCCGTCGCCGCTCCCTCGCCCGAACCGGAAGTGAAGGCCAAGAAGGCGGCCCGGCCCAAGAAGGCCAAGGGCGGCCTGCCGGTCCCCGCCAAGACCCGCGCGGTGATCAGGAAGGTGACGTCGGACGAATGATCGCGAGGGGAGGGCGCGTTCGCTCTCCCTCCACCCCGAGACACGGCCCGGCCGGGGCGACCCGCGCCGGGCCGTCGCGTTCGGTAGACCTGTATCGGTCTTCGCGCATGTGTGTTCGTCTCGGGCCCGTGCTAGGGTCCCCGCCTTTCGTCTCATGCGCCGGGTCCACCCGCCGCCGCTGCCGCCGAGGACCGACGTGCCCATCGCATCCCCCGCCGAACCGGCGCCGTACTCGGCCCTGCACTGGTTCCTCGCCGGCCAGCGCCAGTTCTTCTCGCTGCCCGCCTTCATCCTGATGGCCGCCTTCGTCGGCTTCGGCGGTCTCGCCCATGCCTCCGGCGTGACCATGGCCCAGGCGGTGGCGCTGACCGCCCTGGTGTGGGCGCTGCCGTCGATGGTGGTGATGGTCGGCGCGATCAAGGCCGGCACGCCGCTGCTCGCCACCGCGATCGCCGTGGCGCTGTCCGCCGTGCGCCTGATGCCGATGACGATGGCGCTGATGCCGATCCTGCGCGGGCCGAACACCCCGAGATGGGTGCTCTACGCGCTCTCCCACTTCGTCGCCGTCACCGCCTGGGTGTTCGGCATGACCAGATTGCCCGAACTGCCGCGCGAGGCGCGGGCGCCCTATTTCGCCGGCTTCGCCCTGACGCTCACCACCGTCAACATGGGCGTCACCGCCGCAGCGTGGTGGGCGAGCGCGGTGCTGCCGCCCGCCGCCGCCGCCGCGCTGGTGCTGCTGACGCCGCTCTACTTCGTGCTGTCGCTGTGGCGCGCCGCCGAACGCGCCCCTACCGATCGCATCGCCCTGGTGGTCGGCTTCGCCCTCGCACCGCTGATGCATCGGATCGCGCCCGAGTTCGAGCTGCTGCTGACCGGCGTCGTCGGCGGCGCGATCGCCTGCCTCGCCTCGCGCGCGCTCGCCCGCCTGCGTCCCCCGTCGCCGCCGTCGACCGCGCGCGGCGCCGATCTCGACGCCCGTCTCGAGGAGCCGCGATCGTGACCTCGCTCTCCTTCACGAGCCTCGACACCTGGTGGTGGCCGTGGGTGTTCATCCTGGTCGGCGGCTGGCTCGCCAACGATTCGTGGCGCTTCCTCGGCGTCGCCTTCTCCGGCCGCCTGACCGAGACCAGTCCGGTGTTCGCGGTGGTCAAGGCGGTGGCGACCGCCCTGGTCGCCGGCGTCATCGCCCAACTGGTGCTCTACCCGAGCGGCGAACTCGCCCAGACCAGCGTCCTCCTGCGCGTCGGCGCGGTGGCGATCGGGTTCGCGGTGTTCAAGGCGACGCGCGATCACGTCTTCCTCGGCGTCCTGGCCGGAGAAGCGGCGTTCCTGATCGGGTGGTGGGCGGGGGTGTGATCAGCCCGCCAGCGCCGCGCGCAGCCGCTCGGCATGGGCGGCGAGCACCTTCTGATCGGCGAACGGACGCGGCATCTTGCGCACGTGGTCGGCCGCCTGACGCGGCATGACGTGGAAGTGGAGGTGGAACACCTCCTGCCCCCCGGCCGCCTCCGAGAACTGCTGCAGGGTGATTCCGTCGGCGGCGAAGGCGGTCTCGGCGGCCAGCGCGATCTTCTGCACCGTGGCGATCACCGCGGCGAGATCGGCCGGTCGCACGTCGAGGAGATTGCGCGCCTTGGCCTTGGGGATGACCAGCACGTGCCCGTCGACCGCCGGCATCACGTCCATGAAGGCGAGCGTCTTGTCGTCCTCGTAGACCACGTGAGCCGGGATCTCCCCGCGCAGGATCTTGGCGAAGACGTTGGCGTCGTCATAGGAGGCGGACATGGCGGTTCCTCGTCGGAAATCACGGGGGGCAGGAGAGGGCGACGGCCGGACTGTCCCCCGCCGAACCCGCCCGGTCAAGACCGGGTCTCACCCGCGCGCCGCGTAGGGTGACTGAGCGGTCAATTCCACCACCGCCTCGTCGATCGCCGCCCGCTCCTGCACGAGATACCGCTCGACCGCCGCTCGGAATCGCGCGTCGACGATCCGGTGCGCCGAGCGGGTGACGACCGGCAGATAGCCGCGCGCCAGCTTGTGCTCGCCCTGCGCCCCCGCCTCGACCCGCTCGAGCCCGTGGGCGATCGCCCAGTCGATCGCGCGGTGGTAGCACACCTCGAAGTGCAGGAACGGCCGGTCCTCGACCGTCCCCCACCACCGCCCGTAGAGCGCCTCGCGCCCGATGAAGTTGAGCGCCCCCGCCACCGGCCGCGTCCCCTCGTAGGCCATCACCAGGAGCAGCCGGTCGGCCATCGTCTCCCCGATCATCGAGAAGAAGGCGCGGGTGAGATAGGGCCGCCCCCACTTGCGCGATCCGGTGTCCATGTAGAACGCGAAGAACGCGTCCCAGTCCGCCTCGCCGATCTCCGCCCCGGTGAGAAGGCGGATCTCCACCCCCGCGTTGGCCTCGCGCCGCTCGCGCACGAGCTGCTTGCGCTTGCGCCCGAGCAGCGTCGACAGGAAGTCGTCGTGGTCGCGATAGCCGCGATTGGGGAAATGGAACTGGACGTCGGTGCGCATCGACCACCCGGCCGCCTGAAACAGCGCCGCGTCCTCCGCCGAGAGGAAGGTCGCATGCGCCGAGGAGAGCGCGACCTGCTCGGTCAGGGCCTCGAGCCCGCCGATCAGCGCCCGCCCGATCCGGGCCCGCTCCCGCGCATCCCCCACCGCCAGCAGGCGCGGCCCCGTCACCGGCGTGAACGGCACCGCCACCTGGAGCTTCGGCCACCATCGCCCGCCCGTGCGCTCGAACGCCTGCGCCCAGGCGTGATCGAACACGTATTCGCCCCGGCTGTGGGTCTTGATCCAGGTCGGCACCAGCCCGATCGGCCTCCCGTCGGCGTCCGCGATCGCCAGATGACGGCCGAACCAGCCGGTTCCCTCGCCGGTCGAGCCGGAGCGCTCGACCGCGTCGAGAAAGTCGAACGACACGAACGGATCGGCCGGCCGCCCGTCGTCGAGCGCGCCCGCGCCGCCCGCCACCCGGTCCCAGTCGTCCCGGCCGATCTCGCCGACCGACCCGACCACCCCCACCTCGATCGCCTCGCTTCCCCGCACGTCCTCTCCGCCTCCGATCCGCATCGTCTCATGGGGAGTGTAGGGGAGGACGGCGCCGGGACCAGCCCGAAACGGCGAGAGCCGGCCCGTCGGGACGACGGACCGGCTCTCGAAGGACGTCGCGGATCGCTCAGCGGCAGACGCGGCGATAGTGGATGTCGCCCCAGCGGTCCTGATACTCCTCGCGCCAGCAGCGGCGCGGCTGCACGACCTCTTCCTCGTAGACGCGGACCGGGCGGTGGCGGCGACGCACCACCACTTCCTCTTCGATCGGCTCGGGACGGGCGCCCTGCGCGAGCGCGCCGCCCAGGATCATGCCGCCGACCAGACCGGCCGCCCCCGCCACCGCCGCATCGTTGGCCGAAGCCGGAGCGACCGAGGCGAGATTGCCGGTGATCAGCGTGGCGGCGCAGGCCGCGGCGAGAAGAAACTTTCTGACGATCATGTGCCTCGGCCCTTCGATGGGAAGACTGTGTTTCGAGTGTCGGGAACCCCGGTATTCCATCGCGACGATGAACGGCGGTTGAACGGAACGATCGACGCGTCTCGAGGCGGAAGTTTGGCGCGATCCGGCCGTTTCGTCCAGCGTCCGCCGGTCGTGCCCACCATCGTCGGTCGGCGTCGGGGTCCCCCGAGCACCGGCGGCGCGGTCCGCCCCACTTCCTTCCCCCCTCGCGGGGGAAGGTGGCCCGCAGGGCCGGATGAGGGGGCGCCGCTGAGCGGCAATGGTCATCTCGTCGGATTCCGTGCCGATCGGTGAGGTCCAGCCCCTCATCCGGTGCGTTCCGCGCCACCTTCTCCCGCGACGGGGAGAAGGGAAATGCGGCGCGGGGCTTCGTCATCGGCAGCGTCCGTAGGCCTTTGAGCCCCCGTCCTCGTCAGTCGGCGTCGGGGTCGAAGCCCTCGAACACGATCTGGTCGACGTACGGCGCGATCCGGGCCCGCTCCTCGGCCGAACGCACCGTCCAGGCGATCACCGGCCGCCCGAACCGAGCGCGCGCGATCCACGGCGCGAGCGCGGGCAGATCGGCCGCCGCATAGGAGACGAAGTCCGGGCGCGTGCGCGGCGCGTGCAGGAGATGGGTGAGCCCGAACCGCTCCATCGTCGTGAAGCGCCGCCGCCAGAAGGGCCCGTTCGCCCGCTCCGCCACGATGCCATGGGCGATCCCCGGCATGATCCGGTGCGCCGCCTCGACCAGATCCGGATCGAACGACTTGGTCGCCACCGGCCCGCGATAACGCGTCAGCGCCGCCGCCACCGCCCGCGCGATTCGGTCGTCGGGCGTGCGCGGGAAGGTGCTCTTCATCTCGATCACCAGCCCGACCCGGCCGTCGATCACCTCGAGCAGATCCCGGAGCGAGGGGATGCGCTCGTCGGTGCCGCGCAGGGTGAGCGCCGCCAGCTGCTCGAACGTGCGCGCCGAGGTCGGTCCGTCGGCATGGGTGAGTCGCTCCAGCGTGTCGTCGTGGAAGACCACCGCCTCGCCGTCGGCCGACGCCAGCACGTCGCACTCGATCGAGAACCCGCGCACGATCGCCCCGAGCGCCGCCCCGAGCGTGTTCTCGATCACCCGTTTCGAGGCGTCGTGAAGACCGCGATGGGCGATCGGCCGCGCCGTCAGCCATGCGAGATCGGGCCGTGTCGCGTCTCGTTCGAACCCCATCGCTCAGGCGACCTCGAAGATCCCTTCGACCTCGACCGCCACCCCGAACGGCAGACCGGCGACGCCCACCGCCGAGCGCGAGTGCCGGCCGCGGTCGCCCAGCACCTCGACCAGCAGGTCGGAGGCGCCGTTGACCACCTTGGGGTGGTCGCCGAAGTCCGGGGCGGAATTGACGAAGCCGGTCAGCTTGACCACGCGCGCCAGCTTCTCGAGATCGCCGGTCGCCGCGCGCAGCTGCGCGAGCAGGTTGATCGCGCACAGCCGCGCCGCCGCCCGGCCGAACTCGACGTCGGCGTCCGCGCCGAGTTTGCCGACGAACTCGAGCCCCTTCGGCCCCATCGGGATCTGCCCCGACACGAACA
>JBEOKB010000118.1:0-22836 GCA_040275425.1 Siculibacillus sp. | reverse complement strand
GCCGAACCCGTCCCGGCCCCACCCGGCTTATGCAGGTGGGTGGTACATGACGCGAGATCGAGCGAAGCTCGGCTACAGGCATAGTGAGAAGTTCGATTGGACGGTCGACGTGATCTTCGTTCCCGGCATTCCTCCGAGCGAAAACGTACGCTTTCATCGCAAGGGAGAACCGAAATGAACGACGCCGAACGCGACGAGTACGTCGATCTCCTGAAGGGAACGTTGGAACTCGGTGACGAAATCGCCGTGTGGATGCTCCCCTTCGTCGCCTATGAACGACTACGCGACCACCCGGCCGACGAGGCCTTCGTTCGTCGCTGCATCCTGAGGCTCCTCGACGTCGGCGCGGCGGCGGTTCGCGGCGGCGACGGGCGTTGGGACGCGGGTGATTTCTCCGAACTTTCTCGTGAGGCGGTCGCCGACGCCGTGCTCGACGAACTGGCGCTGGCCGAAGACCCCTGTTGGGTGAACGTCTGGTTCGTCGAGCGCGATCGCCTCGAACGGTGACGGTGCGTTGCCGGGCGCGCGCTCGCGTCGCCCCCGGCTGCCGGGTTGACACCTTTCTGCGATCGGGCTTCATCCGGGCTCCACACCCGAGGATCTCGAGAGGCTCCCCCATGCCCCAATTCCCCGCCGTCATCGCCCCGTCGATCCTCTCGGCCGACTTCGCCCGGCTCGGCGAGGAGGTGACGAACGTGCTCGCCGCCGGGGCGGACTGGATTCACTTCGACGTGATGGACAACCACTACGTCCCCAATCTCACCATCGGCCCGATGGTCCTCTCCGCCATCCGCCCGCTGACGAAGGCGCCGATCGACGTCCATCTGATGGTCGAGCCGGTCGATCGCATGATCGAGATGTTCTGTGAGGCGGGCGCCGACATCGTCACCTTCCACCCCGAGGCCAGCCCCCACGTCGACCGCTCCCTGGAGCTGATCCGCAAGAAGGGCGCCAAGGCCGGCCTCGTCCTCAATCCGGCGACGCCGCTCTCGGTGCTCGATTGGGCGATGGACCGCCTCGACGTGATCCTGCTCATGTCGGTCAACCCCGGCTTCGGTGGCCAGAGCTTCATTCCGCACGTTTTGGAGAAGGCGAAGCGGGTCAAGGACCTGATCGACGCCTCTGGGCGGTCGATCCGGCTCGAGATCGACGGCGGCGTCAAGGTCGACAACATCGCCGAGATCGCCGCGGCGGGCGTGGACGCCTTCGTCGCGGGTTCGGCCATCTTCGGCAAGAAGGACTACGCCGGGATCGTCTCGGCGATGCGCGCCGAGATCGCGCGCGGGCGAGGCGAGATCGTCACGGCCTGAACGGCGGTGGCGACGACCTTCGGGCGCTCGTCTCGCGCTCGCGCGTGTTCGCTCGAAAGAAGAACGTCGGCCGCACGCGGGGCGCGACCGCTGATTTCGGGGCGGATGCGACGTCGGTCGGCGGCTTCTCGCCGCCGCCTCGTCACTTCACGTTGCCGGCGACCTTGTTGAAGGTCTGGCCGATGTTGGTGCCCAGAGTCCGGGCACCGGCGATGATCGCCAGGGCGACCAGCGAGGCGATCAGACCGTATTCGATCGCGGTGGCGCCGCTCTCGTCCCGGACGAAACGCTTCAAGAGTTGAAAGGTCATCGCATCTACTCCGAACTCACACACGGTGATCCTGTTCTACCTCACGGGTCCTAACCCGACGTGAACGGTGGTGGTTAACGGAGTCGCAAACGCGAACCTAGCTTTCGGCGCCGGTCCGGGGTCCCTCGATCAGGCGTCGCGCTTCCTCGAACAAGTGGTCGAAGTGATCGATCACCGCGTCGGGATCGAGCGTCGCCACCGGTTCGTCGGCGTAACCGAACGTGACCGCCACCACCGGGATACGGGCATTGCGGGCCGCCGAGACGTCGGTGGCGCTGTCGCCGACCATCACGGCCCGGTCGGCCCGGCCACCGGCGGCGGCGATCGTGCCGAGCAGATGCGCCGCGTCGGGCTTGCGCACGGGGAAGGTGTCGCCGCCACAGATCGCCGCGAACCGCGCCGTCAGCCCGAGCTCGTCGAGCAGCCGCCGCGACAGTCCCTCCGGCTTGTTGGTGCACACCGCCGCCCGCCATCCCGCCGCCGCGAACCGGTCGAGCGCCGCGATCACCCCGTCGTAGGGGCGGCTCTCTGCGGCGATTCGGCCCTCGTAGAGCGGCAGGAACGCCGCGAACAGTCGATCGAGCCGATCCTCCGACAGGGTCGCGCCGCTGCGTTCGAACCCGCGCGTGATCATCGCCCGCGCCCCCGCGCCGATCAGCGATCCCGCGTCCTCGCGCGACATCGGTCCGAGCCCCTCGGCCGCCAGGATCACGTTGAGCGTGCCGATCAGATCGGCGGCCGTGTCGACCAGCGTGCCGTCGAGATCGAACACGACGAGGGGAGGGGTGTGGGGCGAAGGGGACATGGGCTGCGCGCGTCTCCACGAACGGAATCGAGGGACGCCGACGATAGACGCGGTCGGGCCCGGGCGAAACCCGCGAGAAGACCGAGAGTCGCGGCGCTGCCGGGCGGTTCGGGCTGGCGAGCCGCGCCCGGCTGCGCTATGGAGACGGCGTCCGCCGCGTCGCGCGCGACGGCGAAAACGGCGACGAAGGGGCCGCCGAGCACCCGCGCAGCCGAAGGGGACACCGGGGGAGAAGGTGAGATGAGCGCCGATCTGAAACGACGTGCCGCCGCTGCGGCCCTCGACTTCGTCGAACCGGGCATGCGGCTCGGCCTCGGCACCGGCTCCACCGCCGACGAATTCGTCCGCCTGCTCGCCGAACGCGTCGCCGGCGGCCTCGACGTCGTCGGCGTGCCGACGTCGGAGCGCACGGGCGCGCTCGCCGCCTCGCTGGGCATCCGCCTCGCCACCCTCGAGGAACTGCCCGAACTCGACCTCACCGTCGACGGTGCCGACGAGATCGGCCCCGGCCTCGCCCTGGTCAAGGGCGGCGGCGGCGCGCTGCTGCGCGAGAAGATCGTCGCGGCCGCGTCCGCCCGCATGGTGGTGATCGCCGACGCCTCGAAGGTGGTCGATCCCATCGGCGCCTTCCCGTTGCCGATCGAGGTCAATCCCTTCGGCCTCGGCTCGACTCGCCTGAAGATCGCCGCCGCCGCCCGCGCCCTCGGCCTCGACGGTCCGATCGTCCTGCGCGCGAGCGCCGACGGTCGTCCCTTCGTCACCGACGGCGGGCACTACATCCTCGATGCATCATTTCGCCGAATTCCCGATCCAATGAGTCTGGCGAACGCCCTCGTCGGCATCCCCGGCGTGGTCGAACACGGTCTCTTCCTCGGCCTCGCCACCGCCGCCGTCGTGGCGCGCGCCGACGGGGTCGACGTGCTGCGTCCCTGATGTCCACCGCACGGCCGCCCCGCTGGGAGGGGCGCCGACCACGCGACGAATCCAACGGAGTTCCTCGATGATCCACCCGCTCGTCTCTCGCCTCGCCGTCGCCGCGCTCGTCGTCGGCCTGACCTCGACCGCCCGCGCCGAGGACTACGCCAAGGACCATCTGGCGGCCGCCAAGCAGGCGATCGAAGTCAGCCACGTCGGCGACGGCCTGGACAACATCCTCATCGCCGTCGCCCAGCAGACCAAGACCCTGCTGGCGCGCACCAATCCGGCGCTGTCGAGCACCATCGACGAGATCACCAACGCCGCCGCCCTCGAGCTCGCCGCCAAGCGCCCCGAGCTCGACAAGCAGATCCAGGAGATCTGGGCCGCCCGCTTCTCCAAGGCCGAGCTCGAGGAGATCTCCAGGTTCTATGCCTCGCCGGTCGGCCAGAAGCTCTCCAAGGAGACCGGCGGCATGGTCCAGATGAGCGGCGTCGCCGCCCAGGTCTGGCAGCAGAAGATCGGCCAGGAGATGCTCGCCAAGGTGCGCGAGGAGATGAAGAAGCGCGGCCACGCCCTCTGAGGCCCGTCGCTCGTCTCGTCGGACGCGTCGCGGGCGCGTCGCCGTGAAGGATCGCCCCGCCCTCTCGGGCGGGGTCGTCGTATCGAACCGGCCGTGCGCGGCCGTGCGGGAGACAGCCATGAGCATCGATCGGGACGGCTTCGATCTGGATCTCTTCGTGATCGGCGCCGGCTCCGGCGGCGTCCGCGCCGCCCGCATCGCCGCCGGCTACGGCGCCCGCGTCGCCGTCGCCGAGGAGTACCGCGTCGGCGGCACCTGCGTCATTCGCGGCTGCGTGCCCAAGAAGCTGATGGTCTACGCCGCCCGCTTCGCCGACGACTTCGCCGACGCGCGCGGCTTCGGCTGGACCGTCGGCGCCGCCACCCACGACTGGGCCGCCCTGGTCGCGGCGCAGACCCGCGAGGTCGCCCGCCTCGAGGGGCTCTATGCCGCCAATCTCGAGCGCTCGGGTGTCGAGATCCTGCGCGCCCGCGCCCGCCTCGACGGCCCCCACCGCGTGGTGTTGTCCGACGGCCGCGCCTTCACCGCCCGCCACGTCCTGATCGCCACCGGCGGCACCCCCGTGCGCGACGGCGGCTTCCCCGGCACCGAACTCGCCGCCACCTCCGAGGAACTGTTCGGCTGGACCCGCCGCCCCCAGCGGCTGGTGGTGATCGGCGGCGGCTACGTCGCGATCGAGTTCGCCTCTCTCTTCGCCGGCCTCGGCTCGAAGGTGACGCTGCTCTATCGCGGCGAGGAGATCCTGCGCGGCTTCGACGGCGAGGTTCGCCGCCACCTCCACGCCGCCCTGATCGCGCGCGGCGTCGACGTCGTCACCGAGGACACCCCCGCTCGCCTCGCGCGCGACGGCGACGCCCTGCGGCTCGACACCCGTGCCGGGCGCGTCCTCGCCGCCGACGAGGTGCTGCTGGCCATCGGCCGCCGCCCCAACACCGCCGATCTCGGCCTCGACACCGTCGGCCTCGCCCTCGGCCCCAACGGCGCCGTCCCGGTCGAGGGCCCCGCCGCCACCGCGCTGCCCTGGCTCCACGCCGTCGGCGACGTCACCGACCGCGTCGCGCTCACCCCGGTCGCCATCCGCGAGGGCCACGCCTTCGCCGACGCCACCTTCGGCGGCAGGGCGGTCTCGGTCTCGCACGATCTGATTCCGACGGCGGTGTTCTCCACCCCCGAGGTCGGCACCGTCGGCGCCGGCGAGGAGGAGCTGCGCGCGAAGGGGATCGGCTACGATCTCTTCCGCTCGACCTTCCGCCCGATGCGCGCGACGCTGGCCGGGCGCGAGGAACGGACCCTGATGAAGATCCTGGTCGGCGCCGCCGACGATCGTGTCCTCGGCGTCCACATCGTCGGCCCGGACGCGGCCGAAATGATCCAGCTCGTCGCCGTCGCCGTGCGCATGGGCGCGACCAAGGCCGATTTCGACGCCACCATGGCGCTGCATCCCTCCGCGGCCGAGGAACTGGTGACCATGCGCACCGCGTCCGACCGCTGGCGCCCCTGACCGCCGAATTGGCAGACGACCCCCTCTCGAGGTCGACTTTGTAGGGAATTGCGGCTATTTGACCGCACCCCGGCACGGGTCTATTTTCCGCCCGTCGAGCCGAGGTCGGAAGACCGGGTCGACAGGACCGAGCGCAGCAGGGGGCGAGCGAGGACGCAAGGGCGAACAACGCGACGCGACGGCCGGGCGATGCCACCGTCTCGAGCGACGATCATGCGCCGTATGACGCCGACCGCCCCGAGCAGCGAACCCGCTGCCCTCGACGGTCGTCGTGTCTCGATCACCCGACACACCTCCCCGAGGAGAGGGCCATGGCCCAGAACGATCAGGAATCGGCGCCGTCGCAGACCGCCGCCGCCACCGTGGCGCCGCCCGAGGCGGAAGCGGTGCTCGAGCAGTCGGCACGCGACATCGAGGAGCACGTCGAGGTCGGTCTCCACCCTCACGAGCACGCCTCGGGCAAGGCGGCGATTCTCGCCGCGCTCGGCATCGTGTTCGGCGACATCGGCACGTCCCCGATCTACACCCTCGGCACCGCCTTCAAGGTCGGCGTCATCCAACCGGTGCCCGCCGACATCCTCGGCTTCCTGTCGCTGATCATCTGGTCGCTGATCATCGTCGTCGGCATCTGGTACGCGATCTTCATCATGCGCGCCGACAACCGCGGCGAGGGCGGCATCTTCGCGCTGATGGCGCTCGCCCATCGCGCCCGCCCCGAACTCGGCACCCTGATCGCCGTCCTCGGCATCATCGGCGCCTCGCTGTTCTACGGCGACGCGGTGATCACCCCGGCGATCTCGGTTCTGTCGGCGGTCGAAGGCATCGCCGTCTCGGCGCCCTCGCTCGAACCGATCGTCCTGCCGCTGGCGGTGGTGATTCTCACCACCCTGTTCGCGGTCCAGCGCGGCGGCGCCTCCAAGGTCGGCGGCTGGTTCGGCCCGATCATGCTCGGCTGGTTCCTGCTTCTCGCCGTCCTCGGCATCAAGCAGCTGATGCTCTATCCCGGCGTCCTCCAGGCGCTCGATCCGCGCTGGGGCATCGCCTTCCTCGCCAATGCCGGCTGGGGCGTCTTCGCCATCCTCGCCGTCGCGGTTCTCGCGGTCACCGGCGCCGAGGCGCTCTATGCCGACATGGGTCATGTCGGCCGCGACGCGGTGCGCAAGTCCTTCGCCTTCGTCGTGGTGCCCTCGCTGATCCTGGTCTACATGGGCCAGGGCGCCCAGGCGCTCGCCGACCCGCTCCACGGCCACGACGACCCCTTCTTCCAGATGGTTTCGCCCGCGTGGCAGCCGCTCCTGGTGGTCTTCGCCACTCTGGCCACGGTCATCGCCTCCCAGGCGGTGATCTCCGGCGCCTTCACCGTGACCCATCAGGCCGCCCATCTCGGCTTCTGGCCCCGGTCCGACACCCGCCACACCTCGGCCACCGAGCGCGGTCAGGTCTACGTGCCGGCGGTCAATCTGGTCCTGTTCGTCGCGGTCATTGCCATCGTGCTGATGTTCCAGAAGTCGGAGAAGCTCGCCGAGGCCTACGGCTTCTCGGTCACCGGCACCATGGTCGTCACCTCGATGCTCGCCTTCCTGGTGGCGCGTGGGGTGTGGAAGTGGTCGCTGCCCCAGGCCATCCTCACCGTCGCCTTCTTCATGATGTTCGACGTCGGCTTCTTCCTGTCGTGCGCCACCAAGGTGCTGCACGGTGCGTGGCTGCCGCTGGTGATCGGTCTGGTGCTGGTGGTGATCATGGCCGCGTGGCGCATCGGTCGCCTCAAGCTCGCCGCTCGCCGTCGCCACGAGGGCGTGTCGATCAAGACGGCGCTGTCGGCGCTGCGCAGCCCGCGCATCGAGCACGTGCGCGGCACCGCGGTCTACATGATGGAAGATCCGGCCATGGCGCCGCGCTCGTTCCTGCACAACCTCAAGCACAACAAGGTCGCCCACCAGCAGATCGTCTTCATGTCGATCCTCACGGCGGAAGAGCCCTGGGTCGAGCCGCAGAAGCGCATCGAGATCGACAGTCTCGGCGAGGCGATCGCCCTGGTGCGGGTGAGGTTCGGCTTCATGGAGACGCCGGACGTCCCCGCCGCGCTGAAGGCCTGCGAGGAACGCGGCGTTCACGTCGACAAGAAGGACCTGTCGTTCTTCGTCTCCCGTGCCCATCTGGTCGAGGGCGAGGAGGGCGGCTTCTGGACCTGGCTGCGCGGCCTGTTCATCTTCCTCTATCGCAATCAGGCCGACCCGGCCGAGTACTACCAGATCCCGCCCGGACGCGTGGTCGACCTCGGCGCTCAGATCACCATCTGAGCCGCCGCCGGCCCCGCCCGAGAAACGAAGAAGGCCCCGGATCGCTCCGGGGCCTTCTTCGCGTTCGCTCCCGCGACCGATCTCACTCGAAGGCGCAGCCCGGCTTGACGCCGACCTTCTTCAGGATCGTGGCGAGCGGGCAGAAGCCGGTGAAGGCCGACTGCAGCAGATTGAGGCCGACGAAGGCGGTCAGGAACAGCCAGTAGGCGTGGACCCAGTGGCCCAGCGCCAGCGACAGGAGAATGACGACGCCGGCGAAGGCGAAGACGACGCGATCGATGCTCATGGTGACGCTCCCTGCGCGACCGCTCCCGCCGAGCGGTCGTAGAAACGAGGTTCATCTCGCACGTTCGAACGCCGAACAGCGGACAGCAACGTCGAGACGGAGTATATGAAGCCTATATATGAGCCCTTGTCGAATTAGCAATGACTAATATATACGACAGGGAACGGAATCGCCGTAGGCTTCGATCGAGCCACGAGCGGTTCCTTGTCGTTTCTCGTCAGCCTCGGTGCGCGTCCCGCGCCGGAGCCCGAAGGAGACCCGGGTCGCATGCCCCAGACGAAGCCCCTCTTCCAGCGCGGCGCCTCGCGCCTCGTGTTCGCCCTGGCCCTCGCCCTGCCGCTGTCGATGCCGCGCCTCGTTCACGCCGAGGAGATCACCGTCACCGCGACGGCGATCGACGACACCAAGGAGGTGCTGGCCACCGTGGAGAGCGTGCGCACGCCACAGGCCCGCACCCGCATCGGCGGCACGGTGGAGAGCCTCGCCGTCACCGAGGGCGATCGCGTCGCCAAGGGCGCGGTGCTGGCCACCGTGGTCGACCCCAAGCACAAGCTCCAGATCGCCGCCTTCGACGCCCGCATCGGCGCCCTCGAGGCCAAGCTCTCGCTGGTTCAGATGGATCTCGACCGCGTCCGCCAGCTGCGCTCCACCGGCGCCGCGCCGCAGTCCCGTCTCGATGACGCCGAGACCCAGATGATCGTCACCCGCGCCGAGATCGCCGCCGCCCGCGCCGACAAGGCCTCGATCGAGCAGATGGTGGTCGAGGGCCGGGTGCTCGCCCCCGACGACGGCCGCATCCTCAAGGTCACCGCCGTGGCCGGGCAGGTGGTCATGCCGGGCGAGCCGGTCGCCAACGTCGCCACCGCCTCCTACATTCTCAAGCTGCGCCTGCCCGAGCGCCACGCCCGTTTCATGCACGAGGGCGACGAGGTGCTGGTCGCCGGACGCGGTCTCGACCGCGGCCGCGACGCACCCCAGACCAAGGGCAAGATCCTGCGCGTCTATCCCGAGCTCGATCAGGGCCGCGTCGTCGCCGACGCCGAGGCCGCCACCATCGGCGACTACTTCGTCGGCGAGCGCGTCTCGGTCTTCGTCGCCACGGGCAAGCGCGAGACCATCGTCCTGCCCGAGCGCGCGGTGATCAACCGCGAGGGCCTGACCTTCGTGCGCCTCGTCGGCCTGGGCGAGATCCCGGTCCAGACCGGCGCCCGCATCCCCGGCGCCGAGGGCGGTCCGTTCTCGGTCGAGATCCTCACCGGCCTCAAGGTCGGCGACAAGGTGGTGGCCCCATGAGCGGCGCGCCCGACACCCACGGCGCCGACGACGCCGCGCCGAAGAAGCTCGGCATCGCCGGCCGGCTCACCGCCGCCTTCATTCGCTCGGCGCTGACGCCGCTCTTGCTGCTCGCCTCGATCGCGCTCGGCTCGATCGCGCTCATGTCCCTCGCCCGCGAGGAGGAGCCGCAGATCTCCGTGCCTATGGTCGACGTCCTGGTCCAGGCCGACGGTCTGCGCGCCGACGACGTGGTCGAACTCGTCACCAAGCCGCTCGAGGGCATCCTCAAGGGCATCGACGGCGTCGAGCACGTCTACACCTATTCCTACGACGACCACGTCATGGCCGCCGCTCGCTTCCAGGTCGGCACCAAGGCCGAGGACGCCATCCTGCGCGTCCACGAGAAGCTGCGCGCCAACTTCAGCCGCATCCCGCTCGGCATCCCCGAGCCGCTGGTGGTCGGTCGCGGCATCAACGACGTCGCCATCGTCACACTGACGCTGGCGCCCAAGCCCGAGGCGGCCGACCGCTGGTCGGACAACGCGCTGCTCAAGCTGGCCGAGAAGCTGCTGCACGAGATGGTCAAGATCGACGACGTCGGCCTGACCTACGTCGTCGGCGGTCGCGCCGATCAGATCCGCGTCGAGCCCGATCCCGAGCGCCTCGCCCGCTACGGCATCGCCCTCAACGATCTGGTCGAAAAGGTCAAGAACGCCAACCGCTCGTTCCTGGTCGGCACTCTGCGCGATTCCGGCCGCCAGGTCCCCGGCGCCGCCGGTCAGACCCTCAAGGGCATCCCCGACGTCGGCCTTCTTCTGCTCACCACCCGCGACGGCCGCCCGGTCTACGTCAAGGACGTCGCCAACGTCGTGCTCGAGGCCAAGCCGGAAGAGGCTCGCGCCTGGACCATGACCCCGGACGGCAAGGGCGGTTTCGCCACCACCCCGGCCGTCACCATCGCCATCGCCAAGCGCGCCGGCGCCAATGCCGTGACCATCGCCCAGACCGTCGAGAAGCGGCTCCATCTCGTCCAGCACGAGATTCTGCCCTCCGACGTCACCGTCTCCAAGACCCGCGACTACGGCGAGACCGCCGACGAGAAGGTCGCCGAACTGCTGTTCCATCTCGCCCTCGCCACCCTGTCGATCGCCGCCCTGGTGGCGGTCGCCGTCGGCTGGCGCGAAGGCGTGGTGGTGCTGGTGGTGGTGCCGACGACGATCCTGTTGACGATGTTCGCCTCCTGGATCCTCGGCTACACCATCAACCGCGTGTCGTTGTTCGCCCTGATCTTCTCGATCGGCATTCTCGTCGACGACGCCATCGTCGTGGTCGAGAACATCGACCGTCACTGGTCGATGCCCGATGCCCGCGGCGCCGTCCGCAAGGCGATCGACGCCGTCGCCGAGGTCGGCAATCCGACCATCGTGGCGACCCTCACGGTGGTCGCCGCCCTTCTGCCGATGATGTTCGTCTCCGGCATGATGGGCCCCTACATGAGCCCGATCCCGGCCAACGCCTCGGCTGCGATGCTCTTCTCCTTCTTCGTCGCGGTGATGCTGACGCCGTGGCTGATGGTGAAGATGCGTTCGTCCAAGGCCGGGGCCCACGGCGGCCACGGGGCCGACCACGACGAGGGCGCGCTCGGCCGGCTCTATCGCCGCATCGCCGCGCCGATCGTCGTGTCGCGCCGCACCGCCGGTCGCTTCCTGGCGATCGTCGGCGTCGCCACCGTGGTGTCGATGATCCCCTTCGCCACCAAGACCGTCACCGTGAAGCTGCTGCCCTTCGACAACAAGTCGGAGCTGCAGGTGGTGTTCGATCTGCCCGAGGGCACCTCGCTCGAGGCGACCGACCGCACCCTGCTGCAGGCGGCGAAGCTGATCGCCGACGTGCCCGAACTCGCCTCGGTCCAGGCCTATGCCGGCACCGCCGCGCCGTTCAACTTCAATGGTCTGGTGCGCCACTACTTCCTGCGTTCCGCCGCCGCCCAGGGCGACCTCCAGGTCAACCTGAAGCCCAAGCACGACCGCGAGCGCCAGAGCCACGACGTCGCCCTCGACATCCGCAAGCGCCTGAACGCCGGCCTGACGCTGGCGCCGGGCTCCTCGGTCAAGGTGGTCGAGGTCCCGCCCGGCCCGCCGGTGCTCTCCACCCTGCTGCTCGAGGTCTACGGCCGCGACGCCGCCGAGCGCCGCGAGGTCACCGCCCGCGTGCGCGAGGCCTTCGGCCGCGTGCCCTTCATCGTCGACGTCGACGACACCGTGCGCGCGCCCGGCGACCGCATCCGCTTCCGCCTCAACGAGCCCGCGCTCGAGTGGCACGGCGTCTCCGAACAGGCGGTCTACGACACCCTGCGCGCGGTGCTCTCCGGCGTGCCGGTCGGCTACAGCCATCGCGGCGCCGGCGTCTCGCCGATCGAGATCGTCGTCCGCCTACCCAAGAACGACCTCGCCGTCACCGAACGCCTGCTCTCGACCCCGGTCCCCGGCGCCAAGGGCAACGTCGAGCTCGGTGACCTCGTCCGCGTCGAGCACGAGAAGGCCTCCGCCTCGATCTTCCGCCGCGACGGTCGTCCGGCCGAGATGATCACCGCCGAACTGGCCGGGGAATACGAGGCGCCGGTCTACGGCATGCTCGCCGTCTCCAAGGAACTGGCCGAGATCGACTGGGGCGCCAAGGGCCCGCCGCCGGTCTCCCTCCACGGCCAGCCCGAGGACGAGAGCCGCCCGAGCCTGCTGTGGGACGGCGAATGGGAAGTGACCTGGGTCACCTTCCGCGACATGGGCGGCGCCTTCGGTGTGGCGCTTGTCGGCATCTACCTGCTGGTGGTCGCCCAGTTCGGCTCGTTCCGCGTGCCGCTGGTGGTGCTCACCCCGGTGCCGCTGACCCTGGTCGGCATCGTCGGCGGCCACTGGCTGCTCGGCGCGCCCTTCACCGCCACCTCGATGATCGGCTTCATCGCGCTCGCGGGCATCATCGTCCGCAACTCGATCCTGCTGGTCGACTTCATCCGTCATTCCGCCAAGCCCGGCATGACGCTGCGCGAGATCGTGCTGGAGGCGGGCGCCATCCGCATCAAGCCGATCCTGCTCACCGCCATCGCCGCCATGATCGGCGCGGCCTTCATCCTCGCCGATCCGATCTTCCAGGGTCTGGCGATCTCGCTCCTGTTCGGTCTCGCCTCCTCGACCGCCCTGACCGTCCTGGTCATCCCGGCGATCTACGTGGCGATGCGCGGCCCCGACACGCTGCCCGTCGCTCACGTCGAAGAGGACTGACCGGTCCGGCGCCCGCGCCCGACCACGGATGAACGACGACGGCCCCGGAGGGATCCCTCCGGGGCCGTCGAGTTTCCACGACGGACGGCCGTGCCGCCCCTCCCGTCGATCGTCAGCCGACGAACAGCTCGGGCCTGGCCGCCGCGAAGGCGCGCAGCATGGTCACGTAGCCGGCGACGTGATCGCTCATCTCGCGCGCCGCCGTCTCGCCGTCGCCCGCCTCGAGCGCCGCCAGAATACGGCGATGCCCGTCGAGCGAGGCCTCCAGCGAGGTCGCATCTGGCCGGAACAGCTCGTGGCACCGCTTCACCGTCGCCAGACCGATCTCGATCTGATGCGCGACCTGTGGGAACGGCACCGCCCGCGCGATCGCCAGATGGAACTCCTGATCGAGCGCGTAGTAGCGATTGACCGCCTCCTTGGCGGCGACCTCCTGCGCCTCGAGACTGCGCCGAAGGGCGTGCAACAAGAGATCGTTGCCGTCCTGGGCGATGCGTCGCGCCGCCGCCGCCTCGAGCGCGCCGCGAATGAACAGGCTCTCGGTCATCGCGCCGAGCCGGAGCCGGGCGACGTAGGACCCGCGCTGCGGATAGATCTCGACGAGCCCCTCCTGCTCCAGTCGCGTCAGGGCCGCCGTGACCGGTTGCTTCGACACCGACAGCTTCTCGCACACCTCGACCTTGTCGATGAACATGCCGGGCTGCATGCGGAAGGACAGAATCTCGTCCCGCAACCACTGGTAGGCCCGCTCCGACTTCCGAACCGTCATCGGCCCGTCGTCGTCCACGCCGACCGCGTGTTTCGCGCTGCGTAACATGTTCTCCCTCCCTTGGTCTCGACGCCGCCTCTTCGGGCTGGATTCGTCGAGTTTTTCTGGCCGATCCCCGATCTTGCGGGGACTTGTTGGCTCCCTACCATGTCCATCGTAGAGGAGTTCCAGGATGCGCGTAATCGGAGTAATTACAGATATCGCATGTGTTTCGACTGCCATTCCGTCGGTGAATAACCGGATTTCGTGGAGGTGGGGGGGCGACGACTTGGCTTTACCCAAGGAAAACGTGCGGTCACTGTTGAACGTCCGGTTCGCAGTCGTCGGCTGCGGTGGATCGAAAGATCTCGCCCCTATTTGGTCCAAGGACGAGCGCCGTCGCGGTGGTCAAGCGGGGAGGGGGGGTGTATAACCCCGCATCCTCGGCGATCCGCGATCGCGACGGGCCTCTTCGCGCGCCCGTGCGTCCGCCGCGCCGGAGTTGTGTCGAAGGTTTCGCGGAAACCGCGAAGCGGAGGAGTTTTGAGATGACGAAGACCGGGAACACGGCCGAGTGGTCGCCGACGAGCTGGCGCGCCAAGCCGATCGTTCAGGTTCCGGCCTATGCGGACCAGGCCCTGCTCCAGGCGGTGGAGGAGGATCTGCGCACCTGGCCGCCGCTGGCCATCGCCGACGAGATCCGCCGTCTGCGTCGCCAGCTCGGCCGCGTCGCCGAGCGCAGGGCCTTCCTGCTCCAGGGCGGCGACTGCGCCGAGAGCTTCGCCGAGCACTCCGCCAATCAGATCCGCGACTTCTTCCGCATCTTCCTGTCGATGGCGGTGGTGATGACCCACTCCGCGGGTCTGCCGGTGGTCAAGGTCGGCCGCATCGCCGGTCAGTTCGCCAAGCCCCGTTCCTCCGACATGGAGAAGCGCGGCGCCGTCGAGCTGCCGTCCTATCGCGGCGACATCATCAACGGCACCGAGTTCGATCCGGAGTCGCGCATTCCCGACCCGCGCCGCATGCGCAAGGTCTACCGCCAGTCGGCCGCGACGCTGAACCTGCTGCGCGGCTTCGCCAACGGTGGCTACGCCAAGCTCGAGCGCGTCCAGGGCTGGATGGTCGAGTTCCTCACCGACAGCCCCGTCGCCGAACGCTTCCAGGAGGTCGCCGACCGCATCTCCGAGGCGCTCGACTTCATGGCCGCCTGCGGCCTCACCGCCGAGACCGTGCCGCAGCTCCAGTCGGTCGACTTCTACACCTCGCACGAGGCGCTTCTGCTGCCCTACGAGGAGGCCCTCACCCGTGAGGACAGCGTCGAGGGCGGCTGGTACGACACCTCCGCCCACATGCTGTGGATCGGCGATCGCACCCGTCAGCTCGATCACGCCCACATCGAATACATGCGCGGCATCGCCAACCCGATCGGCCTCAAGTGCGGCCCGACCGTCGACGCCGACACCCTGCTGCGCCTGATCGACGTCCTCGACCCCCACAACGAGGCCGGTCGCCTGACCCTGATCTCGCGCTTCGGCGCCGACAAGATCGGCCGTCACCTGCCCGATCTGGTCAAGGCCGTCGCCCGCGAGGGTCGCAACGTGCTGTGGTCGTGCGACCCCATGCACGGCAACACCATCACCTCCTCGACCGGTCACAAGACCCGGCCGTTCGACAAGGTGCTCTCGGAAGTGCGCTCGTTCTTCGAGGTCCACCGTGCCGAGGGCACCTGGGCCGGCGGCGTCCATCTCGAGATGACCGGCAAGAACGTCACCGAATGCACCGGCGGCGCCGTGGCCATTCAGGAGGCCGATCTCGCCCAGGCCTACGACACCGCCTGCGACCCGCGCCTCAACGCGGCCCAGGCGCTGGAACTGGCCTTCCTCGTCGCCGAGGAACTCAAGAAGGACCGCGCCGGGCGCCCGTCCGCGATCGCCGCCGCCGCCGAGTGAGGCGTCGGCTCATCGCCGTTCACGAAGGGATCGTTCGACAACGTCGAACGATCCTTTTGTTTTTCGAGGCGCCGTCGTTCGTTGACGAACGACGCCGTCCGCACGATCTCTGAGGAGAGCCCTCGGCCGCGTCCGAGCCCCCTTCGGAGAGCCCCGCCCATGCCCACGTCCGTCCACCCCGCGCTGTTCGTCTCGCACGGCGCCCCCAACATGATCCTGCACGACAGCGCCACCCGCCGCTTCCTGGCCGACTTGCCGGTCGATCGCCCCCGTCCGCGCGCCGTCGTCTCCGTCTCGGCCCACTTTCCCTCGATCCGACCGGCCGTGGTCGCCGATCCCGCCCCCCGCATGATCTACGACTTCGGCGGCTTCGAGCGCGAGCTCTACGCCATGGACTACCCCGCGCCGGGCGAACCGGCGCTCGCGGGCGACGTCGCCGACCGCCTCGCCGCCGCCGGGTTCGATCCCATCCTCGTCCCCGAACGCGGTTACGATCACGGCGCCTGGGTGCCGCTCAAACTGATGTATCCGGCCGCCGACATCCCCGTGGTCCAGCTCTCGGTGCAGCCGCGCCGCGACCCGCGCCACCACTACGAGATCGGCCGCGCGCTGGCGCCGCTCCTCGCCGACGACGTCCTCCTCCTCGCCTCCGGCTCGCTCACCCACAATCTCCACGAGGCCTTCGGCCCCTTCGGCCTGCGTCCGGTCGACGATCCGGCTCCGGCCTGGGTCGGCGACTTCGCCGAATGGATCGCCGAGAAGATCGCCGCCCACGACGTCGAGGCCCTGCTCGACTACCGCGTCCGCGCGCCCCATGCCGTGCGCAACCACCCCACCGACGAGCACCTGCTGCCGTTGTTCGTCGCCCTCGGCGCCGGTGGTGAGCGCGGCGTGCGCCTCCACGCCGAGACCCAGTTCGCCGTCCTGGCGCTGGACGCCTACGCCTTCGCCGCCTGAGCGGCGGCGGGCGCGCCCGGCAGGTGATCGAGCGGCAGCGGCGCACCGCTCTTCACCGTCTGGATCGCGAAGTTGGAGCGTATGTCCTTCACCCCCGGCAGCTTGAGAAGCGTGCCGAGGAGAAAGCGCTCGTAGCCCGCCAGATCCGGCAACACCACTTCGAGCAGAAAATCGGCCTCGCCCGAGACGAGATGGCACGACACCACCTCGGGCAGACCGACCACCGCCTCGCGGAAGGCCTGCGCCTGCGCGTCGTGGTGACGCTCGACCTTGATCCCGACGAACACCGTCAGCCCCAGCCCGACCGCCGACCGATCGAGCGCGGCATGTCGCCCGCGGATCACCCCGGCCTCCTCGAGCAACCGCACCCGTCTGAGGCACGGGGAGGGCGAAAGCCCGATCCGCTCGGCCAGCTCCACGTTGGTGAGCTTGCCGTCCTCCTGCAGCGCGCCGAGAATTCGGCGATCGATCGCGTCGAGTTTCAGTTTCGGCATGATGTCCCTCATTCGAACGGAAACTTGGCATGAATGCGCAGGAAAGGCGATCGGAGGAAGTGACTTCGCAAGGATCGACCCCGCCCCTTCGGCGTAGGCTCCCTCTGTCGGAACAGAGGGGAGGGATCGATGAGCACGGCCGATCTCGGGATGTTCGTCGTCGCTCTGGTGGCGGTCTATCTGGTGCCGGGCGCCGACATGCTGCTGGTTCTGGAGACCGGCAGCGTTCACGGCCGCGCGCGTGCCGTCGCCGTGGCGATCGGCCTCGGTGTCGCCCGTGCCGCTCACGTGGCGCTCGCCGGCCTCGGCGCCGCCGCCCTGCTCTCCGCCTCGCCCGTCGCCTACGCCTCCGTCCGCTGGATCGGTGCCGCCTGGATCGGGTGGATCGGACTGTCGCTCCTGCGTGCGGGCACCCTCGTTCCCACGGTCGGGACGGGCGAGGCGGGTGAACGAGCGGGCCTCGCGGTGGGGCGGGCGTTCCGGCGCGGCCTCTTCACCAATCTCCTCAACCCCAAGGCCCTGCTGTTCTGCTCGGTGCTTCTGCCGCAGTTCGTTCGCGCCGAGGCGGGGCCGGTCGCCGGCCGGTTCCTGGTGCTCGGCGCGATCCTGGTGGGGATCGGCTTCGCCTTCGACCTCGCCTTCGCGATGATCGGCGCCGCTCTCGGCCGCTTCCTCGCCGCGCGGCCCCGTCTCGCTCGACTTCAGGGGCCGGTGTTCGGCGGGCTCCTCCTCGCCGTCGCCGTTCGCCTCGCGCTGCTCGCCTGAGGCCGATCGAGGGCATTTGAACGAACTCCGAGTGACTTCGTCCACCAGAGCGCCCGTTAATCCGCTCGCCTCGATCCATTTATACCGGTTAAACGAATTTGAGGCAGAATGCTCAGCGTAGAATTCCTCCGAAGCCTCTCGTCGGGAGAGATGCCGACGTAGGAAGGACGCTGGAGAACGGAGATGTTCGATTTCATCGATGCCGTAAAGCAGGTCGGATACACGCTCGACATCGGTTACTGGATGATCGATCTCGACAGCCGCGTCGTCTATTGGCCCAAGGGCCTCGGACGCCCGCGCGATCTCTCCGACCCCGAAGAACGCGGCTATCGCGCCAGCGGCCTCGACAAGATGATGGCCCTGATCGACGAAGCCGATCAGGGTCGCTTCCGCACCTTCCTCGCCGACATCCTCAAGGGCGAACCCGACCGCGCCATCGAGATCACCCACAACGCCTCCTGGGGCGCCAAGGCCCGCCTGCGTCTCGCCGGCCGTCAGGTCGGCACCGGCAAGGACGCCAAGATCATCGGCCTGGTCGAGGTGATCGACCGCTGGCGCGAGTCCGAGCGGCTCGCCAAGAGCCTGAGCTTCATCATCGAGGCGCTGTTCATCTCCTCCGACAGCGGTATCGTCATCTTCGACGGCCAGTTGAAGGTGAGACGGCTCAACAGAAACGCGCTCGACCTGTTCGGCGTCACCGAGGCCGAGGAGGAGGCGGGCGACTGGGCCTCGATCATCGAGAAGAAGCTGCCGCGCGGCACACGCGAGCTGCTGGTCGACGCCATCGAGAATTCCGCCGCCGTCTCCGGCACGCTCTCGCTCGGCGGCCTCGGCGCGCCGCGTCTGTCGTGGCGGGCCAACCCCTGGGGCTCCGGCAGCGGCGACATGTCCGGTCTGGTGCTGACCCTCAACGCCAAGCGCCGCCTGCGCGCCGCCGACATCGCCGAGCACGAGGCGCTGATGGCCATGACCGGCCACGCCCCGCTCGCCACCGCCGTCGAAGACGTGCCGGCCGAACTGCCGCCGCCGCCGACCCCGCCCGAGGGTGTGGAGGGTGGCGCCGACCGCCATCGCGCGCTGGAATGGGTCAAGCACCCGGTGCTGCTGGTCTCGATCGCCACCGGCGAGATCGCCTTCGCCAACCGCGCCGCCCGCGAGATCTTCCATCTGCCCGGCGGCAAGCGCTCCTTCGTCGAGAACCTGTTCGACGTGTCCGGCTTCGCCTCGGACGTCGACCCGCTCGCCATCACCGCCGCCGGAGGCAACGTGCTGCGCCTCAAGCTCGGCGCCCGCGTCGGCCGCATGCTCGACTACGACGCCGATCTGCTGTTCATCGAATACCACGACGTCCAGTCGCACGTTCACCCCCACGCCCAGCCGCGCCCGATCGCTCCGCCGCCCGGCCGTTCGGACCCGCCCAAACCGCCGCTGCGTTCGACCTCGCCCGTTGTCGCGCGCGTTCCCGCGCGCTAAACCTCGGGGCATGACCGAACGCCTTCTCGTCGCCCTCGCCCAACTCGACCCGACCGTCGGCGACGTCGCCGGCAACCTCGCCCGAGCGCGGGCCGCCCGCGCCGAGGCCGCCGCCCTCGGCGCCGATCTCGTGCTCTTCTCCGAGCTGTTCCTCGCCGGCTACCCGCCCGAGGACCTGGTGCTGAAGCCCTCGTTCCAGGCCGCCTGCATGGGCGCGGTCGCCGACCTCGCCCGCGACACCGCCGACGGTGGCCCGGCCGTGCTGATCGGCGCGCCCTGGCTCCACGACGGCGCGCTCTACAACGCCCACGCGCTCCTCGACGGCGGCCGCGTCGCCGGCCTGCGCTTCAAGCACGACCTGCCCAACTACGGCGTCTTCGACGAGAAGCGCGTCTTCGCCGCCGGCGCTCTGCCGGGGCCGATCGAATTTCGCGGCGTCCGCCTCGGCGTGCCGATCTGCGAGGACGTCTGGACCCCCGACGTGGTCGAATGCCTCGCCGAGACCGGGGCCGAGATCCTGCTCGTCCCCAACGCCTCGCCCTATCGCCGCCGCGTCATGGACGAGCGCATGAACGTCGCCGTCGCCCGCGTCACGGAGAGCGGCCTGCCGCTGATCTATCTCAATCAGGTCGGCGGCCAGGACGAACTGGTGTTCGACGGCGCCTCCTTCGCCCTCGACCCCGACGGCGCGCTGAAGGTCCAGCGCCCGGCCTTCCGCGCCGAGGTCGCCTGCGTCGAGCTCACCCGCACGCCCCACGGCTGGCGCCTCACGCCTCAGCCGCTCGCGACCGTGGAGGAGGGCGAGGCGGCCGACTACGCCGCCTGCGTCCTGGGGCTTCGCGACTACGTCGACAAGAACCGCTTCCCCGGCGTGGTGCTCGGCCTCTCCGGCGGCATCGATTCGGCCATCGTCGCCGCCATGGCCGTCGACGCGCTCGGGCCGTCCCGCGTCCACGCGATCATGCTGCCCTACCGCTGGACCTCGTCCGACAGCCTGGAGGACGCGGCTGCCTGCGCCGAGGCGCTCGGCATCCGCTACGACACCGTGCCGATCGCCCCGGCGGTCGAGGGCTTCGCCGCGCTGCTCGCCCCCCTCTTCGTCGGGCGCGACCCCGACATCACCGAGGAGAACCTCCAGTCGCGCGCGCGCGGCACCATCCTGATGGCGGTCTCCAACAAGTTCGGCCCGATGGTGGTGACGACCGGCAACAAGTCGGAGATGTCGGTCGGCTACGCCACCCTCTACGGCGACATGAACGGCGGCTTCAACCCGATCAAGGACCTCTACAAGACCCAGGTCTTCGCCCTCTCGCGCTGGCGCAACGCCCATGTCGCCGCGATCGGCCTCGGCCCCGCGGGCGAGGTCATCCCCGAGCGCATCATCACCAAGCCGCCGACGGCCGAGCTGCGCGAGAACCAGACCGACCAGGACAGCCTGCCGCCCTACGACGTCCTCGACGGCATCCTCGAATGTCTGGTCGAGCGCGAGATGCCGCTCGCCGACATCCTGGCGCTCGGCTACGACGAGCCGACCGTGCGCCGGGTCGAGCGCCTGTTGGTGATCGCCGAATACAAGCGCCGTCAGGCCGCTCCCGGCGTGAAGATCTCCGCCCGCAACTTCGGCCGCGACCGCCGCTACCCCATCACCAACGCCTTCCGCGACCCCGGCACCCCGGTCGAGTTGCCCAAGGCCCCGGCCCCGGTGAAGCCGCAGACCGACGTGGTGGATTTCTGAACCCGTAGGGTGCATTAGGCGAAGCCGTAGTGCACCGACCACGCCGGACGGGGCACGCGCCGAGCTTCACCACGATCGCCCCCGGTGCATTGCGGCTCCGCCTGATGCCCCCTACGGTTCCGCCCAGCCCGTTCGCCCGAAGAGGCCCCCGTGACCGCCCCCACCGTCCGCTTCGCCCCGTCCCCGACCGGCCTGATCCACATCGGCAACGCCCGCACGGCGCTGCTCAACGTGCTGTTCGCGCGGGCGCGGGGGGGGGTGTTCGTGCTGCGCTTCGACGACACCGATCTCGAGCGCTCGCGCCCCGAATATGCCGACGCCATCGCCGAGGATCTCGCCTGGCTCGGCATCCGCCCCGATCGCGTCGCTCGCCAGTCCGAGCGCTTCGCCCTCTACCGCCGGGCGGTGGAGAAGCTGAAGGCGCTGGGCCGGCTCTATCCCTGTTTCGAGACCCAGGACGAGCTGGAGCGCCGCCGCCGCCGCAATCTCGCCCGTGGCCTGCCGCCGATCTACGATCGTGCCGCCTTGAAGCTGACGCCCGACGAGATCGCCGCCCTCGAGGCCGAGGGCCGCGCCCCCCATTGGCGCTTCCGCCTCGACGGTCGCAAGGTCGAGTGGGTCGACGGCGTCCGGGGCCATCAGGTGGTCGACACCGCCTCCCTGTCCGATCCGGTGCTGATCCGCGCCGACGGCACCTTCCTCTATACGCTGCCCTCGGTGGTCGACGACCTCGACATGGGCGTGACCGACGTCGTGCGCGGCGAGGACCACGTCACCAACACCGGCGTGCAGATCGAGATCTTCGAGGCGCTCGGCGGCCCGGTGCCGCGCTTCGCCCACCACAATCTCCTCGCCTCGACCACCGGCGAGGCGCTGTCCAAGCGGCTCGGCTCGCTGTCGATCCGGGGCCTGCGCGAGGCCGGCTACGAGGCCATGACCGTCGCCTCGATCGCCGTGCTGATCGGCTCGTCCGAGGAGGTCCACGCCTATCCGGATCTCGACAGCCTCGCCCCGCACGCCGAGCTGACGGCGGTGTCGCGCTCGACCGCGAAGTTCGATCCGCACGAACTCGACACCATCAACGCCCGCCTCGTCCACGCCCTCGATCACGTCGCCGTCGCGCCCCGCCTCGCTGCACTCGGCGCCGATCTCGGCGAAGCCTTCTGGCTCGCCGTGCGCGACAACCTCGCCAAACTGCCGGACGTGGTCGAATGGGCCGAGGTGGTGCGGAGCGACGCCGTCGCCGTCCGCGCGCCCGAGGAGGCGGCGTTCCTGGCCGAGGCCGCGCGCCTCCTGCCCGAGGAGCCGTGGGACGAGACGACGTGGGGGCTGTGGACCAAGGCGATTCAGGCAGCGACCGGCCGCAAGGGCAAGGCGCTGTTCCTGCCGCTGCGCCTCGCGCTCACCGGCCGCGATCACGGCCCGGAGATGAAGCGCCTGCTGCCGGTCATCGGTCGGAGAAGTACTTCGGCCCGACTGTCCTGACCTTCGGCGGCTCCAGCGTCGTCGCCAGCACCTCGTGCGCCTCGGTGTTGCGCGCCATCGACAGCGGCTGTACCGGCACCGGCTCGAACCCGGCCACCTGCAGCGCGACCGTCTCCGGGTCCTGATCCGGCATCGGCCGCGCGCGCGGCAACGGCAGATCGTTGGAATCGAAGGCGCGCGACATGCCGCCCTTGGCCCCGAGCTGACCGCCGAGAATGGCCGGCAGGAAGCGCGGATCGGGCTTGCCGCAGGTGCAGCCCTGCACCACCTTGGTGCGATAGAGGAAGGCGTTGGGCAGCTTGGTGATCGGCTCGCCCGTATCGGCCGCGACCGCCTGTTCGGCCTCCTGCCCACCCTGCCAGTGGTAGTAGAGTCGCGTCTCCGCCGCCGGGCACAGCGACTTGCAGATGCCCGCCTCGGTCTTCAGTCGCGACGACGACGAATTGAACGCGATCGGGAAGTAGTAGCCGTCGCAGGTGCGCACGCACAGCGTCTTCATGCCGCCGTAACCGCCGCCCCAACCGTCGCCGGGCTGACCCGTCCCGTCCGAGGTGGTCTCGCCGCCGACCGTCGCCTCGCTGTAGCCGCCACCGGACGATGACGAAGAAGACCCGCCGCCGCCGAACAGCATCGTGAAGAAGTTGCGCGGTTCCGGCTGCGTCGGCTG
>JBEOKB010000117.1:0-15179 GCA_040275425.1 Siculibacillus sp. | reverse complement strand
CTCGCTGCCGGCGGCGGCGGCGGTGATGGCCGGGCTGATCGCGGCGGCGGTGCTGCTGGTGGGCTTCGCCCACTGAGACGGCGGCGGGAAGGGGGCAAACCCCCAAGTTCCGCTGGAATGTCGCGGGAGAATGGTCCATTCCTTCGCTGCGACGGGCCGAGCGGCGCCCGATTCCCGACGATCCCAGGAACGAGATCTCGATGGCGGTTTGGAACCTCGATCTTTCGCCCGCTCTGACCGCTCGTCTGGAGCGGATCGCCAAGTTCGCGATGACCGGCGGCATCGGCTTCGTGGTCGACGTCGGCATCCTGACGTTCCTGACCGTCGTCTTCGACGTGAACCCCTATCTGGCACGGGTGTTCGCCATTCTGGTGGCGATGACCACCACCTGGCTGATCAACCGCCGCTTCACCTTCAAGGTGCACGACAAGGTCACCGATCGGCGCGATCTGATGGCGGAGGGCGGGCGCTACGGGCTGGTGGCGGGGGCGGCGGCCGCGATCAACTACGCCGCCTATGCCGCCACGCTCTATCTGCTGCTGAAGACCGGGCTCCAGCCGGAGGACCTGTTGCCGCCGGCCTCCGCCGTGGTCGGATCGGGCGTGGCGATGTTCTTCTCCTATTTCGGCTACTCGCGCTTCGCCTTCAGTCACGCCGATCCACTGCCGCCGCACGGCGACGGATCGCACCCGTCTGCTTGACGCGACCGGCCGCCCGCTCGAGGATGGGGGCGAATCGGGGGCGAGGGGAATGCGGATCGCGGGACTGTTCGCCGGTGTCGGCGGGCTCGAGAGCGGGCTGGCGCGCGCCGGACATCGGGCGGTCGCCTTCTCCGAGCCGTGGCGTCCGGCGGCGACGGTGCTCGGAGTGCGGTTTCCCGAAACGCCCAATCTCGGCGACGTGCGCGAGGTTGCGAGCCTGCCGGCGCACGATCTCGTCACCGCCGGCTTTCCCTGTCAGGACCTGAGCCAGGCGGGCCGCACGCTCGGGCTGGCGGGCGCCAAGTCGAGCCTGGTCGATCACGTCTTCCGACTGATGGACGCCGAGCGGCCGGCGCACGTGCTGCTCGAGAACGTCTCGTTCATGCTGCGGCTCGACGGCGGATCGGCGATGACGCGGCTGGTCGACGCCTTCGAGGCGCGCGGCTACCGTTGGGCCCATCGCACCGTCGACACGCTGGCGTTCCTGCCGCAGCGGCGGCGGCGGGTGTTCCTGCTGGCGAGCCGGGTGCTCGATCCGGCCGAGGTGCTGTTCGCCGACGAGGCGGAGCCTCCGACCGTCGCCACCACGCTCGACCGCCATGCCCACGGCTTCTACTGGACCGAGGGCACGCGCGGGCTCGGCTGGGGGCCGGACTGCGTGCCGACGCTGAAGAACGGCTCGACCGTCGGCATTCCGTCACCGCCGGCGATCCTGCGGCCGAACGGGGCGATCGTCACGCCGGACATCCGCGACGCGGAACGGCTGCAGGGGTTCCCGGCCGACTGGACGGCGGCGGTCGAGGCGGAGGGGATGGCGCGGATGCGGTGGTCGCTGGTCGGCAACGCGGTCAGCGTGCCGATCGCGGCGTGGATCGGCGAACGGCTCGCCGAACCCGGCCGCCACGACCGCGCGCGCGACCGCGATCTCGCCGAGGCGAGCGCATGGCCGAGCGCGGCGCGGTTCGACGGGGCGAAGCGCCACGGCGTGGCGATCTCCACCCACCCGCGCGCGGTGGCGCGCCCGCCGCTCGACACCTTCCTCGATCATCCGGGCAAGCCGTTGTCGGCGCGGGCGACGGCGGGGTTCCTGTCGCGGCTGGAGCAGTCGCGGCTGCGGATTCCCGCCGGTTTCACGGAGCGGGTGCGGGCGCATCTCGAGGTGGCGCGCGCGCTGGCCCCGCCGCCACGGGCGACGCGGGCGCTGCGGTCGGCGGCGGAATGAGCGATGAGCGAGCCCCCTCCCCCCGACGGCGGTGAGGCGCGCGGTTCGCGCGAGCGGCCGAAGGCGCAGTCGCCGGAACGCGCCACCCTGCTCGGGCGGGTGCGGCAGGCGCGGACCGCGCCGGAGGAGGTGGTGGCGAAGATCCTGCGCGCGGCCGGGCTCGCCTATCGCCGCAACGTCCGCGACCTGCCGGGGCGGCCGGACTTCGCCCACAAGGGCGGGCGCTGGGCGATCTTCGTCAACGGCTGTTTCTGGCATCACCATCGCGGCTGCGCGCGCGGGAGCACGCCGAAGAACAACCGTGCCTTCTGGACGGCGAAGTTCGCCGCCAATCGGCGCCGCGACGCCGACCGCATCCGCGCATTGCGGCGGAAGGGCTTCCGTGTCCTGGTGGTGTGGGAGTGCGAGGCGGCGTCCTTCGCCGAGCGGCTGGCCGGGCTCGCCCGCCCCCTCGGGCGGGGCGCGAGGCGGCGCTCGACGACCGCGGCCGGGGTCGAGACGGAAAACGACGCGACGCCGGCACGCGCTTAACCCGCGCTTAACCCTAAGAATTTACAAATGCCCATGGAAGCGACGCCGTGTCAGGCCGTCGTCTCCCGCGTCGGAGTGGCCTCGGAGGCGGCTTCGGCGGGGTGGTTCTTCCGCGTTCCGGTTGGCGGGTTTCGTACCCGCAGTCTCTTTGTATCCGAGTTCGAGGCGAGGCTCCGGCTGGTCATGTACGCTACCGCTCCGACCGACGTCATGCATGCGCGGCACGCCCGCCTGCTCCGGGCCACGATGGTCGGTTCGCTGATGTTGGCGCTCGCGGGCTGTGCCCACGGCGGCGGCGGCACCGCCAAGCTCGCCCTGAACGCCTGCAACGGCGATCCCAGCCCGACCGCCGCGCTGCGCTGCGCCGCCAATCCCCCTCCCGAAGGCTCGGTCGCCGACGCCGGCGACACCGACACCACCGCCACCGGCTCGCTGTCCTACCAGGGCGCGGCCTCCGCGCGGCACGAGCCTCTGCCGATCCTGGCGGAGACGGCGACCGGAGCCAAGCCGAGCGTCGATCGCGACGCGGTGATGGACAAGGTCGCCTCGGTCGCTCCCGATCTCACCGGCACCGTGGCGCCGGCGGGCAAGCCGACCGTGGTCCGGCCGTTGCCCACGACCTCGCCGAACTCGCCCGGCGGCAAGATCGCCTCCGGCAAGGTGCCCGCCACGGGCAGCCTCACCCTCAAGGACGCCGTGGCGATCGCCGTGCTCAGCCACCCGCTGATGGGCGCGCAGGCCGCCAAGATCCAGGGCACCGCCGCCGACGTGAAGTTCGCCAAGGGCGCGCGTCTGCCGCAGGTCGACGTGTTCGCCGGTGTCGGTCACGCCACGCTCGGCTCGTTCTCCAACGATCCCGCCCCGTTCAACTCCGGTGGCGCGCCGGGGCTCCTGCGCGCCGACACCGGCTTCACCTTCAAGCAGCTGATCTTCGACTTCGGCGTGGCGCGGGCGGAAGTGCAGCGCAACGAGGCACTGGTCGACGCCGAGCGGCTCAAACTCGCCGACGAGGCCGAGGACATCGGCCTGCGCACGGTCAACGCCTATCTCAACCTGCTCGAGCAGAGCGAGCTGATCTCGATGATCGACCACACGGTCGCCGAGCAGCACAAGCTCGCCCAGGTGGTGCGCCTCAATCAGCAGGGCGGCAACGGCACCCAGGCCGACGTCGATCGCATCAAGGCCAAGATCATCGAGATCGAGGCGATGCGCACCGACATCGACACCAACTATCGCACCGCGCTCGACGAGTTCCGCCGCCTGACCGGGTTGGAGCCGCGGCAGGTGCGCCGTCCGCGCGCCATCGCCGGGCTGATCCCCAAGGGCGTCGGCGCGGCGATCGCCGATGCGGGCGTCTACAATCCGGCGCTCCTGTCGATCAAGTCGACCGGCCGTTCGTTCGCCCATCAGCTCGAGGGGCAGAACGCCCAGCGCTTCCCGCGCCTCGATCTGCAGGGCGACGGTCTGGTCAAGAACTACTACGGCGTCGCCTCGGCGGCCTCGAGCGTGGTCGACGTGCGCGCCATGGTGACGCTGTCCTACAAGCTCTACGACGGCGGCCAGCTGCGCTCGCAGACGGAGCACACCCGCGCCAGTCAACAGGCCAACGAGTTCAAGTATCTCGACCAGCAGGAGGCGATCGAGCTGACGCTGCGCCGGTTCTATCAGTCGCTGGCGGCCAATCGCGCCAAGCGCGAGGCGGCGGTGCGCGGCGTCGACACGGCCCGCAACGTCAACATGCTCTACACCGAGCAGTTCAAGGCAGGGAAGCGCACGATCTTCGAGGTGCTCGACAGCAACATGGTGGTGTTCACCATGCAGAAGAACCGCATCAACGGCGAGTTCGAAGAGCTGCGCGCCACCTACGGCATTCTCAGGGCGATCGGCCGGCTCGGCGAGACCATCGCCGCGAGCTGACGGCGCCCACGAGGCGAGACCCGGATCGGGGGAGGCGACCGCGCATCGGTGCTCGGTCGACCTCCCCCTCTTCGTTTCGGAGAGGGTGGCGGACCTTCGAAGATCGTCGGCGGGGGGTGCGGGGAGTTCGCCCCGGCGGCGCGGCGGCGCGTCGATCGCAGGCCGCGACGCGACCTCACCGGCCGTGGTAATCCGGCCCCGGATCACCGGCTCCGGTTCACTGGCGCAGGGCGTTGTCCTTGAGGCGGCGCAGCGGGCGCAGCAGCGAGGCGAGCACGGTGGTGCGCTCACCGATCACGTCGACGTCGGCGAGCATGCCGGGCAGGACGGGCTTGTCCTCGCCGAAGGTGGTGCCGTCGGCCTCGAGGCGGACGCGGAAGTAGGGCACGCCGCGCTCGTCCTGGAGGGCGTCGGGCGAGACGTCGACGACCCGGGCGGGCAGCGCGCCGTAGGTGGAGAAGTCGTAGGCGGAGACCTTGATCACCGCCTTCTCGCCCGGCCAGACGTTGCCGCGATCGGCGGGGGCGAGGCGCATCTCCACGCCGATCGAGGTGTCGGCCGGGACGATCTCGGCGAGGGCCTCGCCGGGTTTGACCACGCCGCCGATGGTGTTGACGTTGAGCTTGTTGATGACGCCGGCGACCGGGGCGATCACGTCGGAGCGACGGATGCGGTCCTGCATGGCGGCGATGGTCTGGGTCAGCTTCTCGATGTCGGTGGCGATCTGGGTGCGCTCCTTCTCGGCGTCGGCCTGGAAGCGGGAGGCGACCTCGAGCTTGCGCTGGTTGATCTCGGCGAGGGCGGCCTCGGCGCGCGGGATGTCGTGGGCGAGATCGGACAGGCGGGTGATCGCCTGCTGGAGCACGCGGTCGGCCTCGAGCACGTCGTTGTTGGAGGCGGCACCGACGGCGGCGAGCTTCTTCAGGCTGGCGAGGCGCTCCTCGCCGATCTGGCGCTCGCGCAGAACCGAGGGCTGGCGCGAGCGCAGCTCGGACAGCTCGATCTCCTTCTGACGGGTCTGCTGGGTCAGGATGGAGATCTGTTCGTCGAGATTGGAGCGGCGGCGACGGAAGAGCGAGGATTCGTTCTCGACCGACTGGGCCATCTCGCGCGTCACCACCGGATCGAACCGGATCTCCTTGGCGCCGAGGGTCTCGGCCTCGAGGCGGGTCATCTTCAGCTTCTTGGTGGCCAGCTCGATCGAGGCCTGGGCCAGTTCGGAGCGGAAGAACGTGTTCTCGATGCGCATCATCGGCTGGCCCAGGGCGACGCGCTCGCCCTCCTTGACCAGGATCTCCTTCACGATGCCGCCCTCGAGATGCTGGATCTCCTGCTTGTGCTGCTGGGGCACGATGCGGCCGGAGCCGCGCGTCACCTTGTCGATCTCGGTCAGGCTCGCCCAGATCACCGCCAGGAGCGAGACGGCGCCGAGCACCACCACGAAACGGCCGTGCGCCTCGGAGGCGATGCGGTCGATGCGGCGGGGGAAGACCAGGGTCTCGGCGGCGCGCGGCACGTCGACGGCGGGCGCGGGCGTCTCGGCCGGCGCGGTGGCGTCGATGAGCGCGGAAACGGCGGACGATGTACGGGTCAATGGGCGCCTCGGCCTCACGGGTTCGAACCGGCTCATTCAACAGCGAGAACGGTTTACGGATTGTTAAGGTTGACGGTCGCCAAATGCGGTTCGCGAACCCACGCGCTCCCGCCCGCGACCGGCCTCTTCACAGACGGACAGCCATGCCAGTCGAACGCCTTCGTTCCCTCGTCGACCGACCGTGGCTGCGGGCGGTGCGGCACCGCGTTCAGGGAACCCCGGCGAGCGCCGCCCCCGAGCCGATCGATCCGGCGAGCCTGCCGCCGTGCGAACCGCTGGCGCGGCTCCTGTCGGACATCGCCACGGTGTGGGCGGCGGAACGCTTCGCGGTGGAGCTCGGCGCGCGCGCCGACGAACTCCTGGAGAGCCCGGAGGCGCTGTCGGCCTTCGCCGCGCGCCACGACATCGACATCGTGTTCGAAAACCGCACGGTCGCCTCGCTCGCCCAGGCCGATCTGCCGGCGGTGATGCTGACGCGGGTCGGCACCGGACGCATGCTGGTGGGGCGGACGGAACACCGCTTCGTCGGCCGCAGCGACGGGCGCACCTACGAGATCGATCACGCGACGCTCGCGGGGGAGGAGGCGGGCACGCTGTTCCTGGTGCGCTCGCGCTCGCTCGCCCGGATCGAGCCGATCCGGGTCCCGGCCGACGAGGTCGCCGGGGCGGCGAACGCCCGGAGCCGAGAGGATCCGGTGCGCGAGGTGATCGACCACATCCTGACGCGCCAGCGCGGCCTGATCGGCCAGCTGATGGTCGCGGCGGTGTTCTCCAACCTGATGATGCTGGCGCTGCCGGTCTACACGGGCCTGATCTTCGACCGGGTCATTCCCCATTCGGCCTTCGACACGCTGTGGGCGGTGTCGATCGGCGTGATGATCGCGCTGCTCGCCGATCTGGCGGTGCGGTGGGTGCGCATGAAGCTGCAGGACGCGGTGGCGGGAGCGGCGAGCGCCAAGCTCCAGGCCTCGATCGTGCGGCGGCTGGTGGAAGTGAAGATGATGGAGGCGCCGCGTTCGGCCGGCGCGGTGACGATCCGGCTGCGCGAGATCGACGGGCTGACCCAGGTGGTGCCGCAGCTGATCACCGGCGTCGCGGTCGACGCGCCGTTCCTCCTGGTGGTGTTCGGGCTGATCTGGATGAACGGCGGGGCGGCGGTGGTCGCGCCGATCGCCGGCATGGCCACCCTGATGGTGGTGCATCACGTCGCCAATCTGGTGTCGGAGAAGGAGCTGACGCGGGCGATGCGGCTCGCGCAGATCCAGACCAACCAGCTGATCGAGACGGTCGAGGGTCTCGAGGCGGTCAAGACCACCCGCACCGAACGGCGCGTTCTCGGCCGGTTCGAGCGGATCTTCGACGAATATTCGTGGTCGAGCCACGTGGCGCGGCTGTGGAACGGCTTTGCCGCCTATGCCAACGTCACCATCGGTCAGGCGATGGTGGTGCTGGTGCTGATGATCGGCGCCTTCCAGGTGGCGCACGGCGAGATGACCATCGGCGGGCTGTCGACCTGTTCGCTGCTGGTCGGACGCGTGATCACGCCGATCGGGCAGCTGGTCGGGGCGCTCCACCGGGTGCACCAGAGCCGGCGCACGCTGCGCTCGCTGGCGGGGGCGGAAGGCGGGGCGATCGAGGAGGCGGGCGACACCAGCGGCGTCCTCGGCGTGCCTCGCGACGCCGGCATCCGGGTGCAGGGCGTCTCCTTCGCCTATCCGGGTCAGACCACCTCGCAGATCGAGGGCGCGGACATCACCATCCGGCCGGGCGAGAAGGTGGCGATCATCGGGCGGACCGGATCGGGCAAGAGCACGCTGCTCAAGCTGATGACGCGGCTCCTGGAACCGGATCGCGGCTCGATCCTGGTCGACGACATGGACAGTCGCCAGTATCAGCCGCAGGACCTGCGCAAGGCGATCGGCTACATGGGCCAGACGGCGGGGCTGGTGGACGACACGCTGCTGGTCAATCTGACGCTCGGGGTCGACAAGATCGATCCGGCCCGGCTCGAGGCGGTGGCGCGGCTGACCGGGGTGGCGGAGTTCGTCGCCCGGCATCCGCAGGGGTTCGCCATGCAGATCGGTCCGCGCGGCGAACGGCTGTCGGGGGGCGAACGCCAATCGGTGGTGCTGGCGCGGCTGCTGCTCGCCGATCCCAAGGTGCTGCTGCTCGACGAGCCGACCGCATCGATGGACACGCTCCTGGAGGCGCGGCTGGTGCGCGACCTCAAGGCGCATCTGGGCGATCGCACGCTGATCGTGGCGACCCATCGCGCGCCGATCCTGGAGCTGGCCGATCGGCTGATCTGGCTCGACGGCGGCCGGGTGATGGCCGACGGGCCGAAGGCGGAGGTGCTGCGGCGCCTGTCCGGCGCGGCGGCCTGAACGATTTTGGCGACCGGCCTTACCCTTCGGTAACCAATCCTCTCTACCGTTCGAGCTCGAAGTCCCGGCGCCCATGCCGGACGTCGGGGGGGTGCGAGTCGAACCATGGCCGGTGGCGGCGAAAGCGAAGAAGGCGACTATTGGCCGGGTTACGTCGACGCGTTGACGGCGATGGTCAAGGTGCTGAGCTTCGTCATGATGCTCCTCGCCGTGGCCGTCTTCGTGCTGTCGCAGAACGTCTCCAAGGCCGCGGTCGAGGCGATCGCCAAGGCGGCCAAGATCGACGTGCCGCCCGACGCCGACCTCAAGGAACTGACCCAGAAGGTGATGGACGTCGTCGAGCAGCGCCAGGCCAAGGCCCAGGCCGCGCCCGACACGGTCGATCAACCGATCCCGAGCGAAGCCAAGCCGACCGAGCGCGCCGGGGTGGCGCGCGCGGTCAACCACGAGAAGAAGATCGAGCCGGACGCCGATTCCAAGCGCGCGACGGTCGACTTCGACGGGCGGAGCTACAAGATCGACGGCGCCGGCAGCTCGGGCGTCGCGACCTTCGTCCAGGAGAACAAGCTGGTCGAGACGCAGGCCAAGATCGTGGTGCGCGCCTATGCGCTGACCACCGAGGGCGCGCTCTCCGAGGCCCGACGCATCGCCTACTACCGCGGCATGATGGTCCGCAAGGAACTGATCGATCGCAAGATCAGAGCCGAGGACATCCGCATCAACGTCTACGACACCTCCGAGAAGGCCGAAGGGCAGAAGGTGGAAATCTTCACCGGCGGCAAGACCAACTGAAGCGAGACGCGACGGCGGGCCACCCCCGCTGGCGGGGACGAACGACAGAGGCTTCGATGGAAAAGCAGATCAACAGTATCCGATACCAGATGATCGGCACCGTCGCCTCGGTCTTCATCCTCGGCGGCTGGCAATACAGCTTCGTCTACAAGGGATTCATTTCGAACCCGTGGGTCATCGGCGCGATTCTCGTCGGATTCGTGTTCTCCTGCGTCATGGCGTTCATCTTCATCACGAAGCTGGACAACGAAGTCGTGGCGTTCCGCGCTCTGAAGGAGATGTGGGACGACATCCGCATGGAGAGCCGCGAGGGTCAGAAGGACCCGTTGTGGCGGCACTATCGCTGCGCCTCGCCGGCGCGCGTGTTCCATCGCCCGCGCATCCTCGGCCACGCCTACGACCTCGTCACCGAGGAGCTCGCCCGCACCAAGAAGATCCGCGTCTCGGTCGAGACGATGAACACGCTGGTGCACAAGGTCGAGCAGTCGATCGCCGACGAGCGGTCGCTGCTGGTCTACATGTCCGGCCTCCTGGTGTTCATGGGCCTGATCGGCACCTTCATCGGCCTTCTGAAGATGGTCGGCTCGATCGGCGGCATTCTCGGCGCGCTGCAGACCACCGGCGGCGGCGGCAACGCCTCGGACGCGTTCCAGAAGCTCCTGTCCGACCTGCAGGCTCCGCTCGCGGGCATGACCACCGGCTTCGCCGCGTCGCTGTTCGGTCTGTTCGGTTCGCTGATCGTCGGCCTGCTCGCGCGTTTCGCCGGTCAGGCGGCGGGCGTGCTCAAGCACGAGTTCGAAGCCTGGCTCGCCGGCGTCGTTCAGATCGGCGAGGACGAGGAGGCGGCTCCGGTCGCCGCCTCTGCGGCGATCGCGTCGGTCACCGGCGACGCCTCGATGATGCAGATGGTCGCCAACGTGCTGCACGACTACAGTCGCGTGGCCGGGGCGTTCGAACACACCACGAAGATGCTGGCGGAGATGCGGGCGGCCCAGGTGGCGCACACGGCGCTGACCGAGCGGATGCTCGGGGAACTGGCGCGGATCCAGACCACCCAGACCCGGGTGTTGGGCGAGGTGTCGGCGCTGGTGCCGATCGCGCCGGCGCTGCGCGATCTCGGCTCGGGGCTCGAGAACTTCGGATCGATGATGTCGCGCCGGATCGAGGCCGACGTCGGCCAGCTGCGCGAGATGCTGTCCGACAACGACCGCAATCACGCGGCGGCGCTCAGGATGGTCTCGACCAATCAGCTGCAGACGACGACGCAGATGGCGAGCGCGATCGAGCGGCTCTCGGCCGACATCGACCGGCGCACCGCCGCCCCCTCCTCCGCCCTGCTCGAACAGACGCTCGATCGCAGCGTGCGGACCGGACTCGCCGAGGTCGGGCGGGTGCTGGCCTCCCACTCCGACCGGATCGAGGCGCGCACCGCCGAGATCGCCGCCGGCCAGGACAAGCTGATCGAGGCGATCGCCGCCTCGAAGGGCGCCTCGGGCGGCTCGTCGAACGAGGAGATCGAGAAGCTCGGTCACACCTTCGAGACGGCGATGGCCGACGGCTTCGGCCGGATGAGCCAGTCGCTGGAGACGGCGTTCTCTGCCTACTCGAGCCTGCTGCACGTGACGATCGGCGCCCGCGGCGCCACCGCCACGGCCCCCGCTCCGGCCGAGATCGCCGCCGCGCCGGCGCAGGCTCCGACCGTTCCCGCGCAGGCTTCGGCCGCTTCCGCTCAGGTCTCGGCCGCTTCCGCTCCGGCGGCTCCGGCGCTCGACCCCGCGCCCGCTCCGGGCGCCGAGCCGAGCACCGATCACTTCGACCGGGAGAGCGAGGAACTCGAGCGTCTGCTCTCCGACTTCCGTATGCGTGCGGCCGGCGGCCGTTCGTCCTGATCCGCCGTCCGTCGATCGACGCGCCACGAGAGGTAGTCCGATGTCGTCCCTCGCTCACGCCGGAACCACGATCCGTTCCTTCCTGCCGTTCTTCCTGCGCAAGAAGCAGCCCGGCTTCTCGCGGCGCCATTCCCGCCACGACGTGGTCCTCGTCGGCGGCATGACGGTGATCGAGATCGGCGCCGAGTTCGACGGCGTGGTGATCGAGATCTCGGCGGGCGGATGCGCGTTCCGCGCCGCCAGCATGTTCATGCTCGACCGCACCGGCGAGGTCGTTTCGATTCGCACCGAACTGTTCGAGATCGAGGGGCGGATTCGCGCGGTGCGTCCGGGCAGCTACGGCATCCAGTTCTTCCAGGACCTCGACGAGGCGGTGGTCGAGGCGGTGGTACGCGAGTACGGCGGCAAGCTCGCCGATTCGTTCCTCGCCAAGCGCAGCTGAGAGCCGTTTCCGGGTCCCCGTTCGAGCCCGCCGAGGGGCGCCGGACGGGCACTTTACCCAAGGGACGCCTTCTGATTCAGGTTGAAACATTCACCGAATTTTTACGTTAACTTCTCGTTAACCATATGACCGGATAGTCGCTTTCGTCGGTCGTGGAGCCGGCGGACTTCATGCGCGGCCGGAACGCGAATCAAGGCCGTCGCCCTCGGATTCCTGGTAGGAAGCGACCAAGCCGCAATGACCGACGATCCCGCAAACGCCGCAGGTTCGGCCCCCGCGAAAGCGGTGATGGCCTCGACCGGGCATGCGGCCGGCGACGTCGTAACGACGATCAACCGGCCCGCGGCCGGGGCCATCCAGGTCGTCGAGGTTCCCCCCGGTTCCAATCTCAAGTTCAACTTCGCCACCGGCGACGCCAAGGTCATCGTCCTCGACGTCGACCTGGTGCTGCTGTTCCCGGACGGCGGCAAGGTCATCATTCCGGGCTTCGCCTTCGACCTGGTCGGGTCCGATTCGAGCGAGGTCACCTTCCTCGACAAGCTCCTGACGTCCCAGCAACTGCTCGCGCGCGTGGGCGAGGTCAAGCTGATGGACGACACCGGCCTGCAGACCGTCGGGTCGCAGGGCGATACCGACGGCAAGAAGAAGGGTGCCGATTCGGACGAGGAGAAGAAGGAGGAGACGCCGGCGGCCGAACCGATGCCGACGCCCACGCCGCCGGCACCGGCCGCGCCCGGCGCCAAGCTCACCGGCGTCGCCGACTTCGACAAGCCGCCGGAGGACGCGGCCGAAGCGTCGCCGCGCAAGACCACCGACGCGATCGCCAGCCCGCCCGCTTCCGGCTCGCCGCCGGCGCAGGCCAACTCGAACACCTCGAACGACGACGGCAACGTCACCGCCGCCAAGCTGATCGTCTCGCTCTACGGCGTCTCGGGCATCAAGACGAGCACGCTCAACTCGGGCGGACAGGAGATTCGCGGCGCGGCGGCGATCCTGCCGGCCTCGACCGACAAGACCTACGCGGTCCAGCAGACGCCGGAATCGATCACCGGCACCGCGCTCGGCGACGTCATCTACGCCGACGACCCGGCGCAGATGCCGGCCGGCACCAACGTGCGCCTGATCGACGTCGAGGCGATCCTGCCCGGCGGCGGCACGGCCGACTACGCCATCGTCACCAACCTGCCGACCGGCTTCGCCATCAACAACGCGGTCAAGGACGGCGACCGCTGGATCGTCCAGCTCGACAGCACCCGCATCAACCACTTCCAGCTCGAGCTGCGCTACGTGCTGCCGACCGACGGCACCGTGCCCGACGCCAACGGCTTCCTCGGCAGCTTCGCGCTCAACGTCCAGCTGATCGTCAACTCGGGCGGCACGCCGCGCATCTTCACCGGCAGCCAGACCTTCATGATCGGCGAGGTCGCCTCGCAGGCCGACGTCGAGCTGTTGTCGCAGGACGGCAAGAGCAAGATCTACGTCCTCAACGCCACGCCGCCGGGCAACGTCATCGACGCGGGCGGCGGCGACGACACCGTGCACGCGGGCTCCGGCCACGACACCATCGACGGCGGCGCCGGCTTCAACGTCATCTCCTACGAGCAGTCGGGATCGGGCGTCACCGTCGACCTAGAGCACGGCACCGGCACGGGCGGCTGGGCGGCCGGCGACGTTCTCACCAACTTCACCTCGGTAATCGGCTCGGCCTTCGCCGACACGCTGATCGGCTCGAGCGGCAACAACACCTTCTTCGGCAGCGGCGGCGCCGACACGATCATCGGCGGCGGCGGCATCGACACGGTCGACTATTCGGCCTCGACCGTCGGCGTCGACGTCGATCTGTCGACCGGCATCGGCGTGGGCGGTCTCGCCGACGGCGACCGCCTGACCGGCATCGCCGATCTGGTCGGCTCGGCCACCGCCGCCAACAGGCTGACCGGCAACACCGGCGTCAACGTGCTGACCGGCGGCGCGGCGGGCGACACGATCGACGGCCGCGGCGGGCTCGACGTGATCCGCGCCGGCGGCGGCGCCGACACGGTCGTCTATCGCGGCGGCGAAGCGTCGATCGCCGGCGATGCCGGGTCCGACACGCTGATCCTGACCGTCGGCACCGCCGTCGATCTGGCGGCGAGCGACCAGACCGTCGGCGACGGCGCCGCGGTCACCGGGTTCGAGAACGTCGACGCCGCGCTCCTTTCGACCGGCATCACCATCTCCGGCTCGGTCGACGTCAACACGCTGGTCGGCAGCCAGGGCGCGGACACGATCGACGGCGCCGGCGGCGGCGACGCGATCTCGGCCGGCACCGGCGACGACCGCGTCACCTACCACGGCGGCGAGACCTCGATCGACGGCGGCATCGGCGTCGACACGCTGGTGATGCTGGCGGAAGCCGCAGTCGATCTGACCGCGGCCGACCAGACCACCGGCGACGTCACCGTGGTGTCGAGCTTCCAGAACGTCGACGGATCGACGCTCGATTCGACGCAGACCCTGACGGTTCTCGGTTCGAGCGCCGCCAACGCGATCACCGGCGGTCTCGGCGCCGACACGATCGACGGCGGCGGCGGCGTCGACACGATCTCGGCCGGCGGCGGCGCCGACACCGTGGCCTATCGCGGCACCGAGGCCTCGGTCGACGGCGGCACCGGCATCAACACGCTGCAGCTGAAGGCGGCGGCGGTGGTCGATCTGGCGGCGTCCGCCGATCAGACCAGCGGCGACGCGGTCACGGTCGTGGGCTTCCGCAACATCGACGCCACTGCTCTCACCGACGGCGCGACGCTCACCGGCGACGTGCTCGCCAACACCATCACCGGCGGCGCGGGCGCCGACACGATCGGCGGCGGCGGCGGCGCCGACGTGATCGCGGCGGGCGCGGGCGACGACGCCGTCAAACTCGAGGGCAACGAGACCTCGATCGACGGCGGCACCGGCACCGACACGCTGGTGCTGGAACTCTCCGGCGCGATCTCGGCGATCAATCTGGCGGGCGCGGGCGGGGCCGACCAGACCATCGGCGACACCACCACGGTGACGCGGTTCGAAAACGTCGACGGCGGCGCGCTGTCGGCGGCGCAGTCGGTTTCGATCTCCGGTTCGATCTTCGCCAACAGCCTGATCGGCGGCGCGGGCGCCGACACCATCGACGGCGCCGGCGGCTCCGACGTCGTCCAGGGCGGCGACGGCGACGACCGGGTCTCCTACTACGGCACCGAGATCTCGGTCGAAGGCGGCTCGGGCATCAACGAGCTGGTGCTGACGCGGGCGATCACCGTCGATCTGGGCAGCGCCGATCAGACCAGCGGCGATCTCACCGCCGTGTCGCGATTCGTCGACGTCGACGCGAGCACGCTCGGCGTCTCGCAGGCGGTGGCGCTGACCGGTTCGAGCGCCGACAACCGCCTGACCGGCGGCGGCGGCGCCGACACCATCGACGGCGCCGGCGGCTCCGACGTGATCGCGGCGGGCGGCGGCGACGACGCCGTGCGCTACTGGGGCGGCGAAGCCTCGATCGACGGTGGCACCGGCATCAACACCCTGGTGCTGAAGGCGGCCGTCACCGTCGATCTCGCCGCGGCGGATCAGACCGTCGGCGACGGCGCCATCACCACCGGGTTCGTCGACATCGACGCGTCCGGCCTCACCGCGGCGCAGTCCGTCTCCCTGACGGGTTCGTCGGGGTTGAACGTGATCCTCGGTGG